>NZ_CP146369.1:0-300000 GCF_037055245.1 Brevundimonas olei
ATGATCGGGGGCGCGGCGATGGCGGGAATGACGGATCCCAACCGTATCTGGACCGAGGCGGCGGACCGCCTGAAGGCTGAGATCGGGGACGGACCCTTCAGCAGCTATATCGCGCCCTCCGCGGTGCGCGTGGACTCACAGGGCAATCTGATCCTGGTGACGCCGACCGCCTATGCGCGCGACTGGGTGCGCAAGAACGCCCTGCGCCGGATGAACGAGCTGTGGCTGGGCCTGGACGGCCTGGCCCGCCGCCTGGACGTCCGCTGCCGCGCTGAGATGGGTTCGGTCCCGCCGGCCGCCGCCTCGGGCGTCGCGCCGCGCCTGGCCTCGATCAGCGCCGCCCCCGCCGCCTCGCCTGCCGCCCCCGCCTTCGCTCCGGCCACCGACGGCGCCCGCGCCGTGCGCGCCGCAGGCCTGCAGGAGCGTCTGACCTTCGACAGCTTCGTCGAGGGCCACGGCAACGCCTTCGCCCTGGCCATCGCCAAGCAAGTGGCGACCTGGGCCGACGGCCACTTCAACCCCGTCTTCTTCTGCGGCCCCTACGGCTACGGCAAGACCCACCTGCTGAACGCCATCGCCTGGGAGGCCCAGCGCCTGCGCCCGGACGCCAAGGTGGTCTATCTGACCGCCGAACGCTTCCTGTCGACCTTCGTGCGCGCCATGCAGGACCGCTCGACCGCCGCCTTCAAGGAAAGCCTGCGCTCGGCCGACATGCTGCTGCTGGACGACGTCCAGTTCGTCGGCGGCAAGACCTCGACCCAGGAAGAGCTGCTGAACACCCTCACGGCCCTGATCGAGGACGGCAAGCGCATCGTCCTGTCGGCCGACCGCGCGCCGATGGCCCTGACCGACGTCGAGCCGCGCCTGCGCAGCCACCTGGCCGCCGGCCTGACCTGCCCGGTCGAGGCGGCGGATCGCGACCTGAAGGTCGCCGTCGCCCAGTCGCGCCTGAACGCCCTGGCCCAGTTGGGCGTCGTCTCGGGCGAGGCACGCGCCGATGTGCTGGAGCATCTGATCGATCGCACCCCCGGCTCGATGCGCGAGCTGGAAGGCGCCGTGAACACCCTGGCCGCCGTCGCCGGAAGCCGCCTGTCGGCCCTGACGGTCGATGAGGTTCAATCCCTGCTGGGCGCCGCCCTGCGCACCGGACCCGAGCGCCGCATCACCGTGGACGAGATCCAGAAGACGGTGGCCGAGCACTTCAACCTGAAACAGGCCGACCTGTTGAGCGAGCGTCGCACCCGCGCCATCGCCCGCCCGCGCCAGATCGCCATGTATCTGTGCAAGCAGCACACCACCCGCTCCTATCCCGACATCGGCCGCCGCTTCGGCGGGCGCGACCACACCACCGTCCTGCACGGGGTCCGCAAGATCGAGGAGCTGATGCCCAAGGACGACCAGATCGCCCGCGACGTCGAGGCCCTGACGCGCAAGCTGCGCGGGTAAGTCCCTAGCCCGCTCATCCCGGCGAAGGTCGGGATGAGCGGATTTAAGGACGATCGCCTGTGGAAATCGGGGGCAGACGGCGTAGAGACGCCTCTGCCCGTTGCCCCTTTCGCTCAATGCGCTAGTGTTCCCGCCCATATTTAAGGCGACGCTGCTTCGGCGGGGTCGCGACCGGGCGAGACCATATGCAGCTGACCATCGAACGTTCCGCGCTTCTTCGGGCCCTGGGGCACGTCCAGAGCGTGGTCGAGCGTCGCAACACCATTCCGATCCTGTCCAACGTGCTGCTGAGCGCCGGGCGCGACCGCCTGTCGTTCGCCGCCACCGACCTGGACATGGAAATGGTCGACGAGGCCGAGGCCCAGGTGAACGTCGAGGGCCAGATCACGGCCCCGGCCCACACCCTGTATGAAATCGTGCGCAAGCTGCCGGACGGCGCTGAGGTGTCGCTGACCTATTCGGGCGACGATCCGCGTCTGGTGGTGGCGGCGGGCCGTTCGCGCTTCAACCTGCCGGTCCTGCCGGCGGGCGACTTCCCGGTCATGTCGACCGAGGCCTCGGGCGCGCGCTACACCCTGCCCAAGGACGATCTGGCGCGCCTGATCGACAAGACGCGCTTCGCCGTCTCGACCGAAGAGACGCGCTACTATCTGAACGGCCTCTATCTGCACACGGTGGCCGACGGCGGCATTCCGCTGCTGCGCGCCGTGGCCACCGACGGCCATCGCCTGGCCCTGGCCGAGACCCCGGCGCCCGAAGGCGCGGCGGGCGGCCCCGGCGTCATCGTGCCTCGCAAGACGGTGGACCAGGTCCGCCGCCTGCTGGACGACGGCGCCGGCCCGGTCGAGGTCCAGGTCTCGGCCCAGAAGATCCGCTTCGAGTTCGGCCAGGCCAGCCTGACCTCCAAGGTCATCGACGGCGCCTTCCCCGACTATCTGCGCGTCATCCCCAAGGGCAACGACAAACAGGCCGACATCGACAACGCCCTGTTCGCCAAGGCCGTCGACCGCGTCGCCACCATCTCGGCCGAGAAGAGCCGCTCGGTGAAGCTGGCCTTCGACAACGACCGGGTGAAGCTGACCGTCCGCAACATGGAAGCCGGTCAGGCCGAGGAAGAGGTCGAGATCGGCTATTCCGACGAGCCGTTCGAGATCGGCTTCAACGCCCGCTACCTGCTGGACGTCGCCGGCCAGATCACCGGCGAGACCGCCCACTTCAAGTTCGCGGACCCGGCCAGCCCGACGCTGGTGCTGGATCCGGCCGACGTGGGCGTGCAGTACGTGCTGATGCCGCTGCGGGTGTAGGGCTAACCGGTGCTGCCCCCTCTTCCGCTCATCCCGGCGGACGCCGGGACCCAGTGAGAACCGGGGGCAGGCGGCCGGATGTTCTACGTCTACATTCTGGCCAGCCGCCGCAACGGCACGCTCTATACCGGCTCGACGGATGACTTGCTGAAACGGGTCGCCGAGCATCGCGAGAAGCTGCGCGACGGGTTCACCGCCCGCTACGCTGTCTCTCGTTTGGTTTGGTATGGGGCTCATGACAGTCGGGAGACCGCCTTTGTTCGCGAACGCCGCATCAAGGAATGGCGGCGCGAGTGGAAGCTGGACCTGATCGAGCGTATGAACCCTGAATGGGCCGATCTGTTCGAGACGCTCCTTTGAACCGCGCCGCTTGCGGCCAAAGCACTGGGTCCCGGCGTCCGCCGGGATGAGCGGATAGATTGAGCCTCACCTCCCTCGCCCTCACCGACTTCCGCTCCTATGCGGGCGCGACCCTGCCGGTTTCCGGCGGGACGGTGGTGCTGCATGGGCCGAACGGGGCGGGCAAGACCAACCTTCTGGAGGCGATCAGCCTGCTGACCCCCGGCAAGGGGCTGCGCGGTGCGACGGCGGCCGAGATGGGACGGCGCAATCCGGGCGAGGCGGTCGGGCGGCCCTGGGCCGTGGCGGCGACGCTGCAGGCCGCCGACGGCGACGAAGTGCGCCTGGGCACCGGGGTCCAGACCATGGGCCCGTCGGCGCGGCGCATCGTGCGCATCGACGGCGAGACGGCGCCGCCGGGGCGGCTGCTGGACCACCTCCGCCCGGTCTGGGCCACGCCCGAGCAGGACCGGCTGTTCTCGGACGCGCGGGCGGAGCGACTGCGGTTCTTCGACCGGCTGGTTTTCGCCGCCCATCCCGATCACGCGGCCGTCGTCTCGACCTATGAAAAGGCCCTGCGCGAGCGGCTGCGCCTGCTGACCGACGAGACTCGTCCCGCCGATCCCCTGTGGCTGGACGCGCTGGAGGCGCGGCTGGCCGAGAGCGGGGCCCGGGCGGCGATGGCGCGCGCCGGGGCGTTGAAGGCGCTTCAGGCCGGGATCGACGCTCGCGCCGACCGTCCCTTCCCCCAGGCCGACCTGGGGCTCGCCGGTCCGGCCGAAGAGATGGCGGCGGCGGGCGCGGACGAGGCCGACATCGTCGAGGCGCTGGGCGAAGGCCTGATGCGCGCCCGCACCCGCGACGCGGCGGCCGGTCGCAGCCTGTTCGGGCCGCACCGCTCGGACCTGACGGCCCTGCACCGCGAGAAGAACCGCCCCGCCGCCGAAGGCTCGTCCGGCGAGCAGAAGGCCCTGGTGCTGAACCTGATCCTGGCCCAGGTGGCGCGACTGGCGGATCAGCCTGCGCGGCCCGTTCTGCTGCTGGACGAAGCGCCCGCCCACCTCGACGAAGCCCGCCGCGCCGCCCTGTTCGACGAGATCGAGGCGCTGAGGCTTCAGGCCTTCATGACCGGGACGGAGCGGCCGCTGTTCGCCGCCCTGGAAGGCCGCGCGCAGTTCGTGGCGGTGGAAGGCGGCGGGCTGTCGGCATAGGGCTTAAAGGCTCGCTTTTTCCGTCGAATTTCCTATATATCTGAGACTTCGGGACGCGCTGATTTGCGGCCCTGAAACGGGCGGCTTTCGCGTCGCCTCTTCCCTGTCCGCCCGCGGACCCTGAGCGACGTTTTCATGACCGAACAGACTGCTCCCTCGCCCGAGTACGGCGCCGATTCCATCAAGGTTCTCAAGGGCCTGGACGCGGTGCGCAAGCGCCCCGGCATGTATATCGGCGATACGGACGACGGCTCGGGCCTGCACCACATGGTCTATGAGGTGGTGGACAACGCCATCGACGAGGCCCTGGCCGGGCACGCCGATCTGGTGACCGTCACCCTGAACGAGGACGGCTCGGTCACCGTGACCGACAACGGACGCGGCATTCCGGTGGCGACCCACGCCGAGGAAGGCATTTCGGCGGCCGAGGTCATCATGACCCAGCTGCACGCGGGCGGTAAGTTCGACCAGAACTCCTACAAGGTGTCCGGCGGTCTGCACGGCGTGGGCGTCTCAGTGGTCAACGCCCTGTCGGACTGGCTGGAGCTGGTCATCTATCGCGAGGGCAAGAAGCACAGCGTGCGCTTCGAGCGCGGCGAGACGGTGCGGTCGCTGGCCGTCATCGGCGATGCGCCGATGCGCGAGGACAAGGGCCGTCTGCTGACCGGCACTGAGGTCACCTTCTATCCGTCGATCGACACCTTCAGCCACATCGACTTCGACCTGAAGACGCTGGAACACCGTCTGCGCGAAATGGCCTTCCTGAACTCGGGCGTGGTCATCAAGCTGAGCGACAGGCGCGGGCCGGAGCCGGTCGAGATCCTGCTGCACTATGAGGGCGGGGTCGAAGCCTTCGTGCGCCACCTGGACAAGTCCAAGACGCCGATCCTGAAGGACGTCATCGTCATCCGCGGCCAGAAGGACGGCATCGAGCTGGACCTGGCCATGTGGTGGAACGATTCCTACCACGAGACGATGTTGTGCTTCACCAACAACATCAACCAGAGGGACGGCGGCACCCACCTTTCGGCCTTCCGCACCAGCCTGACGCGCGTCATGGGCGCCTATATCGAAAGCTCAGGACTGGCCAAGAAGGAGAAGGTCTCCATCTCGGGCGAAGATGCGCGCGAGGGCCTGACCTGCGTCCTGTCGGTCAAGGTGCCGGACCCGAAATTCTCCAGCCAGACCAAGGACAAGCTGGTCTCGTCCGAGGTGCGGCCGGCCGTCGAAAGCCTGTGCACCGAAGGCCTGTCGACCTGGTTCGAGGAACACCCGGTCGAGGCCAAGCTGGTCGTCTCCAAGATCATCGAGGCGGCGTCGGCCCGTGAGGCCGCCCGCAAGGCGCGCGACCTGACCCGCCGCAAGTCGGCGCTGGAGATCTCCTCCCTGCCCGGCAAGCTGGCGGACTGTCAGGAACGCGACCCCGCCAAGTCCGAACTGTTCATCGTCGAGGGCGATTCCGCCGGCGGCTCGGCCAAGCAGGCGCGCAACCGCGAGAACCAGGCCGTCCTGCCCCTGCGCGGCAAGATCCTGAACGTCGAGCGCGCCCGCTTCGACCGGATGCTGTCGTCCGACACCATCGGCACCCTGATCCTGGCGCTGGGCACGGGCATCGGCCGCGACGATTTCGACGCGGACAAGCTTCGCTATCACAAGATCATCCTGATGGCGGACGCCGACGTCGACGGCGCCCACATCCGCACCCTGCTGCTGACCTTCTTCTATCGTCAGATGCCGGAGCTGATCGAACGCGGCCACGTCTACATCGCCCAGCCGCCGCTCTATAAGGTCTCCAAGGGCAAGCAGCACCGCTACATCAAGGATCAGGCGGAGATGGACGCCTATCTGATCGAGGAAGGCAGCGCCGAGGCGACGCTGGAGCTGGCCTCGGGCGAGGTGCGCGCCAGCATGGACCTGCAGGAACTGGTCCGCGAGGCCAAGGCGTTCAAGGCCCTGGTCGACCGCCTGGCCGCCCGCGCCCCGGCCTTCGCCATCGAACAGGGCGCCCTGGCGGGCCTGTTCGACGAGAACGCCGGCGAACTGGCCGAACGCGCCGCGCGCGCGGCCGAGCGGCTGAACCTCTACGCCGAAGAGGGCGACGGTCCGTGGAGCGGCGAACCGGCCGCCCAGGGCGGGGTGGCCTTCAACCGCGTGCGCCGCGCCGTCAGCGAGACCATCGTGCTGGACGAGGTGCTGGGTCGGTCGCTGGACGCCCGTCGTCTGGCCGAGCGCGCCGCCGCCTTCGACGGCCTGTTCTCGGCGCCGGCCGTCTATCGCCGCAAGGACAAGACCACGACCATCCGCGGCCCGCTGGACCTGCTGGCGGCCGTTCTGGACGCGGGCAAGAAGGGCATCGCCATTCAGCGCTACAAGGGTCTGGGCGAGATGAACCCGGAACAGCTGTGGGAGACGACGCTGGACGCCAACGCCCGCACCCTGCTGCAGGTCAAGGTCGAGCACGGCGACGACGCCGACGACCTGTTCGCCAAGCTGATGGGCGACGTGGTCGAACCGCGCCGCGAGTTCATCCAGGACAACGCCCTGGACGCCGCCGTCGACGCCTGACGCCTAGAACATCATCAAGACCGTGTGGGCGAGCAGGACGACCAGTCCCGCCCGCTGCACAGCGACGTTCGGCCAGATCAGCATGGGAATGATGCAGGCGTAGCGGACGCCCTGGTAGATCAGGAAGCCGAGCGCGGCGGGAACGAAGCCGTCGTTCAGCGCCACCGCATAGATGACGTTGACGACGCTGCTGGCGAGCACCGGGACCAGCAGGGCCCCGGCCAGAATCCGGCGATGCTCGGCGTAATAGACCTCGAGCGACGCGGTTTCGTCGTGACGGGGCCGGATGACCTGGCTGATGAAGATGTAGGGCAGGGCCATCGCCAGGCAGATGAGAAGCTCGCCGGGGCCTAGCTTCATATCCGCCTGGGCGCGGAACAGGGACAGCCATTGCTGACAGGCTGCGGTCAGGACGACGGCGCCCAGCAGCGGGACCGTCCAGCCGATGACGACGCGGCCGCGCACCTTGTACATCTCCGCGAAGGCGGTCGCGACATTGGCGACCGCCAGCCCGAGCAGCAGGGCGTAGAAGGCGAAAAGCGCGTCAAATTCCGACATTGCGTCCCCTGCCCGCCACGGATGATAACTCCGTTTTTCAAGCGAGGGGAAGCGTCTTTGCGACAGCCGTCGCGGGGCCGTCAGGCGCTGCGGCGGTCCTGCTCGACGCGGTTGCGACCGTTCTGCTTGGCACGATAGAGGGCGTCGTCGGCCGCCTTGACCAGATAGTTCTCGTCCGGATGGCCGCGATGCTCGGCGACGCCGATCGACGCCGTGACGTTGAAGGGCGCCAGGCCCGCCGCCGTGATCGGCTTGGCCGCCAGGGCCAGACGCATCCGCTCGGCGATGGTCGCAGCCTGGTGCAGATGGGTCTCGACCAGGACAATCAGGAATTCCTCCCCGCCGTAACGGAAGACGAAGTCGCTGGGACGGACGTTCTCGGTCACGGCCTCGGCCACCTGGCGCAGCACCTCGTCGCCGACTGGATGGCCGTGCGTGTCGTTGATCCGCTTGAAGTGGTCGACGTCCAGCAGCAGCACCGACAGCGGCGTGTGATTGGTGTTGGCGAAGCCGATCTCACGGCTCAGGATCGATGACAGGAAGCGCCGGTTCAGGGCGCGGGTCAGCGGGTCGCGACCGCCCTCCATGCCCGCCAGCCCCTGGAACATCTCGTTCAGCAGGAAGGCGACCTCCTCGACGGCGGCCTCCAGCGCCTTCAGGGGGGCGGCCAGCTCGGCCGGGGCCGCGCCGGGCGTGAAGCGAGGCAAGAGCGCGCCGTCGATCCGTTCCATCGTCGCGTTCAGCCGCGCCAGGTGCGGCGAGCCGTCGAACAGGAAGTCGGCCCGATGTCGGATCCACAGGCCGAAAGGCGAGGCCCCCAGGGCGCCCGCCCCGTCGACCCCGCCCGAGGCGAGGATGCGGAACAGGGTCTTCTGGCTCCACTCCATCAGGCCGGCGCGCTGGCTCTCGCGCTCGAAGTGGATGTCCTGATCCAGAGAAAAGAGGCGGTAGGCCTCGTCCAGGCGCGCCCGGTTGCTGGCGCCCTTCTCATAGGACTGACTCATCAGGCGAAGGGCGTGATCGATGCGCCGACCGACCAGGCGCAACAGATCGAAGGCCGCTGGGTCCGCCGCAAGATCATCGGCCAGCCGCGCCTTCAGCACCGCCGCCCCGGCCATGACCAGATGCATGGGAATCTTGATGCGGGCGTGGACCTCGCCGATCTTGGTCTGGCGGGCGATGAAGGCCTCGCCCTCGACGTCCTGTTCAGGTGCGAACAGGTCGATCAGCCAGTTGCGCAAGGACGGGCTGAGCCGCTTCTGGACGATGGAGTGGTGCAGGAAGGTCTGGGCCTCGGGATCGTCGAGCAGCACCTGATAGAAGGCCGCCACCATGGCGTCGGCCTGATCATGGAGCAGGGCGCGCAGACGCTCCAGGCTCAGCGGGTCGACCGGCGGCTCGGGAGCGATGGGCGACGTGACGACGGCCGACGTCGGATGGGGCAAGGCGGCGACTCTGACTGTTTACACTACGGGTCCGGCCGCCTGGACGCCGCCTCAGGCGTTGAGGATGGAGCAAGGGATCGCCCGGACAGGGGCATGCGCCCTTGCGGCTAGGCGATAGACGCCCGGCTGCGCCCCGGCAAGGGCGCTTCGACGGCGGCTCAGTCCGCCCGAGGACGCCCGGCCTCGATGAAGGCGCGGATGGACGGGTAGACGAGCGTGCCGCGCTGGTCATCGCACAGCATGTCCTTGATGTAGGAATCCAGCGAGTTCCGAGCGATGGCGTCGAAGTCGTAGCCGTCGTCGATGCGCTCCTGCTCCGCGCCGTCGGGGCCGTAAAGAACCTCCACGCCCGGCTTGGACTGGTTGGCGCTGCAGCGGATGGTGATCTCGCCGGCGGAATAGGACAGGTCGTCGACCGGACCGGACGCCGGAACGCGCGCCAGAACGGCCGTTCGCGCGCCGCTCGCCTCGGTGATGGAGTCCACGTCCAGCATGAAGACCGTGGCCGAGCTGCGCGAAACGACGTGCCAGCTTTCGGCCAGGGCGGGCGATGCCGCCAGGGCGGCGACGGCGGCGACAATGGTGATGACGGTTGGTTTCATCTCATCCTCCCCAGGAACAGGGGGATTTCACTCCTGTTAAGGCGAAAACACAATGGTCCCGCCACGGGCCCGGCCCGGTCGAGGTTTCGCCGTTATCCACGGGCAGGCTGACGCCATGCGCCAATCGCTCTGTTTCGCCCTTCTCTCCGCCGTTCTGACGATCATCCCGTCGAGCGCGCCGGCGCAAAGCGTCTCCGCCGCCCAGGCGGCGCGCCCGACGGCCGCCCCGGCGCCGGCGCCGACGCTGTTCCAGTCCTCGCGCATCCTGGTCGAGACGAAAGGCCAGGGGCCGGACGTGGTGCTCATCCCCGGCCTGGCCTCGACCTCGGCGGTGTGGGCGCGCACGGCGGCGGCTCTGGAAGGCCGCTATCGGGTGCATCTGGTGACGGTGCGCGGCTTCGGCGAGACGGCGCCCGGCGGCAACGCCGAGGGTCTGGTCAGCGCGCCCGTCGCCGCCGAGATCCGCCGCTACATCGAGGAGCAGGGCCTTCGACGCCCGGCCCTGATCGGCCACTCCATGGGCGGCCAGGTGGCCCTGCGGGTCGCCGCCGACGCCGGCGACCGCATCGGCAAGGTCATGGTGGTGGACGCCTCGCCCTTCTTCCCGTCGCTGATCAGCCCCGGATCGACCGCCGCCGACGTCGAACCCCTGGCCCGCATCGCCTATCAGGGCCTGATGCTGCTGGGCGACCAAGCGCTGCGGACCCAGGCGGCCTCCATGGGGCTGGAGCTGGGCGGAGCCGCCGACAATGTGCTGGGCGGCCTCGGCTGGCAGGGCGGCGACCGCCGCGTCCTGGCCCAGGGCCTGTATGAGGTGATGACCACGGACCTGCGCTCGCGTCTGCCGCTGATCGAGGCGCCGGTCACCGTCGTCTACGGCTGGAGCCCGGACGACCGCAGCCCGCGCAGCCACGTCGACGACCTGTTCCGCGCGGGCTACCGCTCCCTGCCCCGCCCGGCCGCCTTCGAACGGGTCGAAGGCGCCGAGCACATGGTCATGATCGATCGCCCGCGGCAGTTTCAGGCGGCGGTCGATCGCTTCCTGCGCTGAGGCGTCAGTTCGGCTGTAGCCGACGGATCGAGGCCAGCAGGGCCGCATCGTCGCTCATGTCGCCTTCGATGACATACTGAGGCCGCTGCGGTTCGTTGTTGCCGCGCGCGCGACCGCGATAGACCTTCATGGGCACGGCGATTTCGGCCAGCCCGCTGGGCAGAGACGCTTGGCGGATCTCCATGTAGACGGTGTCGGCCGAGGTCTCGCGTCCGACCTGGACGGCGCCCACGGTCTTCCACAGGTCGACCGCGTCCAGGCAGGCCGAGCCGCAGCTGGAATCGGTCAGGACGTAGACTCGGCCCTTCATCAGTTGCGGCGTGGGCGGCGACGGGGCGGCGTCGGCCGGCTCCTCGTCATTGGCGCTGCGCCAATAGATCTCGCCGGCGGCCCGGGCCGCCTTCATGCCGTCGACGGCGTCCTCGGCCCAGGCGATCAGCTCCGGCTGGCTATTCGTGGCGCGCAGCTTGTCCAGGAAGGCGGAGATTTCCGCGATGTTGCCGTCCGAGGCGCGCCAATCGACGGATTCGATCGCCGGCTCGGGGTGTGCAGCCATCCAGTCGTCGCCCCACAGGACCTGGGCCATCAGCTGGCTCCAGTGCGAGGAGCCGCCCCCGTTGCCCCGCAGGTCCAGCACCACATAGGGGGCGTCGCGCAGGGCGTCCTGCTTGGTCTTCATGTCGGCGATCAGGGATGTCAGTTCGGCGTGGGCCTCGCTGGCGGGGTCGCCGTTGAACGTGGGGGTCGAGATCCAGAAGCCGCCGTCGTCGAAATGCTTCAGGGCGAAGTCGGGCCTGGCACTCTGCATCAACCGGGCGCGGCGATCGCTCAGATCATCCGGCGCGGCGCGCCAGTCGAGGGCGTAGGTCATGGTCGCGCCGTCGGTCTCGAACCGGCAGGCCTTCATCTCGGTCTGCCACGGATTTTCCGCACTCAGGAACATCCAGTCGCCCAAACGCGTCCGGATCGCCTCCAGGAACCAGCGCCCCCGGAACTGGCCGATGCGTTGTTCGGCCAGGGTCGCGGCGTCCACCCCGTCGCAGTCGATCAGCCGAGCGCCCAGCGGCGGGACGGCGGCGGCGGACTCGTCGCGATCGACCACCACCTGATCGGCGCCGCGATAAACGGTCAGGAAGCCGGGCCAGCGGGTCGGGAAGCCGAAATCCCTCTGGGCCAGGCTGATCTGGACGTGGCCGTCCTCGAAGCTGGCGACATAGGCGCGCAGCGCCCACCACCAGCCGCCCGCGTCGGTCGTGGTCTTCGCCCGCTCCAACGCCGTCGCCAAGCCCTGGTCCAGACGGTCGCGGAACTGGGGG
Source organism: Brevundimonas olei (assembly GCF_037055245.1). Lineage (GTDB taxonomy): Bacteria > Pseudomonadota > Alphaproteobacteria > Caulobacterales > Caulobacteraceae > Brevundimonas > Brevundimonas olei. The sequence goes on from NZ_CP146369.1 coordinate 11,838, forward strand.
TTGAGCCGGTCATGCACGCCCGGATGGCTGTCGATCATGATGTCGTGCAGGCCGGTCGCGTCCTGAACCAGGGCGGCCGACCAATCGCGCGGCTGCTCCATCGGCCCTGGCGCTCCGTTTGAAGCCTCTTGCGCCTGCACTGCGCCCGCCATCGCCAGGCAGGCGACGCCCGCCGCCAACATCCGGTTCATGAGCATCCTCTCGTCCCTGTCAGCCAAGGGGTGACAGGGGGAGGAACGGCGCGCCAGTTAAGTTTTGGTCATGGCGACCGTCAGACGACGGCCTCCAGCGCCTCCAGCACGGCCGGGCCGTAACGCTCCAGCTTGCCCGCGCCGACGCCGGGAATGACGGCCAGCTGATCCAGACCGCGCGGCTCCTGCAGGGCGATCTCGACCAGGGTCTTGTCCTGGAAGATGACATAGGGCGGCACGCGCTGTTCGACGGCGCGCTCGCGGCGCCAGGCGCGCAGGGCCTCGAAGCGGGCGCGCACGTCGGCGTCCAGCCCCTCGACCGCCAGGTTGCGCCCGGCGTTGCGGCGCGGCTTGTCCAGGGCTGCGGCCCGGATCGGCGCCTGACGCACCCGCACCTCGCGCTCGCCACGATAGACGCCGCGCACGGCCTGAGGGTCGCCCAGGCGGATCAAGGGCTTGCCGTCGTTGGGATCCTCGACCAGCAGCCCCTCGAACATCAGATGGTCGATGACGTCGCGCCAGCCGACCAGCGACAGGTCGGCGCCCACGCCCCAGGTCGACAGCCCCGCTTCCCACGGCTGGACGTCCTTGGTCTTGCCCAGCAGGTGGTCGATGACGCGCGTGCGGCCGAAGCGCTCGCCCAGACGATGCACCGCCGCCAGGGCCTTCTGCGCCGGGACCAGGGCGTCGAAGGTGGCGGGCGGATCGCCGCAGACGTCGCAGACGCCGCACGGCTCGGCGTCCTGCTCGCCGAAATAGCGGCGCACGGACTGCGGGCGGCAGGTCGCGCCGTCCAGCATGGCGAACAGCTGGCGCACCTTGCGAGTCTGGACCTGTTTGACCTCCTCGGCCATCGGGCGGCTGTCGAGGCGGCGCAGGGACCAGGCGATGTCGGACGGACCATACAGGGTGATGCCCTCCGCCGGTTCGCCGTCACGCCCCGCGCGGCCGATCTCCTGCCAATAGGCCTCCAGCGAACCGGGCGGATCGGCGTGGATGACGAAACGCACGTCCGGCTTGTCCACCCCCATGCCGAAGGCGATGGTGGCGACCATGACGGTCCCGTCCTCGGCCAGGAAGCGCTCCAGCCGCCGGTCGCGCTCGCGGGCGTCGAACCCGGCGTGATAGGCGATGGCGTTGGTCCCGGCGTCGCGCAGCGCATCGGCCACCCGCTCGCATCCGTCGCGGCTGCCGCAATAGACCACGCCCGACTGACCGCGCCGTTCACGCACCAGTTCGACCACGCGCGCGTCGGTGCGGGCGCGCGAGCCGTTGACCTTGCGCTCGGCGGTCAGTTGCAGGTTCGGGCGGGCGAAGCTGTCGACGAAGACGCGGGCCTCGCCCAGCTTCAGCGAAGCCAGAATGTCATCGCGCGTGCGGGCGTCGGCGGTGGCCGTCACCGCGATGCGGGGCACACGGGGGAAGATCTCAGCCAGACGGCCCAGGGTGCGGTAGTCGGGGCGGAAGTCGTGGCCCCACTGACTGACGCAGTGCGCCTCGTCGATGGCGATCAGGCTGATGGGCAGTTCGGCCAGGCGCTCCAGCATGGACCCCGACGCCAGGCCTTCCGGCGAGACGTACAGCAGGTCCAGCTCGCCCGAGCGCGCCGCGCGCCAGACGGCCGAACGCTCGTCCATCGTCAGCCCCGAATCCAGACGGGCGGCGGCGACGCCCTGCTGCTTCAGCGCCTCGACCTGATCGGTCATCAGGGCGATCAGCGGCGAGACGACCAGACCCACGCCCTCGCGCAGGATGGCGGGCACCTGATAGCAGACGCTCTTGCCGCCGCCGGTCGGCAGCACGGCCAGCACGTCGCGCCCGGCCAGGACTTCCTCGATCACCGAGGCTTGCAGTCCTCGAAAATCAGCATGGCCCCACACCCGCTCCAGCAGGGTCCGCGCCTCGTCCAGTGTGGGCGAGAAGTCAGCGGGCGGTGGGAAGTCCAACATGGCGGCCGTTGTGCCGTATTCGGCCGGGGGTGTCACCCGCGAACCCTTCTCCCGCTGTGGGAGAAGGGATTATAGGCAGCGTCATGACCATGCTTCTCTACGGCCGCCCGCCCGCGGTGTTCGATCCGCCGTCGACGGCGACCCAGACCTCGCCTCTGATCCCCGGCTCGACGGCGCTGGAAACGGTCGCGCCCGGATCGGCCGACGGGGCGATGCTCTACGCTCCGCCGGGCGCAGTGGAGCGGCGCTATACGCTGGCCCTGGCGCTGAAGGCGCTGAAGCCCGGCGGTCGGCTCGACGTCATGGCGCCCAAGGACAAGGGCGGCTCGCGTCTGGGCAAGGAGTTGAAGGCCTTTGGTCTTGAGGTTATCGAGACGGCCAAGGCCCACCATCGCCGCTGCGTCGTCATCCGCTCCGAGACCGTCGAGGGGCTGGACGCCGCCATCGAGGCGGGCGCGCCGCGCGTGGTTCCGGGGCTCGACGCCTGGTCGCAGCCGGGCGTCTTCGCCTGGGACCGGATCGATCCGGGCACGGCGCTGCTGGCGCAGGTGCTGCCGCCGCTGAAGGGGGCGGGCGCCGATCTGGGGTGCGGCTTCGGGGCGCTGTCGACGGTGGTGCTGCGCTCGCCCGGCGTGACGGCTTTGCGGCTGGTCGACATCGACCGGCGCGCGGTCGAGGCGGCCAAGCGCAATGTCGAGGACGCGCGCGCCAGTTTCGACTGGGCCGATGTGCGGACGCTGGAAGCGGCGGGCGACCTGGATTTCATCGTCAGCAATCCCCCCTTCCACGACGGCGGGGCCGAGGACCGGCGGCTAGGCCAGAACTTCATCCGCAAGGCGGCCGAGATGCTGAGGAAGGGCGGGACCGCCTGGATCGTCGCCAACCGCCACCTGCCCTATGAGGCCGAGCTGGACGGGGCCTTCAAGCGGGTGCGGATGGTCGTGGATCAGGGCGGCTACAAGATTTTCGAGGCGGTGAAATAGTGGCGGGCAAGATTCCGACATCGCGCGTGGACAAGCTGCTCGGCTCGATGGGCTACGGCTCGCGGGCCGAGATGGCGCGGCTGGGCAAGGCGGGCGGCGTCGTGCTGGACGGCGCCGATCTGACCGATGTGTCGAAGCGCATTCCGGTGACGCCCGATCTGCCGACGCGCATGGAGATCGACGGCGAGCCGCTGGACCCCGTGCCCGGCCTCGTCATCCTTTTGAACAAGCCGCTGGGCATGACCTGCTCGCACAAGGAGGATGGGGCGCTGGTCTATGACGTCCTGCCCGACCGCTGGCGGCGGCGCGATCCGGCGATCTCGACCATCGGGCGGCTGGACAAGCAGACGAGCGGCCTGCTGCTGCTGACCGACGACGGCGACCTGCTGCACCGGGTGATCAGCCCCAAGCGCCATGTGGTCAAGGTCTATCGCGCGACGCTGGCGCGGCCGCTGAACGGGACGGAAGGGGCGCTGTTCGCCTCCGGCGAACTGGTGCTGGAGGGCGAGGACAAGCCGCTGGCGCCCGCCGTGCTGGAGGTGGTGTCGCCGACCGAGGCGCGGTTGACGGTGACGGAGGGCCGCTATCACCAGGTGCGCCGCATGTTCGCGGCGGTCGGCAATCACGTCGAGGCGTTGCACCGCGAGCGGCTGGGCGAGCTGACGCTGCCGGATGAGCTGGCGCCGGGCGAATGGCGGCTGCTGACCGAGGATGAGGTGGCGTCGATCTTCGCCTGAACCTTCCTTTCGTCATCCTCCGACGAGCGTAGCGAGATCGGGGAACCCAGCGGCGCCCGTCACGGCGAAAGACCCGCACGCCGCGCTTGCCGCAAGGATCGCCTTCGGCGCCGCTGGGTCCCCCGGTCTGCGCCGCTTGCGCGGCTTGCCGGAGGATGACGAGGGTAAGGGAAGTGCGGCGCTTGACCTGCCCGCCGCAGTCGCGCACCTGCCTGTCTCATGACACTCACCAAGATCTGCGGCCTGACGACGCCGGATACGCTGGATGCGGCGCTGGACGGCGGAGCGGCCTTTGTCGGGGCGGTGGTGTTTCCCAATAGCCCGCGCCATATCCCGCCGCTGCACGCCGCCACCCTGTTCGACCGGGCGCGAGGCAAGGCGAAGGTGGTCGCCGTCCTGGTCGACCCCGACGACGCCCTGTTGAGCGAAGTCGCCCTGATCCTGCGGCCCGACTTCATCCAGTTGCACGGCCATGAGACGCCGCAGCGCGTGGGCGAAGCCCGACGGCTGACGGGGGCGGGGGTCATCAAGGCGCTGCCGATCCGGGACGAGGCGGACTTCGCCGGCGTCGCCGATTGGACCGGCGTCGCCGATCATCTGCTGTTCGACGCCAGGCCGCCGAAAGGCGCCGACCTGCCCGGCGGCGTGGGGGTCTCGTTCGACTGGACGTTGATGCAGAACCGGGCGCTTCCGGCAAACTGGTTCCTCGCGGGCGGGCTGGACCCGCAAAATGTTTCCGAGGCGGTGCGGATTTCCGGGGCGCCGATGGTCGATGTCTCCTCTGGCGTTGAAAGCGCGCCGGGTGTTAAGGACCGGGCCCTGATCAAAGCTTTTCTGGACGCCGCATCGCGGTCCTGATTTCGTCGCCTTCCTCCCTGAAGACTTTCGTTGTGCCCCAGACTGTGAACGCCCTATCGAATTCCTACGCCTGGCCTGACGCCGAAGGCCGCTTCGGCCCCTATGGCGGCCGCTTCGTGCCCGAAACCCTGATGCCGCTGATCCACGAGCTGGATGCGGCCTATAAGGCGGCCAAGGCGGACCCCGGCTTCCAGGCCGAACTGGACGGCTATCTGGAGCACTATGTCGGCCGCGCCAGCCCGCTCTATTTCGCCGAGCGGCTGACCGAGCATTTCGGCGGCGCCAAGATCTGGCTGAAGCGCGAGGATCTGAATCACACAGGCGCGCACAAGATCAACAACTGCATGGGCCAGATCCTGCTGGCCCGCCGCATGGGCAAGACGCGCATCATCGCCGAGACCGGCGCCGGTCAGCACGGGGTCGCCTCGGCCACCGTCTGCGCTCGCTTCGGCCTGCCCTGCACCGTCTACATGGGCGCCGTCGACGTGGCCCGGCAGCAGCCGAACGTCTTCCGCATGAAGCTGCTGGGCGCCGAGGTCTCGGCGGTGACGGCGGGGGCGGCGACGCTGAAGGACGCCATGAACGAGGCGATGCGCGACTGGGTCACCAATGTCGCCGACACCTACTACATCATCGGCACGGCGGCGGGCCCGGCCCCCTACCCGGCCATGGTGCGCGACTTCCAGTCGGTGATCGGCAAGGAGATCAAGGCCCAGGCCCAGCGTCAGATGGGCCGCCTGCCCGACGCGGTCATGGCCTGCATCGGCGGCGGTTCCAACGCCATCGGCGCCATGCATCCCTTCATCGAAGACGAGGCCGTGCGTCTGATCGGGGTCGAGGCGGCGGGCCTCGGCCTGGACACCCCCGACCACGCCGCCAGCCTGAAGGGCGGGCGCTCGGGCGTGCTGCACGGCAACCGCACCTATCTGCTGCAGGACGCGGACGGCCAGATTCTGGAGGGGCACTCCATCTCGGCCGGGCTCGACTATCCGGGCATCGGGCCGGAGCACGCCTGGCTGCACGATCTGGGCCGGGGCGAATATCTGTCGGCCACAGACCATGAGGCGCTGGACGCGTTCCAGACCCTGTGCAAGCTGGAAGGCATCATCCCGGCGCTGGAGTCCTCGCACGCCCTGGCGCGCGCCGGCGACGTCGCCAGACAGATCGGCAAGGACGGCGATCTGGTGATCGTCCTGTCGGGCCGGGGCGACAAGGACATCAACACTGTGGCCAAGCATCTGGACGTGGAGCTGTGATGATGAAGACCCTGCTGATCGCCGCCGCCATCGCGGCCCTCTCTCCGACCCTGACCCTGGCGCAGAACACGGCCGCCCCAGCGCCCCAGGCGCCGGTTCAGGCGGCCCCGGCCATCCCGCCCGGTCCGGCGGCCACGGGAATGCCGGTCCTGCCTCCGGCGACGGAAGCGGCCGACTGCGGCGGCCTGCTGCGCAGTCCGGCCTTCTGCGTGACGGCCCAACTGGATCAGATCGGCGCCCTGGCCGACGCCTATACGGAGCACCTCTCCACCCTGAACTGGCTGGCGGCGGACGGCGACGACAACCGCGTCATCTTCGTGCGCCGCCGCGACGGCGGCGGCTGCGACGGCCTGCAGATGGTCGCCTTCTATGACGTGTCCAAGCCCGCCGAGGCGACCGCTCCGGGCTACCTGGGCTTCGCCGTCATTCCCGGTGATGTCTGCGCCGCGACGCCCGAGACTCCGGCGCCGACGCCTTCGGGAGGAGCGGCTCAGTGACGACCGCACGCATCGACGCCCGCTTCGCCAAGCTGAAGGCCGAGAACCGGGCCGGTCTGGTCCCCTATGTCATGACCGGCGATCCCAGCCGGGACGAGGCGCTGGAGATCCTCAAGGGCCTGCCCGCCGCAGGCGCCGACCTGATCGAACTGGGCCTGGCCTTCTCGGACCCGATGGCCGAGGGGCCGCCGATCCAGCGCGCCGCCCTGCGCGGGCTGAAGGCGGGGATGACCCTGCGCGGCACGCTCGACCTCGTGGCCGACTTCCGCAAGGTCGATCAGGACACGCCGCTGATCCTGATGGGCTATCTGAACCCGGTGGAATCCTACGGCTATGAGGTCTTCGCCCGCGATGCGGCCGAGGCCGGGGTGGACGGCATCATCGTCGTCGACTGTCCGCCGGAAGAGGCCGGGCCGCTGGCCGCCGCCCTGGACGCGGCCGAGGTCTCCTTGATCCGCCTGGCCACGCCGACGTCCGACGACGACCGGCTGAAGGTCATCGCCGAGGGCACGTCGGGCTTCGTCTACTATGTCTCCGTCGCCGGGGTGACCGGGGTGAAGGAGGCCGTGGCCGCCGAGGTGGCGCCCGCCGTCGAGCGCGTCCGGCGCGCGGCCGGCCTCCCCGTCGCCGTCGGTTTCGGCGTCAGGACGCCCGAACGCGCCGCCGAGATCGCCCGCGTCGCCGACGCCGTGGTGGCCGGCTCGGTCTTCGTGGACGAGGTCGCCGCCGCTCTCGAGGCGAACGAACCCGCCGCGCCGCGCGTTCTGGCCAAGGTGAAGGCCCTGGCCGATGCGGTTCATGGCGCCCGCGCTAGTGCTTCCGTGACGGAAACCGTTTAAAGGCCCCGCCCATGGTCGATAAGAATCCCGAGAACAAGGCACGCGGCGGCTGGCTGTCGCGTTTCGCGCCGGGCGTGCGCAAGATCGTCAGCCCGCGCGACACCCCGGACAATCTGTGGGTCAAGGACCCCGACACGGGCGAGATGCTGTTCCGCTCGGACCTGGAGGCGGCCCTGTGGGTCACGCCGTCGGGCCGTCACATGCGGATCAACGCCCCGACGCGCCTGAAGGCCACCTTCGACGACGGCCTGTATGAGGCGATCGACACGCCGGACGTGCCGGAAGACCCGCTGAAGTTCTCGGACGGCAAACCCTATCGCGACCGCCTGTCGGCGGCGCGCAAGGCGGCGGGCCGCAAGGACACCATGGCCATCGGCTACGGCCGCATCGGCGGCGCCCCCGCCGTGGTCATCGTGCAGGACTTCACCTTCATGGGCGGTTCGCTGGGCATGGCGGCGGGCGAGGCCTTCATCGCCGCCGCGCGCGAGGCGGTGAAGCGCAATGTTCCCTTCGTCTGCTACACCGCCGCCGGCGGGGCGCGGATGCAGGAAGGCGCCCTCAGCCTGATGCAGATGGCGCGCACCACCCTGGCCGTTCAGGAAGTGAAGGCGGCCAAGCTGCCCTACGTCGTGGTGCTGACCGACCCGACCACGGGCGGGGTCACGGCTTCCTACGCCATGCTGGGCGACGTCCACCTGGCCGAGCCGGGCGCCCTGATCGGCTTCGCCGGCCCGCGCGTGATCGAGACCACCATCCGCGAGAAACTGCCGCCGGGCTTCCAGCGCGCCGAATATCTCAAGGACAAGGGCATGGTCGACAAGGTGGTGTCGCGCGGCGACCTGCCGACGACGCTGGGCCTGATCCTGTCCATGCTGATGAGCGGTACGGCCCAGAAGAAGGCTGCCTAACCGCAGGCTCTTTCCATGGACCCGATTTCGGAACGCCTGCGCGCCCGGCATCCCCAGCGCATCGACCTGTCGCTGGATCGGATGCGGGCCCTGTGCGAGGCGCTCGGGAATCCGCAGGACAAACTGCCGCCGGTCGTCCATGTCGCGGGCACCAACGGCAAGGGCTCGACGGTCGCCCTGATCCGCGCCGTCGCCGAGGCCGCGGGCCTGCGCGTCCACGCCTACACCTCGCCGCATCTGGTGCGCTTCAACGAGCGTATCCGGCTGGCCGGGACGCTGATCGCGGATGACGCCCTGAACGCCACCCTCGACCGGGTCGAGGCGGCCATGGCCGACACGGGCGGGCAGGCCACCGTGTTCGAGAGCACCACGGCGGCGGGCTTTCTGGCCATGAGCGAAACCCCTGCGGACCTGGCGGTCATCGAGGTGGGCCTCGGCGGCGTGCTGGACGCCACCAACGTCATCGCCCGGCCCCTGCTCAGCGTCATCACCCCCGTCGATCTGGACCACGCCGAGTTCCTGGGCACGACCCTCGAGGGCGTGGCGGGCGAGAAGGCGGGCATATTGAAAGCGGGCGCGCGCGGCGTCGTGGCGCGCCAGTCCGAGGCGGCCATGGCCGTGATCGCGCGCCGCGCGGCCGAGGTCGGCTCGCCCCTGACCGTCATGGGCGTGGACTTCGACGCCTGGGCCGAACGCGGCGGCCTCGTCTATCAGGATCAGGAGCGTTTCCTCGACCTGCCCGCGCCCGCCCTGTCCGGCGCGCACCAGTTCGACAACGCCGGCGTCGCCATCGCCGCCGCGCTGGAGCTGGACCTGCCCGAAACCGCCATCGCCGAGGGGCTGAAGAGCGTGCGCTGGCCCGCGCGAATGCAGCGGCTGACCGCCGGCCCCTATGCCGACAAGGCCCAGAAGGCCGACGCCGAACTGTGGCTGGACGGCGGGCACAACCCGCACGCCGCCCGCGCCCTGGCCCGCGCCCTGGCCGACCGCCAGACGCGCGCCCCGCGCCCCACGGCCCTGATCGTCGGCATGCTGGCCAACAAGGACGCCGGCGGCTTCTTCGAGGCGCTGAAGGGCATCGACGCCCAGGTCTTCACCGTCGGCTTTGACGGAGCGGCCGCCGAGCCGGAGGCTTTGGCCGCCGTCGCCCAGGGACGCGGCTTCGGCGCCATGGCGGCGGGATCGGTGGACGCCGCGCTGGAGCGCGCACTGGCCCTGGGCGCCGGGCGGATGGTCATCTGCGGCTCCCTCTATCTGGCGGGCGAGGTGTTGGGCGCTAGTCGCGAGACCTGGCCCGTATAAGCAAACGCGCCGCCTCTCCCTCCCCTTCATGGGGAGGGTGGTCGCGAAGCGACCGGGTGGGGAGGGCCTGGGCGAAGCGGGCAAAGAAAAAGGCGGCGCCCCGTCAGCGGCACCGCCCCACCCGACTTCGCCCTACGGGCTCAGCCACCCTCCCCATGAAGGGGAGGGAGAAAACTCAGTCCGCCTTCACGCCGGCTTCGGCCAGCCATTCGACGATCTTGCCTTTGGGCATGGCGCCGACCTTCATTGAGGTCATCTGGCCGTCTTTGAACAGCATCAGGGTCGGGATGCCCTTCACGCCCATCTTGGACGGGACCATGGGGCTGTCGTCGATGTTGACCTTGGCGACCGTGACCTTGCCGGCCAGTTCGTCGGCGATCTGCTCCAGCGCCGGACCGATCTGTTTGCAGGGACCGCACCACTCGGCCCAGAAGTCCACCAGGACGGGGGTCGAGGACTTCAGGACGTCGGCGTCGAAGCTGTCGTCGGTGACTTTCACAGTCGCCATGAATGGCTCTCCTTTGGTGCGCTACGCTCGCGACGCGGTCGCTCGCTGCTTGAGCGCGTTTAGTGGCGCGCCGAATTGAATTTCCGGCGTTCAGGCACAGATGTGGGTGCGAATCCCCGACAAATCAACGCGCATTTTCGAGAGCGGCGTCCATCAGCCCTTGTGGAACCGCCATCAACTTCGGCCCGTCGGTCCAGACCAGGGCCGCCTCGACCGTGCGCTCGGGATAGAGGCGGCGCAGGACGGCGGCGTAGATCGCCATCTGCAGCACATAGGCCGGATCGGCGTCTTCGACGTGATCGGGAGCGGGACGGTTGGACTTGAAGTCGACCACCAACACCCGCTCGGGCGTGACCACCAGCCGGTCGATGCGGCCCGAGATGGACACTCCGGACGGCAGGTCGGGCGCGGTGCCGGTCAGGGCGACCTCGGCGCGGCTGCCGGGGCCGAAGACGGGGGCGAAGCGGGCGTCGTTCAGCACGCCGAAGGCGGCGGCGATCATCTCGGCGCGCTGATCCTCGGTCAGGTCGCGCTCCCGCGCCAGCATCCGGTGCGCGGCGTCGGGACGGTCAGGCGACGGCAGGTCCGGCAGGCGCTCCAGCAGGCGGTGGATCAGGTCGCCGCGCCGGAAGCGGCCCAGACCCGCGCCGGGGCCTTCGCCGCGCGCCAAGGGCGACGGCGCAGGGATGCGCTTCTGTTCCTGCATCTGCGAGGGCGAGGCGAAGCGGGCGGCGGCGTCGCGCGGCGGGTTGGTCCGCGCCCAGTCGGGCGCCTCAGGGCGGGCTTCAATCGTGGCGACGGCGGCGGGAAGGCTGTCGGGATCGGCGCCGTAGCGGCGGACGCCGCCGTCCAGCTCGCGCACCTGGTCGCCCAGCCGGTCGAAGGTCTCTTCGATCACCGACCACCAGTCCCCGGCCTCGGGCGCGCGTTTCGAGCCGCGTCCCATGACGATGACCCGGTCGCGTGCGCGGGTCAGGGCGACGTAGAGCAGGCGCAGGGATTCATCGCCGACCCGCGCCTCGCGCGCCGCGCGGGCGTCGGCCGAGGCGGGGCAGTCCTCCTTCGACGAGCCGGGGCACATCAGCCAGGCTTCGCCGCTCTCGGTGGCGACTGGCATCAACGACGGCCCCTGCGCCTTCGCCTTCATCGTCGTGTCGGGCAGGATGACGATCGGCGCCTCTAGCCCTTTGGCCCCGTGAACGGTCATGACGCGGACCTCGCCGCGCGGGCCTTCCAGTTCGCGCTTCACCTCGACATCGGCGGCTTCCAGCAGGGCGAGACAAGTCTCCAGATCGGTCCCGCCGCGTCCTTCGGCGGCCAGCACCTGATTGAGGGTCTCGTCGACGGCTTCCTCGGCCTCGCGGCCCAGACGGGTCAGGATGCGCGCGCGACCTGATTGGCCGGTCGCGTCCACCCGGTTCAGCAGGCGGGAGAAGAAGCCGAACGGGTCGAGGTCGCGGGCGCCGCGCGCCGCGTGCAGCAGGTCGAGCGCCTTACCCCAATCAGGCCGCTCTTCAGCCCGCTTCTTCAGCTCGCGCCACAGGCCGTCGCGCTTCTCGCGGCCGGCCAGTTCGAACAGGCTGTCCTCGTCCACGTCGCAGAAGGGGCCGCGCAGCACCTCGGCCACGGTCAGGTCGTCGCCGGGGAAGAGGGCGAAACGGGCCAGCGCCTTCAGGTCGTCGAAGACGATGTGCTGCGACAGCTTCAGCCGGTCGGCGCCCGCCACCGGCGCGCCCGCCGCCTTCAGGGCGCGGATGATCTCCTCGAAGGTCGCGTCGCGACGGCGGACCAGGATCAGGAAGTCGCCGTAGCCGCAGGGGCGAGGCGTCCTGTTCTTGGCGAAGACGACGGCGCCGGTCTCGACCTGGCGCTTGATCTCGAGCGCCAGGGTCTGGGCCATGCGCTTGCGTGCGCTGGCGGTTCCCTCCTGATCGACAGGATCGGTCCAGGCGTCGCGCTCGGGCGGGGCTTCGTCCACGAAAAGGGGCCATAGCTCGACCGCGCCGGGTTGCCCCTGACGGGCGGCGGTATGGTGCGGAATCTCGCCCGTCTCTCCGACCAGGGCGCGGGCGCGTTCGGGTGTGGCGAAGACTTCGTCCACGAACTTCAGCACCGCCTCGGTCGAGCGGTAGGAGGTCTCCAGCGGCACGCCTTCGAAGGCCCCGCCTGCTCCCGTGATCAGGCCGTCATAGACCTGAGCTTCCTGCCGCAGTCGTTCGGGCCGGGCGCCCTGGAAGGAGTAGATGGACTGCTTCTCGTCGCCGACGGCGAAGACGGTGCGGTCGGTGTCGGGGACGGTGAAGAACTCGCCGGTCAGGGCGCGCATGATGGCCCACTGTTCGGGGGCGGTGTCTTGAGCCTCGTCGATCAGGACGTGGTCGACGCCGCCGTCCAGCTTGTACAGCACCCAGGCGGCGGTCGAACGGACGGTCAGCAGTTCAACCGTGCGCGCCACCAGATCCGAGAAGTCCAGCGCGCCGTGCGCCGTCTTGGCCGCCTCGTAGAGGGCGGCGTGGGCGTTGGCGAGGGTTAGCAGCCTGATGGTGTCGTCGGCGACCTTGGCGGCGCGCAACTGGTCGCGGGCGGCCAGAAACTTGTCCTGCAGATCGGTCAGCCAGCCTGCGGCGTCGGGCGGCGCCTGCTTGGTCGCCATCGACTTGCGGGGCGCTCCCGCGCCGGTCAGGAAGACGACGCCGAGACCGGGGAAGCTCCAGTCGTGGTCGATGGCGTGGATCAGTTCGGCGGCGCGGTCCTTGTCGGTCTTGGAGCCGGTGGCCATCAGTTCGGCCATGCGGCGGACCTCGCCGCGGCCCACCCAGCGAAGGAAGTCGGCCTCGATGTCCTCGGGCGTCTTTTGCGGATCGGCGCCGGTCAGGACGTAAGGGCCGGGCGCGCGGCCGTCGGCGACGCGAGCGACATAGTCGGTCAGTTCGGCGCGTTTGCTCTCGATCAGGGCCAGAAGATCCTGGAAGCGGCCCCAGTCCAGCTCGACCGCGAAATGGCTGTAGGCCTCGCCGATCGGCCCCTCGGCGTCGGCCAGGGCGGCGCGGGCCAGGTCTTCGCGCGCGGCATGAGACAGGGCGACCGCCGCCTCGTTCTCCAGCACGGTGAAGCGGGGCGAGACGCCTGCCTCGATGGGGAAGCGGCGCAGCAGCTTTTCGCAGAAGGCGTGGATGGTCTGGATCTTCAGCCCGCCGGGCGTCTCCAGGGCGCGGGCGAACAGGCGGCGCGCCTCGGACAGACGGGCGGGGTTGAGGGCGCCGGGATCGCTGTCGTCCAGCTTCGCCAGCTCGGCCGACAGTTCGCCGTCGTCCATGACGGCCCACTTGCCGAGCGTCTCGAACAGGCGGGCCTGCATCTCGGCGGCGGCGGCTTTGGTGTAGGTCACGCACAGGATGGCCGAGGGCGCGGCGCCGCCCAGCAGCAGGCGCGCCACCCGGCTGACCAGGGTGGTGGTCTTGCCCGATCCGGCGTTGGCGGTGACGAAGACCGAGCGGGCCGGGTCGGCGGCGCGGGTCTGGGGGTTGAGGCCGTCCCGGACGTGGAGGTTCATTCCGCCTCTCCTTCTTCGCCGCCGATGACGTGCCATTCCCAGACGCGGGCCAGCAGGTTGTAGGGGCTGTAGCTGCCCATCAGGTGAGGCGCGGCCCACGAGAGATAGGGTGTCTCCGGCCGGTCGAACTCGGCGACGCGGGCCATCAGGCCTTGCAGGGCGGCGTCGGACAGGGCCTGCGCTTCCGGCCCGGCCGCGCGCACGGCGACCTCGCCCGCCTTCTTGCGGCCGACGACGCGGACGTAGGTCAGTTCTTCCGGCGGGACGGGGCCGTTCGTGTCCTTGAAGCCGCCAGCCGCGAGAATGGCGCCGGTCAGGGTCAGCTGGGGCGCGAAGCCCGCCTTGATCTGTTTGGCGCTCGGAACCTGGCCGGTCTTGAAGTCCATGACGGCGGCCGACAGGGCGCCGACCTCGATGCGGTCGGCGTAGGCCTTGACGGTGAAGGGGCCGCCGGGCGCCTCAAAGGTCAGAGCGCCCTGCTGTTCGATCAGCAGGGTCACGCCGCGCGCGCGGCGCTCGGTCTCGAACCCGGCCAGCCAGCGGGCGGCGTTCCTCGCCAGCGGCGCCTCGCGGGCCATGGCGGCGTCCTCAAAGCCGTGGGCGCCCAGCTCCTCCAGCAGCAGGCGCTCGATCACCGCGTCGAGATCGTCGGGCAGCAGGTCGGGCCAGTCCTCTGTCAGGCGCTCGATGGCCTTGTGGACGGCGTTGCCGCGGGCCAGGGCCTCCGCCGAGGCGCCGGGGCGCTCCATCGGTTCGAGGTTGAGGATGCGGCGGGCGTAGAGGGCGTAGGGGTCGCGGACCCAGCGCTCGACCCCGGTGACGTAGAGGCTGCGCGGGCGGCGTTCGACCGGAGGCGCGGGCTTCGGCCTGGGAGCCAACTCGGCCGGACCGGGCGGCGGGGCGTCGAGGGCGCGGGTCCAGTCGGCGACGCCTTCAGGCGCGCTGAGGCTGACCGGCGTGTCGGGCGCGTCGGCGCCGCGCGTCAGCATCTCCAGCCGCCACAGCCAGCGCGAGCGCACGGCGGGCTGGCCGCCGCGCCGTTCGCAGTGGACCAGGACGGCTTCGTCGGCGCAGGCCGCCTGGACGAAATCCTGCGCCGTCTGACCCAGACGCCGCTCGGGCGCGGGTAGGGGCAGGGCGGCGCGCATGGGCCGCGACAGGAAGGGATCGACCGGGGCGGCGTTCGGCCAGACGCCCTCCTCCAGTCCGGCCAGAATCATGCGGTCGGCCCGCGCCAGACGCGCCTCGATGGCGCCGAGGATGCGAAGGGACGGATGGGTGGCGCCGCCGGTGCGGACTGTGGTCTCGGCCAGCAAGGCGGCGATCAGATCGGCGAACTCGGCGGGCGTGGTCTGGCCCAGCGGGCCGCCGCCCTCGATCAGGGCCGACAGCAGGGACGCCGCGGCCTCGCCGTCCGGCCCGGCCCAGGCGTTCTGACCGGCCAGCGCCTCGATCAGGGCAGTCAGGGTTCGGGCGGCCTGGTCGGGCGGACAGGGGCGGGCGGTCGCCAGAGCTTCCAGCCGGTCGGCGAGGGATTGCGCGCCCTTCAGCCGGGCCAGCTTCCAGTCAGCCAAAGGCAGGCCGCCGCGTCGGGGCTCGGCCGCCTTCAGCAATCTCTCGCGCAGTTGGGACCAGCGACGCGGACGCGGGCCGCGCAGGGCGTGCTCCTCCAGCGCCTCGGCGGCGTCGGGGAGCGACGTCTCGCCCAGATCGAGGCGAACCAGCGGGTGCTTCAGCAGGGCCAGCAGGGTCTGCGGCTTCAGCGGCTCGGCCAGGAAACGGGCGCCGAGGTCGACCAGCACCCCCGCCGTCATCCGCGACAGCGGCTGGCCGGTCGAGGAGTCGGCGACGATGCCCCAGCGCGCCAGCCGCGCCTCGACCCGGCGCGACAGTTGCAGGTCCGGCGTCACCAGGGCGCAGGTGATGGGGCGGCCGTCGGGGGCGCGCTGTTCAAGGCTTTCGCGCATCATCAGGGCGACGGCGGTCGCCGCCTCTTCCTCAGCGCGGACGGACAGGACGGTCAGGCCCGACAGGCCCTCGGCGATGGGGTCGGCGGCGCGGCCCGCCTCGGCCGAGCGGGCGCGAAGGCGCTTGATCTCGTGGCGCCAGTCGTCGGTGGCCTCGGCGGGGCGAAGGGCTTCGTTGATCAGGCGCTGGCGGGCCAGACCGCGCGCTTCCACGGCGGGGTCGAGCGGCGGCTGGAACCAGGGTTGGACGGCCTCGCGCGCGACTTCGGCGCGGGCCAGCAGGGCCTTCAGCGCGGCCTGCGGATGCTGGTCGTCGATGCGGTCCCAGGCGTCGGCGGCCAGATCGAGGTCGAGGCCGGGCAGGACGACCACGCCCTGCGGCGCCCTGGCGACGGCCTTCAGCACGTCTGCGGCGGCGGGGACGGTGCCGGTGGACCCGGCGGCGATGACGGGGGCCTGCGGCGGACGGGCGTCCCAGGCCTCGGCCAGACGGCGCAGCAGGGTCGCGCGGCGCCACGCCGGATCGACCAGACCCAGCGTCTCCAGTCGCTTGGGCCAGGCCTCGACGGCGAGGCCGAGGAAGCGTGCGCTCTCGCGCCAGTGCTCGGCCAGATCCTGTTCGGCTAGGGTGGCGACGCGCGACAGGTCGGAGACTTCTTCCAGCTGGCAGGAATCGAGGAAGGCGCCGAGCGCATCGGCCATTTCAAGGGCGCGCAGGGGTTTCATCCCCGGCTCGAAGTCTTCCGCGATCATGCGCGCCATCTCGAAGCGGCGCGTCAGGGGGGCGATGGCGGGCGGCAGGTCCAGACCCAGTTCACCGGGGGCGAAGGGCGGCTCGTCCTCTTCCAGATCGCCCAGCGGGCGGACCTGGGGCAGCAGGACGGGGCGCTCGCCCGCCAGCTTGCCCAAGGCGAAGGAGAAGGCGCGGGCGGCGCGGCGGTTGGGCAGCAGGATGGTGGCGTCGGTCAGGGTCTCGGGCGGGGCGTCGCCCAGCCAGTTCAGCACCCCCGCCGCCAGGTCTTCGAGGAAGGGCCGCCAGGCGGGCACGGCGCGCCAGCGCGGCCCGCTTCCGGCGAACGGATCGAAGCGCCCCCCCGTCATGATCAGGTCTCCGCCTTAAGCCGGGCTTCGGCCGCGTCACGCGCCTGCGGGTCGCCGACGTGCATCCAGTCGCCGTCCAGCACGCAGCCGAACAGGCGGCCCTCGGCGGCCGAGGCGCGCCACAGGGGGCTGAGCGAGAAGGGACCGTCGGGGCCGTGGTCAGCGTAATCAGGCCGGGTGATGTGGACGCCCATATAGGCGTAGGGCGCGCTGGCGGCCTCGCCCCGGAAGGTCAGGGCGCCGTCGTCGCCGAGGAAGAAGTCGCCGCCGCCTTCAAAGCCGATGGAGCCCTCGCGCCGGGCCAGCAGCAGGGCGGCGTCCATGCGCGCGGGGTCCCACAGGCGGATCAGGTCGGAAAGGGCGTCGCCCCGATCGATCCAGACGCTATCGATATTGGCGACGAAGACGGGATCGTCGCCGAGCAGGGGACGGGCCTTCTTCAAGCCGCCGCCGGTCTCCAGCAGTTCGGCGCGCTCGTTGGAGATGCGGATCGTCGGGCGCGTGCGGGCGACCAGATGGCTTTCCAGCCGGTCGGCGAACCAGTGGACGTTGACCACGGCGTCGGTCACGCCCGCCTCGGCCAGCCGGTCGAGGACGTGGTCGATCAAGGCCTTGCCGCCGACCTCGACCAGGGCCTTGGGCCGGTCGTCGGTCAGGGGCCGCATGCGCGTGCCGAGCCCGGCGGCGAGAACCATGGCGGTTGTGGGAGCGGTCATGCGCAATCTCCAGCCCTTCTCCCCCTGGGGGAGAAGGCAGCATGCGGAGCATGACGGATGAGGGGGCGGTCGGCGACGGGCGCGCGGTCCAATGGTGAGGACCAGGCAACCCGCCCCCTCATCCGAGCCGCTGCGCGGCCCACCTTCTCCCCCGAGGGGAGAAGGAAGCGGCGGGATGCGGTCATCGGCGGACGTCCTCCGGCACGTGGCGGTTCATCCAGGCGGCGACGGCTTCGAGGCCGGGCTTGCCGATGTTGGCGTTCAGATGAGCCCACATGCGGGGCATGAAGGCGGCGTATTTCGGCTTGCCGTCGCGGGCGATCAGGCGGGCGAAGATGCCCAGGATGCGCGCCTCGTTCAGGGCGGCCAGACCGGCGTAGGCGGCCATGAAGGCCTCACGGTCGGTCTCGGGGCGCAGGGCGAAATAGTGGTCGAGGGCGAGCGCCTCCAGCTCGGGCGCCACGTCGCGGCGGGCGTCCTGCAGCAGGGAATGCAGATCCCACGACGGATGGGCCTTCATCGCGTCCTGGAAGTCGATCAGGCCGACCGAGGCGGCGCCGGTCTTGCCGTCCAGCCGGATCAGGTTCTCGGCGTGATAGTCGCGGTGGGCCATGACGGTCGCCCCGGCCTCGCCCGCCGCCGTGATCGGCGCCCAGACCGCGCGCCATTCGGCCACGGCGTCGGCGTCGAAGGCCAGCGCGGGGATCAGTTTCGGCAGCCATTCGACGAACAGGTCGGCCCCGCCCTGCAGCGCCGTCTGGTCGTAGGTCAGCAAGGGCCAGTCGCCTGCCGGACCGGTCAGCACCTCGGGCGTCGGGGCGGCGTGCAGCACGGCGAGCGCCTCGACGGCGGCGCGGTAGAGAGGGGCCGGGTCGGCGCCGGCCTCAATGACCCTGGCGAACAGGGCGTCGCCGAAATCCTCGATCACGGCCAGACCGTTCGGGGCGTCGACGGCGATGATTTCGGGCGCCGACAGGCCCAGCGACTTCAGGTGGGCGGCGACGGCGGCGAAGGCCTCGATGCGGCCGGCGGACAGGCGGGCGACCGCGTTCCAGCCGTGCGCATGGCGCTGTTCCGGCGTCCACGATGGATCGCAGGGCCGGCTTTCGGCGGCGGGGGCCTGATCCATCAGCATCAGGGAGGCGCCCGAGGCCGTCGTCAGCCGTTCGTAACGCCGCGTCGAGGCGTCGCCGGGCAGGGGCGCGCGGACGGCCTCGGCCAGACCGGCCGAGCGCAGGAAGTCGAGACGGAGGGCTTCGCGGTCAGACATGGAGTTCCTTCAGTTTGGCTTCCCACGACCCTGCGCCAGTTGCGGTCGCAAGCCGGCCTTCGCCGTCTTCGGCGATGGTGATCGTCAGCCGGTCGGGGCCGAGCATCCGGCCAGGATCGTCACCCAGCCGTTCGGGCCATTCGATCAGGGCGCAGCCCTCGTCCAGCGCCTCGTCCAGACCGATCTCGAAGGCTTCTTCGGGCCGGCTGAGGCGATAGAGGTCGAAGTGGGCGATGGGCGGGTCGCTCTCATAGAACTGGACCAGGGTGAAGGTCGGCGACGGCACGTCCTCATCGGGGCGCGTCAGGGCGCGGATCAGGCCGCGCGCCAGGGTCGACTTGCCCATGCCCAGCGGGCCGTAGAGCAGAACGGCCTCGCCCGGCGCCAGCAGGGGGGCGATGGCTTCGCCGAGGCGGGTGGTGGCGTCGGCGTCGGGAAGGTCGAAAGTCGTCATGCGGAGGGCATCAGGCGAAGGTCGCGTCAGGATCGGCGGCCAGGGTCCGCTCGACGAAGGTTTTCAGTTTCAGGGTGGCCGCCTGGGCGTCGACGTCCAGGGCCAGCGGCGGGATGGGGCGGCCGACGATCAGGTCGAAGGCGCGGCCCTTCTTGTTCAGCAGTTCGTGGAAGAGGGTGATGTCGCGCAGTTCCTGCGACACCTTGTCGAACAGGTGGAACAGGCGGCTGGTCGGGCCTGCGACGTGGATCGGGATCACCGACGCCTCGTATTTGCGGGCCAGGGAGGCGGCGGTGGCGGCCCATTCGGGGTCGGTCAGCAAGCCGTCCGCACCGACGCGGGCCAGACGCCCGGCCGGGAACATGACGACGCAGCGTTCGGCCTCGAACGCCTCTTTCGCCGCCTGAAGCGTGGCGCGGGTCTTCTCGCGCGTGCGCTTGGCCGTGACCCATTCGACGGGGACGACGGTCTCCGACAGGCGCGGCGAGACGCGCAGGGCGTCGGCGTTGGCGAAATAGATCAGGTCGTTTCGCACCGTGCGCAGGGCGTCATGCACGGCCAGGCCGTCGGCGATGCCGGTCGGATGGTTGCACACCACCAGACAGCGGCCCGAGGCGGGCAGGCGATCCAGATGCGCCGTCCGCACGGTCAACTCCAGCAGGTCCGAGACATAGTCCAGCGCCTGGCGCCCCGCCATGGGGCCGATGGCGTCGGCCATGCGTCGCGCCTTGGCGTAGTCGAGCAGGCCGTAGAGGGCGGGCCGCGCCAGGGGCCAGGCGGCCGATCCCGTCAGCCGGGGCGCGCGCTCGGCGATCAGCACGTCGACGATGTGAAGAGCCGGACTCATCGCCTGCTTGTCGCCGAGGCGGCGGCGGCGGGCAAGCGCCATCCCGCTTGGCGAAGCGGGAACGGCCCCCTATGCAGGAAGCCTGACCATTCTTTGGGGGGAGTGTAGCGTAATGACCCGATCACACTGGATGACGGCGGCGGCCGTCCAGATGCTGTTGCTGGCGGGCGGCCTGGCGGCGACGCCGACGCTGGCGCAGGAAACGCCGGTCGCGGCTGCGACTTCGGCCCAGGCCCAGGCCCCGGCGTCCGATCGTCTCGGTCTGAAGGATCTGGCGACGATGGAACGGGTCGGCGATCCGCGCGTCTCGCCCGACGGACGCCGCGTCATCTACGCCGTGACCACCACGGACTGGGCCGGCAACAAGAACCAGACCGGCTTGTGGATGGCCGACGTCGACGGCGCGACGGCGCCGCGTCGCCTGCCGATCTCCGACGGCGGCGTCTCGAGCGCGCGCTGGGCGCCGGACGGGCAGTCGATCTATTTCCTGTCGTCGCGCGGCGGATCGAACCAGGTGTGGCGCGCGGACCGCGAGGGTCTGGCGGCGGCGCAGGCGACGACGCTTCCGGTCTCCGTGTCGGGCTTCCGCTTCACGCCGGACGGCAAGGCCCTGGTGCTGGGCGTGTCGGTCTATACGGATTGCGAGACCCTGGACTGCACCAGGGACCGACTGGCCGAGCGGGCCAAGTCGACCCAGCAGGTCTATGACCGGATGCCGCTGCGCGTGTTCGACCGCTGGGCTGACGGACGCCAGAGCCATCTCTTCCTGCAACCACTGAACGGCTCGGGCTTCGCCGAGGGCGCGCCGCGCGATCTGACCGCCGGACTGGATGCGGACGTCGGCGTGGGCGAAGGCGGACTGACGCTCGCGCGCGACGGGCGGACCCTGATCTATTCGACGCGGATGCAGGGCGACCGCGCCCCCTTCACCAACAACAGCGACCTGTATCGCCTGAGCCTGGACGGCGGCCCCGCCGTCAACCTGACCCCGGACCATTCAGGGCCGGACGGCGCGCCCGCCCTGTCGCCCGACGGACGGCGCCTGGCCTGGCTGGCCGCCCCGCGCGAGAACGTCGGCGGCGATCAGCCGGTGGTCATGGTGGCCGATGCGAACGGCGCGAACGCCCGCGCCCTGACGAACTGGGATCGCGGTCCCGGCGGCCTGACCTGGCGTTCGGACGGCCGGGCGCTCTACGTGACGGCCGCCGACGAAGGCCAGAACCGCCTGTTCGAGATCGACGCCCGAACCGGCGCGGTGAAGGCCCTAACCGACATC
The DNA here is from genome assembly GCF_037055245.1 of Brevundimonas olei. Classification (GTDB taxonomy): domain Bacteria; phylum Pseudomonadota; class Alphaproteobacteria; order Caulobacterales; family Caulobacteraceae; genus Brevundimonas; species Brevundimonas olei. Next base: position 33,050 of record NZ_CP146369.1, read on the forward strand.
GGCTCGGTCGGTGATTTCGACGAGGTCGGCGGCGTTCTGGCCTATGCCCATGAGAGCTTCACGGCCCCGACGCAGATCTTCATCGCCCGCAACGGCCAGACCGCCCGTCAGGCGACGCAGCACAACGCCGAGCTGCTGGCCCGCATCGATCTGCCCCGTCCCGAGGAGATCCGTTTCCCCGGCTGGAACGACGAGACGGCGCACGGCTGGGTGTTCAAGCCCGCGGGCTTCGTCGAGGGCCGCCAATATCCGGCCGTCTATCTGATCCACGGCGGACCGAAGTCGCCCTGGACCGAGAGCTGGTCCTACCGCTGGAATCCGCAGGTCTATACGGCGGCGGGCTATGCCGTGGTGATGGTCAACTTCCATGGCTCGCCGGGCTACGGCCAGGCCTTCACCGACGCCATCAACGACCACTGGGGCGATCGCCCGCTGGAAGACCTGCAGAAGGGCTGGCAGGCGGCCCTGGCGGCCAATCCCTGGATCGACGGCCAGCGGGCCTGCGCGCTCGGCGCCTCCTACGGCGGCTATATGGTCAATATGATCGCGGGCAAGTGGAACGAGCCGTGGCGCTGCCTGGTCAACCACGCGGGCGTGTTCGACGTGCCACAGCTGATGAACGCCATGGACATCTCGACCTTCATCCATGAGTTCGGCGGCGCGACCTGGGACCGCAAGGCCGTCTATGACGCGCACAACCCCGAGACCTACGCCGGCGACTGGAAGAAGCCGATGCTGGTGCTGCACGGCTCCAAGGACTTCCGGGTGCCGATGGAGCAGGGGCTGGCGACCTTCTCGGCCCTGCAGCGGCTGAACATTCCCAGCCGCTTCGTCCATGTGCCGGACGAGAACCATTGGGTGCTCAAGCCGCAAACCTGGGTCGAGTGGCAGCAGGAGATTCTGGACTGGACGGCCGACTGGACGAAGGAAGGTCAGCAAACGGCCCCTTAAACAGGAGGCTTTGCGGGCGGCGCGCGGCGGTGTTAGGCCTTCGGCCAGACTTCACATCCGCATGAGGAGCGCCTGAATGCGCCGCCTGCCCCCTCTCCTGTCCGGCCTCAGCGCCGCCGCCCTGCTGACCGCCTCGGCCCTGCCGGCCCTGGCCGAGGGGGCGCTCGCCGCTCCGGCCGCAGCGACGGCCCCAGCGACGACCCAGGCCCGCGCCGCCTTCACCTATCAGGACATGATCTCGGCCAACCGACTGGGCGACCCCCAGGTGTCGCCGGACGGCGAGTGGGTGGTCTATTCGCTGACCCAGACCGACGTGGCGGCCAACAAGCGCTCGAGCGCCCTCTACATCCTGGGCCTGAAGGGCGAGGCTCAGCCGCAGAAGCTGGCCATCTCCGAAGGCGGCGCCAACACCGCCCGCTGGGGCGCCGACGGCAAGCTGTATTTCCTGTCGGGCCGTTCGGGCTCGAGCCAGGTCTGGGTCTCGGCCGACAAGGGTGCGACGGCGACGCAGGTCACGGCCCTGCCGACCGACGTCAACGCCTATCGCATCAATGGCGCCGGCGATGCTGTGGCCGTGTCGCTGGCCGTCTACCCGGATGCGGCGGACCTGAACGCCTCAGTCGCGCGCGGCAAGACCGAGGCCGAACGCAAGTCGACCGGCCAAGTCTATGACCGCATGTTCGTGCGTCACTGGGATACGTGGAACGACCACACCCAGAACCACCTCTTCGTCCAGTCGATCGGCGCCGACGGCAAGGCGGGCGGCGAGCCGGTCTGGGTCACGAAGGGCTTCGACGGCGACACCCCGTCCAAACCGTTCGGCGACGAGAGCGAGTTCACCTTTGCGCCTGACGGGCGGTCGCTTGTCTTCTCGGCGCGCAAGGCCGGGAACAGCGAGCCGTGGAGCACGAACTTCGACCTCTACAGCGTCGCCGTATCGGCGCCGGGCCAACTGACCAATCTGACCGAGGCCAACCCGGCCTGGGACACCGGCCCGGTCTTCTCGCCCGACGGTCAGACCCTGGCCTACCGCGCCATGGCGCGTCCGGGCTTTGAAGCGGACAAGTTCTCGATCTTCCTGCGCGACGTCGCCACCGGCCAGACGCGCCAGATCGCGGCCAACTGGGACCGTTCGGCGGATACGCTGCAATGGTCGAAGGACGGAAACACCCTCTACGCCACCGCGGGCGACGTCGGTCAGACCCGCCTGTTCGCCATCGACGCGCGCAACGGCGTGGTGACGCCGCTCACGGGCGAAGGCCACGTCGGCGCCTTCCAGCAGACGCCCTCGGGCTTCGTCATGGCGGTCGACACCCTGACCTCGCCCAGCGACCTGTTCTTCAAGACCTATCGCGGCCGCGAAATGCCGCGCCGCCTGACCGATGTGAACCCGCAGCTGACGACCAAGGCCTTCGGCGAGGCCGAGCAGTTCAGCTTCCCCGGCTGGAACGACGAGACGGTCCACGGCTACGTCATCAAGCCGGCTGACTACGTCGAGGGTCAGAAGTATCCGGTCGCCTTCCTGATCCACGGCGGTCCGCAGGGTTCGTTCGGCAACTCCTGGTCCTACCGCTGGAACCCCGGCACCTATGCGGGCGCGGGCTATGCGGTGGTGATGATCGATTTCCACGGCTCGACCGGCTACGGCCAGGAATTCACCGACGCCATCAGCCAGCACTGGGGCGACCGCCCGCTGGAGGACCTGCAGAAGGGCTGGGCCTTCGCACAGTCGAAATACAGCTTTCTTGACGGCCAGAACGCCTGCGCGCTCGGGGCCTCCTACGGCGGCTATATGATCAACTGGATCGCGGGCAACTGGCCGGGCGAGTTCAAATGCTTGGTCAACCACGACGGCGTCTTCGACACCTTCGGCATGGGCTACGGCACCGAGGAGCTGTGGTTCACCGAGTGGGAATACGGCGGCACGCCGTGGGAAAACCCGGAAGGCTATCAGAAGTTCAACCCGGCCAACCACGTCCAGAACTGGCGCGACCCGATGCTGGTGGTTCAGGGCGATCTCGACTTCCGCATCCCCACCTCGCAGGGCCTGTCGACCTTCACCGCCCTGCAGCGGCGCGGGATCGAGAGCCGCTTGGTCTTCTTCCCCGACGAGAACCACTGGGTGCTGAAACCGGCCAACAGCCTGCAATGGCACAATGAGGTCTTCGGCTGGCTGGACAAGCACCTGGCCCGGTAAGGTTCGACCTGATTTCGGGGCGCGGTTCGACAGGGCCGCGCCCCTTCGATTTCCGGGGGAGACGGCATGACGAGGCGAGGACTTCTGGCGCCGCTGCTGGCGACGGTGGCGACCGCAGCCTGCGCGCCGCTGATCGGCGAGGGCGGGTCGGCGCCCGTTCCGCTCGGGCCGCCGGGCTGGCGTACGGCGCGCACGGCCTATGGCGCCGATCCGCGTCAGACGTTGCGCCTCTATCGTCCGGCGCGGGCGGACGGTTCGCCTATCCTGATCCTGCTGCCGGACGGAGCCCCCCAGGCGGCGGATGAACGGACGGCGCGCGACCTGGCCGAGCGAGGCTTCGTCGTGGCTCTGGCCGACCGACGGGCGGCGCCGGGCAGCCCTTATCCGGCCTTCATCGCCGATGGAGCGTCAGCCGTCGCCTGGGCGGCGCGGCGGGCCGAGGATCTGGGCGGAGACGCCGGACGGATCGGCGTTCTGGGCCTGGGCGAAGGCGGTCGCGCGGCCCTGATGCTGGCGCTGGACCGACGCTATCTGGCGGCGGCCGGCGCGCCCGGAGCGGTGCGGGCGGCGGCCGCCCTCGGCGCGCCCGACAAGCCGGACGCGACCTTCACCGATCCTTCGGCCTACGAGGGGGCGAAAGGCGCGGCGCCGGTCTGGCGCGGGGCGGCGGACGATCTGACGAAGGCCGTCGCCTTCCTGCGCGAGGCGTTGAGCTAACCCTCGGCGGTCAACTGTCATGTCGGCGTGTTTCCCCCGTCTCGCCAAGGTCACGGTTTTCCGCTAGAGGAAGCCATGACAGACAAGATGACCCCCCAGGCGGCGCTGGACCGCCTCGAAACCCTCTACAATCAATCCGTCGCCAACCTGCGCCAGGCCGTGAAGACCTTCCTGGCGACCGGCGAACGCGCCGACCCCGAGGCGCGCGCGCAGGGCCTGTTCGCCTACCCCCGCCTGACGGTGACCTGGTACGGCGACCGCCCGCAGAACCTCGAGACGCGCGCCTATGGCCGCCTGTCCTGGCCCGGCGTCTATACGACCACCATCACCCGGCCCGACCTGTTCCGCACCTATCTGCTGGATCAGCTGACCCTGCTCGCGACGGAGTATGGGGCGACCTTCGCCGTCGAGCCGTCGGATCAGGAGATCCCCTTCCCCTATGTGCTGGACGGCTCGGACGTGGTGCTGGACCGCACCATGACGGCGGCCATCGCCCGCTGGTTCCCGACCACCGAACTGGCCCATATCGGCGACGAAGTCTCCGACGGCCTGTGGGAGCCGGGCGAGGAGCATCCGCTGGCCCAGTTCGACGCCCTGCGGACCGACTTCTCCCTGGCGCGGCTGCGGCACTACACCGGCACGCCGGTCGAGGACGTGCAGAGCTTCATCCTCTTCACCAACTACCACCGCTACGTCGACGAGTTCGTGCGCTGGGCGACGGCCCAGATCGCCGATCCCGACAGCCCCTATGAGAGCCTCTCCTGCGCCGGGGGCGTGGTCGTGACGCGCGCCACCGACGACCCGGAAGCGGCCATCATGGACGCCGCCTGGCGCAAGCATCAGATGCCCGCCTATCACCTGACGCGGCCGGACGGTCAGGGCATCACCCTGGTCAACATCGGCGTCGGCCCGTCCAACGCCAAGACCATCTGCGACCACCTGGCGGTCATGCGTCCGCACGCCTGGATGATGATCGGCCACTGCGGCGGCCTGCGCGGCAGCCAGACCATCGGCGACTACGTCCTGGCCCACGCCTATCTGCGCGACGACCATGTGCTGGACGCCGTCCTGCCTGCCGACATCCCGATCCCCAACATCGCCGAGGTGCAGCGCGCTCTCTATGACGCGACCAAGCAGGTCTCGGGCGCGCCGGGCGAAGAGGTGAAGAAGCGCCTGCGCACCGGCACAGTGGTCACCACCGACGACCGCAATTGGGAGCTGCGCTATTCCAAGTCGGCCCTGCGCTTCAACCAGAGCCGCGCCGTCGCCATCGACATGGAAAGCGCCACCATCGCGGCGCAGGGCTATCGCTTCCGCGTGCCCTACGGGACGCTGCTATGCGTCTCGGACAAGCCGCTGCACGGCGAGATCAAGCTGCCGGGCCAGGCCAACCGCTTCTACGAGGGCTCGATCTCCGAGCACCTGCAGATCGGCATCCAGGCCGTGGACCTGCTGCGGGCCGAGGGAACCCGCCTGCACTCGCGCAAGCTGCGCGCCTTCGACGAGCCGCCTTTCAGATAAGGGCGCTATCGCTCGCGACGCGGTCGCGCGCTGCTTGAGCGCGGCTTCTCCCTCCCCTTCATGGGGAGGGGCGTCGGCCCTTCAGGTCTTCCGGAAGAGGTAGAGGCCGAAGCCGAAGTAGGGGGCGCCGAAGTCGAACATCATCTTGATGCGGTTCGCCGTGGCGGCGACGGTCGGCGCATCGGCATGATCAGGATGGGCGTCCAGCCAGTCGGCGATCGCCGTCTCCATGCCCGTGCGATAGACCGCCCATTCCGCCTCATCGGAGATTTCGGCCGAAACGACCTCCAGACCCGCAGCGCGCGCCGCCGCCTGCCATTCGTCGTGACGGACATAGTAGCCGGACGCTTCCACCAGTTGGCGAAGCGGCGCGGGCGGTTCGTCTTTCCAGAACAGGTCGCCCCACAACAGCGCGCCGCCCGGAGCCAGGCGTTCGGCCAGGGCGGAAAAGACGGCGACGGGTTCACGCAGCCCCTTGCCGGCCGGTTCCGTCGAACCGATGGCCACGATCAGGTCCAGCGGCGCATGATCATCGAGAGCGGCGGCGGAGGTCTCGCGCCGCAGCGTGATCCGGTCCAGGAGGCCCGCCTGCGCGATACGCGCTGCGGCGCCGTCAGCCATGACCGGGTCCAGCTCCACCGCCGTCACGCGGGCGTCGAAGACGCGGGCCAGACACATGGAGACTTCGCCATATGCGCAGCCGATGTCCATGACCGTCGCGCCGGACCTCAGCCCGGCGCGCGCGACGGAGGCCTCCAGCCGCCCCATCGACAGGGCGTTGCAGATGGCCAGGGGTTCATAGGCGATGTGATGAAAGGCGACGCGCATGGCCAAGGTCTAGGCCGCCCGGCGCGCCCCGTCTCAGAAAAAGAACTTTACATTATAAAGTTCTTGGCTCACCTTCTGAACGACAGGCAGGGAGAGACGCCATGACCCGCGACCAGGTTCAATCCGTTCACGACGACATCGCCTATATGAAGGCCCTCGCCCAGGAGGGACGGCGAGCGCCGCTTCTGGGCGGATCGGTGCTGGTCGCCGCGGCCGTAATCTTCGGGGCCGCCACGGTAGGCCAGTGGATGATGGTGCTGGGCCGTATCCCCAACGGCGGCTGGGAAAGCCTGTCGCTGTGGCTGGGCGCGGCCGCAGTATTCGTGATCGCCCTGATCGTGCTCATCCGCCGCATCGAAAGCGCCTGCGGCGGCGCCAGCGCCATGAATCGGTCGGTCGGCGCGGCCTGGTCGGCCATCGGCTACGGCATCTTCGTCACCTGGACGGCCCTGATGGTCTTCGGCTGGCGCACCGGCGACTGGGGCGTGATGGCCCTGATGCCGACGGTGGTCATGGGCGCCTACGGTTCGGCCTGGATGGTGGTGGCCGCCATCAGCCGCAAGGCCTGGCTCAACGTCGTGGGCCTGATCTCCTACGCCGGCGCCGTGGTGCTTGCCGGACTGGGCGATCCCCTGCTCATCTATCCGGTCTATCTGGTCCTGCTGATCGCCGTCGCCCTCGCGCCCGGACTGATCCTGGTGCGCGGCGCAACGAAGAAGGCGGGCTGAGATGAACGTCGAGGACGAGACCTCGAACTTCGACATCGGCCGCATCGACGAGGTGATCCACGGCCGGGTGCGCCTGGGGATCATGGCCTGTCTGGCTGGTGTGGAGAGCGCCGACTTCGGCGAACTGAAAGCGCGGCTGCAGACCACCGACGGGAATCTGTCCGTGCATTTGCGAAAGCTGGAGGAGGCGGGATTCGTCGCCGTGTCCAAGAGCTTCCAGGGCCGCAAACCCCAGACGCGGGCCAGCATGACCGAGACGGGCCGCGACGCCTTCCTCGCCTATCTGGACGCCATGTCGGCCCTGGTGGCGGGGCGCTAGCCCGGACTGGCGCCCCCCGTCGAACAGTCTAAGAAAGGCGGTCATGAGCGACCGCCTTTCGCCGTTCGAGGCCATCGACAATTTCCGCGACTACGGCGGCTACGCCGTGGACGACCGCCTGCTGGCGCGCGGGCGGCTGTATCGCGCGGCGCATCAGGCGCGGGCGACCGACGCCGACGTGGCGCGGCTGGCGGCGCTGAAGCTGGCCGCCGTGGTCGATCTGCGCCGTCCCAGCGAGCGGCGCGCCCAGCCGTCTCGCCGCCCGCCCGGCTGGGCCGGGACTCTGATCGAAAGCGATCATGACGACGGGGGCGAGGCGCCGCACCTGACCTTTCTGAAGACCGCCGACCTGACCGAGGCGTCCGGCCGAACCTTCATGACCGAGACCTATCGCCGCCTGCCGTTCGAGGCGGCCCATGTCGATCTGTTCGGTCGCTACTTCCGTCTGCTGGGCGAAGCCGAGGGACCGGTGCTGATCCACTGCGCGGCGGGCAAGGACCGGACCGGCCTGCTGGCGGCCCTGACCCACAGCCTGCTGGGCGTGGCGCAGGACGACCTGATGGCGGATTATCTGGAGACCAACAGGGCCGTGAACCTGGAGGGCAGGGCCGAAGAGATGGCCCGTCGCCTGACGGCCATGACCGGCCGCACCGCGTCGCACGGGGCCGTGGTCGCCTTCCTGGGCGTCGAGGCGGCCTATCTGAACGAAGCCTATCGGGCCATCGCGGCGCACAGCGGTTCGGTCGGCGGCTACCTGCAGCATGTGCTGGGCGTGGACGCGCCCCTGGCCGACCGCATCCGGGCGCGGCTGGCGCCGTGAACGCCCTGCCCGCGCGCCTTGTCGAGACGCATCCCTGGCGCGAGCCCCTGGCGACGGCGGCGGGGCTGAGCCGGCGCGAGGGCGCCCTGGCCTTGCTGGCCGGCGCCGGAGATCCGGACGCGCACGGCGGGCGCTGGTCCTTCGTCGCCTGCGAGCCGGACCAGACCTTCGTCGGGCGGGTCGACGACGAGGCCTTGTTTCAGCGCCTGCGCGATCCGGCCTATGCGGGCGGCGGCGTCGTCGGGCTGATGAGCTATGACGCCGGGGCGCGGCCCGCGACCGGCGAACGCGGGGGCGGTTGGCCCGACCTGATGCTGGCCCGCTATCCGGCCCTGCTGGCCTTCGACCATCGCGAGCGGCGGGTGCAGGCCGTCGGACGCGGGATCGACGCCGAGGCGGCGCGCCTGCAGGTCCGTCGGGCGGCCGAGTGGCTGGAGGCGGCGACGTCGGTCGCGCCGCCCCCGCCGCCGTGCGATCGCGCGGTCGAGGAAGGCTCGGGCGCGGCCTATGAGGCGGCGGTCGCCGACGTGATCGCTCGTATCGGCGCGGGCGAGCTGTTCCAGGCCAATATCGCCCGCGCCTGGACCGGAACGCTGAAGCCGGGGCGCGATCCCTTCGACGTCTTCCTGCGGCTGTCGGCGGAGCGGGGCGCGGCCTACGGCGCCTTCTGGCGCCTGGGCCGAAGGGCGCTGGCGTCCAACTCGCCCGAACTGTTCCTGACCTTCGACGGCGACAGCGGCCGCATCGAGACCCGACCGATCAAGGGCACCCGTGCAAGAGATCCCGACCCGGTCCGGGACGCGGCCCTGGCCGCGGAACTGATCGCCAGCGCCAAGGACCTGGCCGAGAACCTGATGATCGTCGATCTGATGCGCAACGACGTGGCGCAGGCGGCCCGGCCCGGCTCGGTCCAGGTCCAGCGGCTGTTCGAACTGGAGAGCCACCCGACGGTGCACCATCTGGTCTCGACCGTCAGCGCTCAGGCGGCGGACGGCGTCGGTCCGGCCGAAGTGATGGAGGCCGCCTTCCCGCCCGGCTCCATCACCGGCGCGCCCAAGCATCAGGCCATGAAGGTGATCGCAGGCCATGAGCCGCCGCGCGGGCCATGGTGCGGCTCCCTGTTCGGCTCGGGGCTGGGCGAGGAGGCGCGACTGACCGCCTCCGTCCTGATCCGCACGGCGGCCTTTGAGCAGACGGCGCTCGGCTGGGGCTGGCGCGCCCTGGCCGGAGCGGGGATCGTCGCCGACAGCGACCCGCGCGCCGAACGGCTGGAGACCGAGGCCAAGTTCCGTGCGCTTAGGGAGGCCCTGGTCGGCTAGGGCCGCCGAGTCAGACGGGGCAGTCGGCGCAGGCGATCCGGTCGGTGGTGCGCGGGCGGAGATAGTAGCTGCGCCGGAAGGTGACGCCGTTGGGAATGACCTGGGCGAAGGCCGATTGGTAGGCGTATTCGGTCTCGCCCAGGATCAAGGTCTCGCCCGTCGAGATCACACCCGGCGGCAGGTCGGTCACTACGGAGCGCGGGGCGCGGCCGGTCAGGTTGCGGTTGTTGGCGCCGCTCCATTCGACCGTGGCCACGCCGCGCGCATCCACGGTGACGCTCGAGACGCGGATGGACAGCGGCGTCGAGGAGAAGGGGCGCATGATCATGTCCCCGATTATGAAGGTGCTCTCAAGGTCCCGGATATTGGTGCCGCCGGACTGGGCCACCAGATCCGCGACCATGGAGGCGGCGTGGCTGGCGCGACGCTCGGCCATATAGCCCTGACTGAACTCCACCAGGCCGAAATAGATGGTGATCATCACCGGCGCGACCAGGGCGAACTCGACCGCAGAGACGCCGCGCCGGTCCCGCAACAGGCGGCGCAACAATCCGATGTCCGCGGCGCGTCTCATTTATAGGGCTCGTTACGGAAGGCCAGGGTGGTGGTCAGCATCACGCGACGATCGGCGGTGCGCGACACCGCCTGGGCGATGAAGGGGGTGACGATGGGATGTTCGTACCAGACGCGCACCAGCACCCGATCGCCGGGACCGCCGGGCTGATAGGTCAGGACGCCAGGGTCGAAGGTCCCCGTTTTAAACGGGTCTGCGTCCGGCGGCGTCGAGAAGCCGTCAACCACCCGGATGTCGATGAAGGCGCGGCTGGGGCAATCGCGCGAGAAGACGCCCATGTTGGCGCACAGGCGCGCCTTGATGTCTTCGGCTTCGAGCTTCTGTTCCTGGGCCAGGCCGGTGCGGATCTGCCGGCCGGCGTCGGAGACGGCGGTTTCGGCCAGGGCGTCGACCAGAAGCATCAGGCCGATCTCCAGTATGCCGAACAACAGGATGAAGAAGGGGAGGGCCACGAGGGCGAACTCCACGGCGGTGGAGCCCTCGCGGCGTCGCCGACCTCGCATCAAACTCGGCCCCTGTCGCATGGAGTCAGGGCGCCGTGGACGGGCGCGCGGCGGGCGCGCAACGAGTCCCGCAGGCGACCTCGACCGCCTCGCCCCCGCGCCAGACGCGCACCGAGCCGGTCTCGCCGGGACTGACCGAAACCTGACGCTGAAACAGCGGGCGGCCCAGGGCGTCGACAGCGATGATTTCCGTCAGGCCGTAGCTCTTGCCCGTGATGAACAGGGTGCGGGCGTCGGTCACGGCGACGTCGGCGATGCGCGGATTGGCCACGATGACCGAACCGGCCGGGGCGCGAAGCTGCACCCGCGTGGCCTGATCCAGCTTGACGTCGAGCGGCCGGTCCTGCGCCGAAGCCGGCATGGCGAGGGCAAGCGTTGCGGCCAGGCCGACGAAAAGAATAGCGGGGCGCATGGCGAGACCTCCGAGAGCGTCAGAACGGGCGCGCGCGAGCGCCGGACGCGAAGCTGACGCTCAAAGGTCAAGAAACCCTGAAATTCGAGATCGACGCCGAAATGAAACGCGAATTTCAGTAAACAACCCAGTAACCATCATTTCTTCTGCTGATCGGCGAGATTTTACTCGCTCTTAAGAGGCGTCGACGCATTGTCGCCATGCAAACGGGGGTCAAGCGGGCAAAACCGAAGACCCTGATAGTGGGTCATCAGCTCGTTACTGAACAAAGGAAGACAAGACATGCGCAACTTCATCACGCGCTTCGCTAAAGACGAATCCGGCGCCACGGCCATCGAATACGGCCTGATCGCCGCTCTGATCGCTGTGGCGATCATCGGCGCGGTTGGCATCCTTGGCGGCAAGCTCAAGGAGACGTTCACCGGCGTGAATACGGCGATCACTGCGGCTGAAGCCGCTCAGAACTAAGCTCCAGAGTTCCTTAGGAGAAAGGCCGGGACTTTCACGTCCCGGCCTTTTTCATGCGCCAGATCGACTACAGAAACCGCGCCTTAAGAGATGAAGCCGTAGGATCTACGCATGCTCGCGATCTCCTTCACGCTATTGGCAGTCTTGCCCGTCCTGGCCGTCATCGCGGCCTTGCATGATTTGACGACGATGAAGATTCCGAACTGGATTTCAGGCCTTTTGATCGTCGGCTTCTTTCCGGCGGCCTTGGCGCTGGGTCTGCCCTGGGCGACGGTGGGCGTTTCAGCAGCTCTGGCGGCCGTCGCCCTCATCATCGGCATGGGGATGTTCGCGGCGAACTGGATCGGGGGCGGAGACGCCAAGCTGCTGGCCGCCGCCATGTTGTGGATGGGCGTTTCAGGCGCCCTGCCCTTCATTCTCTTCACCGCGCTCGCCGGCGGCGGCTTCTGCCTGCTGCTGCTGACGGCGCGCAGCCATCTGCCCTTCTTCGCCCAGACCGGCCCCGGCTGGGTCATGCGGTTGATGCAGCCCAAGGGCGACATCCCCTATGGCGTCGCCATCGCCGTCGGCGCCTTGCTCGCCTATCCGTCCAGCCCCTTGATGACCGCCTTCATCGCGGGTTGATGACGCCGTTCGTTAAAGCGCCGAGCTTAGGGGCGCGTTAACCATGACAAGCCATTATCCCTGACAGGCAGGGGGCGGATCATCCGGGTTCGCGCGATCGCGTCTGCCGGAGAGACTGGATGAAACCCGCCAAGATCGCCGTCATCTGCGTTGCAGCCCTTGCAGCCATCGGCCTGGCCCTGGTCGTGCGCGCCATGGGATCGTCGGGACAGCCGACAGCGACCGCATCGGCCGCCGTCGAGACGCGGCCCATGGCTCGGGTGCTGGTCGCCGCGCGGGATCTGGAGCCGGGCCGACGCCTGACCGAAGCCGACCTGAGCTGGAAGGACTGGCCGGTCGACGAACTCAACCCTCTTTTCATCACCGACGGCCCGCCGCCGACGCCCAAGGCGGAAGGCGCAGCCGCCGAGAACGCCGCCGCTGGCGGCAAGAGCGCCACGGTGGAGCGCGCCATGAAGGCCGTCGCCGAACTGAACACGCCGGGGGCCAAGGGCGACTACATCGGCGCCGTGGTGCGCGAAACCGTCCTGGCCGGAGAGCCCCTGGTGGCGCGCAAGGTCGTGCGCGCCGGGGACAGCGGCTACATGGCCGCCTATCTGGAGCCGGGGATGCGGGCCATGGCGATCCGCGTCACGGTCGAGACCGCTGCGGGCGGCTTCATCCTGCCTGGCGACCGGGTGGACGTCCTGCTGACGCGCGAGATCAAGGGCTCGGGCGACGACGGCGGAACGCGATACTCGGCCGCCACGGTGATGCGCAACGTCAAGGTCCTGGCCATCGACCAGAGCACCCGCGCCGCCGAGGACGAGAAGGCGGTGGTCGGCGCCACCGCCACCCTGGAGCTGACCGGCCGCGACGCCGAGGTCCTGGCCCTGGCCAAGTCCGAAGGCGACCTGTCGCTGGTGCTGCGCTCCTACGCCGATACGGCCGGGCCGTCGGGCCATGTGCCGGGCGCGGTTCGCGGCGCTCGCGCGGCGGGCGGCGGTTCGGTCGTGAAAATCTATCGCGAGGGCCAGGTCGAGACGGTGACGACGCCATGAGGACGAGGCTATCCGGCATGAATCGTTTCGCCGTCGCCGCCTGCGCCGCCCTGATCGCCCTGGGCGGCTCGGCGGCGTCGGAAGGCGCCAGGGCCCAGACGCGCGCGGCCATCACCGCAGGCTCGGCCCCCCAGCTGGTCAATCTGCCGCGCGGGACCTCCTTCGCCGTCGACCTGCCGACCGATGCGCGCGACGTCATCATCTCCAATCCCACCGTGGCCGAGGCCATGCTGCATTCGCCCCGGCGGATCACCATGATCGGCCTGGCGGGGGGCGAGACGGACGCCGTCTTCCTGGATGCGGGCGGCCGCACCATCCTGGCCCTGCGCGTTCGCGTCGATGCAGGGGTCAGCGCGCTTCAGGACACGCTGGCGCGCGTGGCGCCGGGCTCCAACCTGCGCGCCGAGGCGGTCAACGACAGCATCATCCTGACCGGCGTGGCCGCCAGCCCGGCCGAGGCCGACCGCGCCGCCCAGGTGGCGCGCGCCTTCGTCAGCGCCCCTGAAAAGGTCATGAACATGATCGCCGTCGCCGGCTCGGACCAGGTGACGCTGAAGGTGCGCGTGGTCGAGGTGCAGCGCAACGCCATTAAACAGCTCGGCTTCGACACCCAGGCGGTGATCGGCCGGGTCGGCGACACCCAATGGCTGCTGGGCAACAGCGCCACCTGGGGCGTGAACGGCTCCTTCCTGGGCGGGCTGGCGGGCGGGATCGCGCGCGACACCACCAAGAATTTCCAGATGCAGATGCCCTGCGGTCCCGGCTGGCCCGAGGGCTCCATGTGCCCGGTCACGGTCGACGGCAGCCCCGGCGACCCCAGCAACTGGGACACGGCCCAGCCCGGAACCGGCCCGGGTTCGGACGGGCTGAACAAGGGCGAGGCCATGCTCAAGGCCTTCGAGCGCGTCGGCCTGGTGCGGACGCTGGCCGAGCCCAACCTGACCTCGGTCAACGGCGAGGCGGCCAGCTTCCTGGCCGGGGGCGAGTTCCCCGTGCCCGCCGGACGTGATCGCGAAGGCCAGGTCACCGTCGAGTACAAGCCCTACGGCGTCGGTCTGTCGTTCCGGCCGGTGGTCCTGTCGGAAGGACGCATCAGCCTGCAGGTCAAGGTCGAGGTGTCGGAGCTGACGCCCAACGGGGGCCTGACCATCGGCGCGGGCACGCCGTCCTCCATCACCCTGCCGGGCCTGAGCGTGCGGCGCAGCGAGAACACCATCGAACTGCCCTCGGGCGGGTCGATGATGATCGCGGGCCTGCTGCAGGAATCGACGCGCCAGGCGATCGACGCCCTGCCGGGCATGACCAACCTGCCGGTGCTGGGCCAGCTGTTCAGGTCGCGCGACTATGTGATGGGCGAGACCGAACTGGTGGTCATCGTCGAACCCTATATCGTCAACCCGACGTCGCCGGGGCGGATGCAGACCCCCGCCGACGGCCTGCGCATCGCCCAGGACGCCCAGACCATCTTCTTCGGCCAGCTGAACCAGGTCTACGGCTCGCCCGCCCCGGCGGCCCAGCCCGGCGCCGGCTGGCGCGGTCCTGTCGGCTATGTGATCGAGTGAGCGCCATGATCCGCACCGCCTCCATCTCCGCCGTTCTGGGCCTGAGCCTGACGCTGTCGGCCTGCGTGGGCGGCCCGGCCAGCCTGGGCGGCGAGCCGCCGCTGACCCCGACCTCGCGCTTCTCGCTTCAGGTCGAGCCGGGCCTGGACCGCATCGCCCTGGCGGTGCACGAGACCGGCCTGTCGGCCAATCAGCGCGCCGCCCTCGACGCCCTGGTCGGCCGTTTCGCCATGGAAGGAGCGCCCGTCCTGGTCATCGAGGCGCCGGCGGGCGGCGATCCGGCGGCGGCCCAGGCGGCTTGGAACGTCAAGGCGGCGTTCGAGGCGGCGGGCGTGCCGGGCGAACGCATCCAGCTGGTCGGCTACGCCGCGCCGGACCCGAGGGCGCCGGTCCTGGTCGGCTTCGAGACCGTGCAGGCGGTCGTGCCGCAGTGTGGAGCCCAATGGGGCAATCTGGGCCGCACCGGCGACAACCAGTCAGCCTCCAACTTCGGGTGCGCCGTCACCGCCAACCTGGCCGCCCAGATCGCCGATCCGCGCGACATCGTCGCCCCGCGCGCCATGACGCCGGCCGACGCGGGCCGTCGCTCCGTGGTGTTCGACGCCTATCGCGAGGGCGCGCAGACCGCCGCCCAGCGCGAGGCGCTGATCTCGCAGACCAAGATTTCGCAGGCGGTGCAATGACGTCCGCGCCCAAGCCCTTCCCGACACCGGATTTCGACGCCCTCGACGGGTTCGATCTCGACGACGACTTCATGGACCTGCACCCCGCGCCGAGCGTCGCGCCCGCGGCCCTGGACCGGGCGGCGGACGCCTTTGATCCGGTCGGGCGGATGCGCGACGAGACCGAGACGGCCATCCGGTCGCAACCGCCCGTGTCCGCCCCTGCCGCCGCCGAGCCCGTGGTGGCGGCCCTGCCCGCGCTGGAGCCGTCGACGGCCCTGACGCTGGGCGGCCCGGCCTCGGTCGAGGTGTCGATCCCCCGCATCGGCGTGCACATCTTCGCCGAGCGTCAGGACACGGCCGCCGCCGCCGAGCGCGCCGGCCAGGACCGCCGCATGGCGCGCGCCACGACCCAGATCCGCCTCGGCGGCGTTCAGGCGGCGATCGAGGCCTATCAGGCCGAGCCGACGCCGCCCCTGATCATCGTCGAGAGCCTGAAGGCGCCGCAGGAGTTGCTGGCCGAGATCGACCAGCTGGCCCAGGTCTGCGACGCGGGCACCAAGGTCGTCATCATCGGCGCGACCAACGACATCCTGCTGTTCCGCGAACTGATGCGGCGCGGCGTCAGCGAATATCTGGTGGCGCCGGTCCAGCCGCTGCAGCTGATCGCCGCCATCGGGGGCCTGTTCGCCGACCCGGCCCAACCCTTCGTCGGCCGCACCATCGCCTTCGTCGGCGCGCGCGGCGGGGCGGGAGCCTCGGCCGTGGCGCACAACACCGCCTATGCGATGAGCGAGCGGATCGGCGTCAACACCGTCATCGTCGACTATGACCTGCCGTTCGGCACGGCGGGGTTGGACTTCAACCAGGACCCGCTGAACGGGGTGGCCGACGCCCTCAGCCAGCCCGACCGCCTGGACGCCACCCTGCTGGACCGGATGATGGTCCGCTGCACCGACAAGCTGAGCCTGTTCGCGGCGCCCGCCACCCTGGAGACCGACTGGGACATCGGCGCCGAGGCCTTCGAGGAGGTCACCACCCGCATCCGCGCCACGGCGCCCTTCGTGGTGCTGGACCTGCCGCACCTGTGGTCGGGCTGGATGCGCCGGGCGCTGATCGCGGCGGACGAGGTGGTGGTGGTGGCGACCCCGGACCTGGCTTCGCTGCGCAACGCCAAGAACATGATCGACCTGATCAAGCAGGGCCGTCCCAACGACGCCCCGCCGCGCCTGGTGCTGAACCAGGTGGGGATGCCGGGTCGGCCCGAGATTCCGGCTAAGGATTTCGGCGCGGCCCTAGGCGTCCATCCCAGCCTCAGCATCCCCTTCGACGCCAAGGTGTTCGGCGCGGCCGCCAACAACGGCCAGATGATCGTCGACGCCGCCGCCAGGACCAAGGCGGCCGAGGCCTTCGAGACTCTGGCCCAGATCGTCTCGCGCCGCGAGCTGCCGGCCGCGTCCGCGCGCGCGACGGGCCGGCCCAGGCCGGCCGCCAAGGGAAGCGGCTCCCTGCTCGGCTCCCTGTTCAGCAAGAAGTCCTGAGGCCGTGTTCGGCAAGCGGACAGCACAACCGGGCCTCGCCCCCGCCGCGCCGCGGCCCGCCCCAGCCGTCGCGCCGGAAGCGCAGCCGCGTCGCGCGCCCGAGCCGGTCGACGGCTTCTCCGCCGACGACCTGGACCCTCTGACGCCGTCGCCTGCCGCCGCCCCGCGCAGCGACCGGCTGGACGCCCTGGACGGATTGCTGGGCCGCAAGCCCGAGCCAGCCCAGACCGCCATGCCGGGCGCCGCGCCTGCGGCCGGTCCCCGCGCCACGCCGGGTCTGGAGCAGCTCAAGAAGGCCCAGGCCGTCGCCGAGATCGTGCGCGAGCAGAGCGACTATTATCACGCGACGAAGACCACCATCTTCAACGCCCTGATGAACACCATCGACCTGGCCCAGCTGGCGCAGCTGGACCAGAAGGCGGCGTCCGAGGAAATCCGCGACATCGTCTCCGAACTGGTGGCGATCAAGAACGTCTCCATGTCGGTGGCCGAGCAGGAGCACCTGGTCCAGGACATCCTGAACGACGTCCTCGGCTATGGTCCGCTGGAGCCGCTGCTGGCGCGCGACGACATCGCCGACATCATGGTCAACGGCGCAGGCCGGGTCTTCATCGAGGTCGGCGGCAAGGTGCAACTGACCAATGTCCGCTTCCGCGACAACGGCCAGTTGATGAACATCTGCCAGCGGATCGTGTCCCAGGTCGGCCGCCGCGTCGACGAAAGCTCTCCGATCTGCGACGCCCGCCTGCCCGACGGCAGCCGCGTCAACGTCATCGCCCCGCCGCTGGCCATCGACGGTCCGACGCTGACGATCCGCAAGTTCAAGAAGGACAAGCTGACGATGCGCAACCTGGTGGAGTTCGCCTCCATCAGTCCCGAGGGCGCGCGGGTGCTGGGCGTCATCGGCGCGGCGCGATGCAATCTGGTCATCTCGGGCGGCACGGGCTCGGGCAAGACCACCCTGCTGAACACCCTGACGGCCTTCATCGACCCGACCGAGCGCGTCATCACCTGCGAGGACGCCGCCGAGCTGCAGCTGCAGCAGCCGCACGTCGTGCGTCTGGAGACCCGCCCGCCGAACCTGGAGGGCCAGGGCCAGATCACCATGCGCGACCTGGTCAAGAACTGCCTGCGGATGCGCCCCGAACGCATCATCGTCGGCGAGGTGCGCGGTCCCGAGGCCTTCGACCTGCTGCAGGCCATGAACACCGGCCACGACGGTTCAATGGGCACCCTGCACGCCAACAGCCCGCGCGAGGCGATCAGCCGTCTGGAATCCATGATCACCATGGGCGGCTACGGCCTGCCGTCCAAGACCATCCGCGAGATGATCGTCGGCTCCATCGACGTCATCGTCCAGGCCGCGCGCCTGCGCGACGGCAGCCGCCGCATCACCCACATCACCGAGGTGGTAGGGCTGGAAGGCGACGTCATCGTCACCCAGGACCTGTTCGTCTACGACATCACCGGCGAGGACGCGCACGGCAAGATCACCGGGCGTCACCGCTCGACCGGCATCGCCCGTCCGCGCTTCTGGGACCGCGCCCGCTACTACGGGCTGGAGCGCGAACTGGCCGAAGCCCTGGACGCGGCGGAGTAGGGCGATGCTGCTTCCCATCCTGGCGGCGGTCCTGGCCTTCATCACCATCGGCGGCGTCGGCTGGGTGCTGGTCGGCGGCGACGATTCCTCGGGCCAGGCGGTCAAGCGCGCCAAGACCATGGGCGGGGTTCGGGCCGAGGCGGCGGCGAGCGCCAAGCGTGCGGCGGCGGCCAATACGCCCGAGGCCCGGCGCAAACAGATCCTGCAGCAGCTTCAGGAGGTCGATCGGCGCGAGCGCAAGGCGCGCCTGACCATGGCGGCCAAGCTGAAGCAGGCGGGCCTGACCCTGTCGATGCGGACCTTCGTCATCATCAGCGTGGTCGCGGGCCTGGTCGGGGCGTTTCTGGCCTTCGTGCTGGGGGCCAACATCCTCATCGTCCTGGGCGTCGGCGTGGCCGCAGGCCTGGGCCTGCCGCGCTGGATCGTCGGCTTCAAGGCCAAGGCGCGGATGAAGAAATTCTCCCTGGCCTTCGCCGATGCGATCGACATCCTGGTGCGCGGCATCAAGACCGGCCTGCCGGTGCACGACTGTTTCAAGATCATCGCCCGAGAGAGCCCCGAGCCCCTGGCCGGGGAGTTCCGCCTGCTGGTCGAGGGCATGGGGGTGGGGCTGACGCTCGCCCAGGCCCTGGACAAGATGTATGAGCGCATCCCGACGCCGGAGCTGAAATTCTTCGCCATCGTCATCGCCATCCAGCAGAAGTCGGGCGGCAACCTGGCCGAGGCCCTGAGCAATCTGACCTCGGTGCTGCGGGCCCGAAGGATGATGGTCGAAAAGATCAAGGCCCTGTCGTCCGAGGCCATCGCCTCGGCCGGCATCATCGCCTCCCTGCCGCCAGCGGTGATGATCCTCGTGATGCTCTCGAGCCCCAGCTACATGCTGCTGATGTTCACCGACATCCGCGGCCAGGTCATGCTGATGGGCGCGGGCCTATGGATGGCGATCGGCGTCTTCGTGATGAAGCGCATGATCAACTTCAAGTTCTGACGAGGGAGCGACGACCGTGAACGGCTTCATGCGCTTCATCACCGACCCGCAGAACCTGCTCAGCATCGGGGTGGGCGTGGCCGTCTTCGCCAGCGTGCTGACGCTTCTGTCCTCCTTCGTCGACGGCGGGCCGCGCCTGGACAAGCGGATGAAGGCGGTGGCCGAGCGCCGCGAGGAACTGCGGCGCCGTTCGCGCCAGGCCATGCGCGGCGGCGCGGCGGGCGGCGAAGGCGCCAGCCTGCGCCAGACCGACGACAGCTTCCGCAGCCGGGTGGTCGCCCGGCTGAACCTGATGAAGCTGCTGGAAGACCCCAAGGTCGCCGACAACATGATCCAGGCGGGCTTCCGCGGGCCGAGGCCGCTGAACACCTTCTACTTCTTCCGCTTCGCCACCCCCTTCATCCTGATGGCGCTGACGGCCTTCTATCTGTTCGGCGTCGTCAAGCCGGACCTGCCTCTGACCACCCTGATCGCCTTCGTGGTCGGGGCGGCGGGCGTCGGCTTCTATGCGCCGAACATCTATCTGAAGAACATGATCGACAAGCGGCGGGCCTCGATCGTGGCGGCCTTCCCGGACTCGCTCGACCTACTGCTGATCTGCGTGGAGTCCGGCATGTCGATCGAGGCGGCCATCCAGAAGGTCAGCCAGGAGGTCGGCGGCCAGTCGATCGAACTGGCCGAGGAGTTGTCCCTGCTCTCGGCCGAGCTCAGCTATCTGCCCGATCGGCGCATGGCCTATGAGGGCATGGCCAAGCGGACCCAGCATCCGGGCATCAAGGCCGTGGCCACGGCCATGACCCAGGCCGAGACCTACGGCACGCCGCTGGGGTCGGCCCTGCGCGTCATGGCCAAGGAAAACCGTGATCTGCGTCTGGCCGCCGCCGAGAAGAAGGCTGCGGCTTTGCCCGCCAAGCTGACCGTGCCGATGATCCTGTTCTTCCTGCCGGTGCTGTTCGTCGTCATCCTGGGCCCGGCCATCATCAACATCCAGGACATGATGAAGGGCGGCTAGGCGTTTCAGCCTTCCTCGGCGGTCCGCTTCAGGGCCTCGCTGATGGCCTGATAGGCCGGGCGGATGCGAAGGCGGTGCTTGTCGTGGAACAGTTCGGCGCGCAGGCCGGTGAAGACCGTGCCGTGCGACACGATGCAGGCCCCCCGCTCCAGCTCCTCGATCTCATAGTAGCGCAGGGTGCGGAACAGGAATCCGCGACGCTCGATCCAGACCAGCTGGGCGTTGGGCTCCCATTCGCCCAGCCTCGCCTGCACCTGCCGCTCGCCCAGGTCCGGCAGGCGTTCCGTCAGGCTGATCGGCGCGCCGAAGCCCAGGGCGCCCTCGACCTCGACCTCATGCGGATTCCAGCGGTTCCAGCCGCCGAAGTCCGTCAGCACTTCCCAGAGGCGTTCGGCCGTGGCGCGCACGCCGATGCGGTTCTCGATGCGGATCGTTTCCATGGCGCTTCCTGTGACACGGCTTTTCGCGTTTAGGAAGACGGCGCGGCGTCCGGCCTTTGTCCTTGGAGCGGCCGCCCCGCCGCGTTAAGTCCGGGCCTCAGCGCAAGGAGCCGTCATGATCACCCGCATCCAGCCCGACAGCCGCATGAGCCAGGCCGTGATCCACGGCCAGACCATCTACCTGGCCGGACAGGTGGGCGAGCCGGGCGAGGACGTCGCCGCCCAGACGCGCACCGCCCTGGCCGAGGTCGAGGCGATCCTGGCCGAATGCGGCAGCGACAAGACGAAGATTCTGTCGGCCCAGGTCTGGCTGGCCGACATCGCCGATTTCGAGGCGATGAACGCCGTCTGGGACGCCTGGGTCGATCCGGCCCACCCGCCCGCCCGCGCCACCTGCGAGGCGAAGCTGGCCACGCCCGATTACCTCGTCGAAGTCATCGTCGTGGCGGCGCGCTGACATGGCCCGCGTCATCTCCCCGGAAAGCGAGCTGGAGCGGTTCAAGGCGACCCGCGTCACCGCCCTGTATCGCCTCGATCTGATCGAGAAGGGGGCGCAGCTGACCTATGAGGACGGCACGCCGGTCGACATGGCGTCCGAGGCGCAGCGGTTAAAGGATCAGGTCGCCGACATGGACCGCCGCATCGCCCGGCTGGAAGCGGCGCAAAAGCCGTGAGCCTGGACAGCGTCCGCGCCTTCTTCGCGCAAAAGGCGCCCGACGTCGCCGTCATCGAACTGGACGTCAGCACCGCCACGGTGGCCGAGGCGGCCGCCGCCCACGGCGTCGAACCGGGCCAGATCGCCAAGACCCTGTCCCTGCGCGCAGGCGACCGCGTCGTCCTTCTGGTCACGGCGGGCGACGCGCGGCTGGACAACGCCAAGGCCAAGGCGGCCTTCGGCGGCAAGATCAGGATGCTGGACCTCTCGGAAGTCGAGGGCGTGACCGGCCACCCTGTCGGCGGCGTCTGCCCCTTCGGCCTGGCGACGCCCCTGCCGGTCTATTGCGACGCCTCGCTGAAGGCCTGGGACGTGGTGATCCCGGCGGCCGGCGCCATCCATTCGGCCGTCCGCATCGCCCCTGAGCGGATGGCCGCGCTGACCGACGCTGAATGGGTCGACGCCTGCCGCTAGGCCGACGCCGGCGGCGAGTTACCGTCCAGAAGCGCGGCGATGCGCGCCAGCTTGTCCGGATTTCGCGTGATGAAGACCTCGACCACCCGGCCGTCGACGATGGTCAGGGCCGTCGTCTGCAGGATGCGGCCGCGCTCCAGGCTGATGTAGCCGGGCAGGCCGTCGATCCAGACGGGACGGAGCATTTCCGAACCTTCCTGACCGTATTTGCGGTGCAGGCCGGCGTAGAGCCGCAACAGCTTCGACGCGCCCTGAATGGCGTTGTGGAAGGCGATCACCTTGCCCCCGCCGTCCGACTTCAGCGTCGCCTCGTCCGCCAGAAGGGCGCCGAGGGCGGCCATGTCGCCGGATCGCGCCGCGTCGAAGAAGGCGCGGGCGATGCGTTCGCCCTCTTGCGGCTCCACGGCGTAGCGGGGGCGGGCCTCCCGGATATGGCGGCGGGCGCGGCTGGCCAGTTGCCGCACCGAAGCGGGATCGCGCTCCAGCGTCGTCGCCACCTCGTCGAAGCCGACCTCGAACACGTCATGAAGAAGGAAGGCGGCGCGCTCCAGGGGCGACAGCCGCTCCATGGCGGTCATCAGGGACAGGGTCAGATCATCGGCGAAGACCTCGGCGTCCGCCTCCGGCCCGGTGATCAGCGGCTCGGGCAGCCAGGCGCCGACATAGGTCTCGCGTCGCACGCGGGCGGATTTCAGCAGGTCCAGCGCCAGGCGGGTGGTGGTGCGCGTCAACCAGGCGCCGGGCTCGCGAATCTCGGCCGGGTCGACCCGGCTCCATCGGAGCCAGGCCTCCTGCGTCACGTCTTCCGCCTCGGCCAGGGAGCCGAGCATGCGGTAGGAGAGGCGCGTCAGCCGGGGCCGATGCGCCTCGAAGACTTCGGTCGAGGGATCAGGCCGCGACACGCGCCGGGCCTGCCGGATGGGCCGAGCGGAAGCCGACGGCGAGCCGGTTCCAGACGTTGATCGCCCCGATGGCGAAGGCCAGCTTCACCTGTTCGGCTTCACTGAACTCGGCCTTGAACACGGCATAGTCCGCATCGGACGCCTGGGACTGTTCGATGCGCGTCAGGCTTTCGGCCCAGGTCAGGGCGGCGCGTTCGCGCGGGCTGAACAGCGA
This sequence comes from Brevundimonas olei, assembly GCF_037055245.1. Taxonomy (GTDB): domain Bacteria; phylum Pseudomonadota; class Alphaproteobacteria; order Caulobacterales; family Caulobacteraceae; genus Brevundimonas; species Brevundimonas olei. Next base: position 56,121 of record NZ_CP146369.1, read on the forward strand.
GGATTCCCGCCATGCGGCGAGCAGATGCAGACGCACCTCGCTCTCACCCGCCCTGCGGGCGTCGGCGGTGTGCATGTGCAGGCAATAGGCGCAGCCGTTGATCTGCGAGACGCGGATCTTCAGCAGTTCCAGAAGGCTGTGCTCCAGGCCGCTGGCGGCGACGGCCTGCTCCAACCGCACCATCGCCTGATAGACGTCGGGGGCGGCCTTGGCGGGGTTGGCGATGCGCGGTGTCATGTCGTGGCTCCTGTGGCTTGAGTGCGCGTCCTTCCATGACGAGACAGACCATCGGGCTGTGACATGACGCGGCAGATTCAGGGCTTCAGACGCTCCAGCACCGTCGTGATGACGCGTTCATAAGCGTCGCTCAGGGCGCGCAGTTCGGCCTCGGGCACGCGCTCGTCGACCTGGTGCATGGTTTGGCCGACCAGACCCAGCTCCAGCACCGGACACAGGGCGCGGATGAAGCGGGCGTCCGAGGTGCCGCCGGTGGTCGAGGCCTCAGGACGGCGGCCCAGCGCCGCCTCGACGGCGTCCTGCACCGCCGTGACGAAGACGCCCGGCTCGGTCAGGAAGGCTTCGCCCGAGCACATGTGCTCCAGCTCGATCTGCAGGCCGGTCTCGGCCTGAAGCGCGCCCGCCTCGCGGTTCAGCCAGTCGATCAGACCGTCGCCGGTGTGGGTCGGGTTGAAGCGGATATTGAGCCGCGCCTTCGCTTCGGCCGGGATGATGTTGGTCGCCGGATTGCCCACGTCGATGGTGGTGATCTCAAGATTCGACGGCGGGAACTCGGGGTAGCCCTCGTCGAGGACGTGAGCGTCAAGCCGGGCCAGCAGGCGAGCGATGACCGGGGCCGGATTGGCGGCGCGGTCGGGATAAGCGACGTGGCCCTGTTTGCCGTGGACGGTGATCCAGGTGTTCAGCGAGCCGCGCCGCCCGACCTTGATCATGTCGCCCAGGTGGTGGGCCGAGGAGGGTTCCCCGACCACGCAGGCGTCGATGACCTCGCCCTCGGCGGCCAAGGTCTGGACCACCCGCTTGGTGCCGTGCAGGGCCGGGCCTTCCTCGTCGCCGGTGATCAGGAAGGACAGGGAGCCCTCGATCTCGCCTAGGGCGAGGACGCGCGAGACGGCGGCGACCCAGGCGGCGACGCCGCCCTTCATGTCCACGGCGCCCCGGCCATAGAGGACGCCGTCGCGGGTCTCGCCCTCGAACGGTCCGGCGCTCCAGGCCTTCAGATCGCCGATCGGCACCACGTCGGTGTGGCCGGCGAAGCAGAGGTTGGGCGAGGCGGTCCCGCGCCGGGCGTAGAGGTTCTCGATCCGGGCGTCGTGGCCCACGCCGCTCGGCCCCTCGAACACCATGCGGCGACAGGTGAAGCCCAGGCCGGTCAGGGCGCGCTCCAGCACGTCCATCGCCCCTTCGTCGGCAGGCGTGACGGAGGGGATGCGGATCAGGTCGCGGGTCAGTTCGACAGGATCGATGACGGAATGTGATGCGGCGCTCATGCCGCTATGCTTTAGGCATATCGCGCACCCGCGAGAAGGCCCGAAAACCGTGCCCAAGATCGACATCGACGCCGCCCCGACCATCCACGGAACGGGATATCCGGAAGAATTCGCCGGTCCCTGCAAGCCGCGTCGCCGCTGGCGGCTGGGCGACGCGGTCGGCCTGGATCAGTTCGGCGTCAATCTGTTGCGCCTGCCCGCCGGGGCCTGGTCCAGCCAGCGCCACTGGCATAGCGCGGAAGACGAGTTCGTCTGGGTGCTGGACGGCGAGGTGGTGCTGGTCGAGGACGAGGGCGAAACCCTGTTGCGCCCCGGCGACTGCGCCGGCTTCAAGGCAGGCGTCCCCAACGGCCACAAGATCGAGAACCGCAGTGATCGCGAGGCCATGTTGCTGGAGGTCGGTTCGCGCCGTCCCGCCGAGGACGCCTGCGACTATCCCGACATCGACATGATCGCCTCCAAGGGAGAGGACGGTTATCGCCGCCGCGACGGAACCCCCTATCCGAAGACGCCCAGACGAACGTGACGACCGAAAGCATCGATTCCGCCCCGACGGTTCCGCCCCAGCCGCCGCTGCCGCCTGGACCGCCGCCCGGTTCATCTCATGACGGCGGCCCGTCCAGCCCCTGGGGCATCGGCGACTTCCGCCTGCTGTGGCTGGGCCGGATGGTGGCGGTTCTGGGCATCCAGATCCAGTCCTCGGCCCTGCTGTGGCAGGTCTATGAGATCGCCCGGCGCGACCATCCGATCGAGGAAGCCAGCCTCTATCTGGGACTGGTGGGCCTGTGCCAGTTCCTGCCCCTGCTGGCCTTCACCCTGCCGGCCGGGGCCATGGCCGACCGACACGACCGCAAGCACACCGTCACCCTGTCGATCATCGTCGAGGGGATGTGCGCGAGCGCCTTCCTGATGATGGCGCTGCACGGCTCGCCGCCCCTGTGGGGCCTGCTGGCGGTCGCCGCCGTCTTCGGCGCGGCGCGCGCCTTCCTGGCCCCGGCCAGCCAGGCCTTCCTGCCGATGGTGGTGGGACGCAGGGCCCTGCCGCCCGCCATCGCCGCCCAGTCCATCGCCTTCCAGACCGGCGCCATCGCCGGACCGGCCCTGGGCGGGGTCATCGTCGGCCTGTCGGTGCCCCTGGCCTACGCCTCGGCCATGGGGCTGTTCCTCGTGGCGGTCGCCTGCTTCCTGCTGATCCGCACCCGAGGCAAGCCCCAGGTCGATCCGTCCAAACTGGGCCCGGTGCAGCAGGTCAGGGAAGGCCTCGCCTATGTCTGGAAGACCAAGATCGTCCTGGGCGCCATCTCCCTGGACCTGGTCGTCGTCCTGCTGGCCGGGGTGGCGCTGCTGACGCCGATCTTCGCGCGCGACATCCTGCATGTCGGCGCGATCGGCTTCGGCCTGCTGCGGGCCTCGTTCGGGGTGGGGGCGCTGATTATGGCCCTCTACCTCAGCCGCTTCCCCATCGTGCGTCACGGCGGGCGGTGGATGTTCGGGGCGGTGGCCGTGTTCGGCGTCTGCACCCTGATCTTCGGCCTGTCCAAGAGCGTCTGGCTGTCAGGGGCGGTGCTGTTCCTGGGCGGGGCGGCGGACATGATCAGCGTCAATATCCGCCAGACCCTGATCCAGCTGGCCACGCCCGATCACATGCGCGGCCGGGTGTCGTCGGTGTCCATGCTGTTCATCGGCGCCTCAAACGAACTGGGCGAAGCCTATTCCGGCGTCATGGTGCGCCTGCTCGGCCCGATCGGGGCGGCGGTGTTCGGCGGCTTCGGCGCCCTGGCCGCGACCGGGGTCTGGGCCAGGGTCTTCCCCAGTCTGAGGAAGGCGAACAAGCTGACCTGATGCGCTCAGAACGACCCTTCTCCCCTTGTGGGAGAAGGTGGCATGCGAAGCATGACGGATTCGGGGTGGCGGCGGCGTCATTTGTCATGTTCGCATAGAAGAAGCGCCGCAATCGGCTGATCGCGGCGCCCACACCCCTCATCCGAGCGCCTTCGGCGCCCACCTTCTCCCACAAGGGGAGAAGGGCAGATCAGCCCCAGGGGCGGAAGTGTTTCGACAGCTTGAGCCCCTGGCTCTGGTAGTGGCTGCCGCCTTCGCCATAGAGGCGCGAGGGCCGCTCGGTCAGCGGCTCATAGACCAGTCGGGCGACGATCTGGCCATGCTCCAGCAGGAAGGGGGTGTCGTGGGTGCGAACCTCCAGCACGCCCTTGGAGCCGGCGCCGTGCGCCTCGTCCGTGCCGAAGCCGGGGTCGAAGAAGCCGGCGTAGTGGACGCGGAACTCGCCGACCGAGGGGTCGATCGGGGTCATCTCGGCGGCCTGATCGACCGGAATCTCCACATCGTCCGACGAGGCCAGGATGTAGAACTCGCCCGGGTCCAGCAGCAGTTCGCCGCGGCGCAGGGTCAGCGGCTCCCAGAAGTCGCGCGGGTCGTGGCCGTCGATGTGGTCCATGTTGACCACGCCCGCGTGACGGCGGCCGCGATAGCCGACGACGCCGTTGTCGCCCGCGCGCAGGTCGACGCCGACGCTGCGGGTCTCCAGCTTGGGCGGCTCGCCCGCCTTGAGGCGCAGCTGGTTCAGCCGCGTGCCCGGCTTGACCAGGATGGAGAAGGTCTGGGGCGCGATCTCGAGATACAGCGGGCCGTCATAGCCCTCGTCCACGTCGTCGAAGCTGCCGCCCTGATCGGTCAAAAGGCGCACGAAGACATCGACGCGGCCGGTCGAGCTCTTCGGATTGGCGCGGGCGTTCAGCCCCTTGGGCAGGCTGAGGCGCTCCTGCAGGCGGGCGATATAGACGCAGCCCTTCTCCATCACATAGCCGCCCGACAGGTCGATGGCGTGCATGGCGACGTCGGCGATGCGCTCCTCGACCTTGCGCTGACCGGGCAGGAAGGAGGCGCGCACGCGCCAGGCCTGGTCCGACAGGCGCAGGTCCAGGCTAGCGGGCTGGACCTGATCGACGTCGAACGGGGTGTCGGAGGCGATGGCGCCCGCCGCGATCAGGGTCTCAATGCCCTGGAAGGGAAGGATGCCGGAGCGGGCGGGAATCTGAAAGCTGGTCATGCCGTCCTGTTCTCACACGGATTTTCTCGTCTGTGTAGCTTGTCGGCGACGACAGACGCTTGAACCCCGCGTACGGCGGGCTGCATATAGCGCATGCACTCCGCTCCTGCCTACTCCGCCGAGACCGAAGGCGTCGTCGTTCGCGTCCGCCCCTCCTATCTGGCGGGCCAGTCGGACCCGGCCGAGGGGCGCTGGGTCTGGGCCTATCAGGTCGAGATCGTCAATCTGAGCGGCGGTCCGGTGCAACTGGTGGCCCGGCGCTGGACCATCACCGACGCCCTGGGCCGGGTCGAGGAGGTGCGCGGCCCCGGCGTGGTCGGCGAGCAGCCGCTGATCGAGCCGGGCGACAGCTACGCCTACGCCTCGGGCTGTCCGCTGACGACGCCCTCGGGCTCCATGGTCGGCGCCTATTTCATGCAGGACGCCGAAGGTCGGATGTTCGAAGCCGCCATTCCGGCCTTCAGTCTGGACGTGCCGGATTCCCGGCGCGTCCTGAACTAGCCTGCGCCCCGTTGTCACAGCCCGGCTTTCAGGCTTAGCCTCGCCGCACATTCACGAGGCTCCCGCATGACGGACACCCCCGCCGGAACCGGCAAACGCATAGAACTGACCATCCGCGCCCTGATCCTGGGGTGTCTGCTGGCGGCGGTCTTCACGGCGGCCAACACCTATCTGGGGCTGAAGGTCGGCCTGACTTTCGCCTCGGCCATTCCGGCGGCGGTCATCTCCATGGCCCTGCTGCGGGCGTTCCGCGGTTCGACCATCTGGGAGAATATGACGGTCCAGACCGTCGCCTCGGTCGGCGGCTCGATGAGCGCCATCATCTTCGTCCTGCCCGGTCTGGTGATGATCGGCTGGTGGATGAACTTCCCCTTCTGGGAGTCGGTGATGATCTGCGTGCTGGGCGGGGTGCTGGGGGTGACCTTCTCCATTCCCCTGCGCCGCACCCTGGTCGTTCAGGGCGGCCTGCCCTACCCCGAGGGCGTCGCCGCCGCCGAGGTGCTGAAGGTCGGTTCGCCCGGCGCGGACCAGACCGAGGAGGCGGTGCGCGAGAACCGTTCCGGCCTGTTCGTCGTCATCGGCGGAGCGATCGCTTCGGCGCTCTTCGGCTTCCTGGCCGCCGCCCGGGTGTTCGCAGCCGAGACCGCCGCCTTCCTGCGCCTGCCCGCGGCGCTGGGCGGCGGGGCGACCGGGGTCGGCTTCTCAATGCAGTTCGCCCTGCTGGGCGCCGGTCACCTGATCGGGCTGGCGGTCGGCCTGACCCAGTTGTTCGGCCTGGTCCTGGCCTGGCTGATCTTCGTGCCCATCCTGACCTCCCCCGAGTTCGCCGCCTGGGCCGTCGCCCACGGCGTGCCCTCCATCGCCGCCACGACGCCGGCCGAAGCCGACGCCGAGGGCCTGGCCATGAGCGTCTGGGCCCAGGAGGTCCGCTTCATCGGCGCGGGGGTCATCGGCGTCGCCGCCCTGTGGACCCTGGCCAAGCTGGCCAAACCCCTGGCCGCCGGCCTGGCCTCGGCCATCTCCGCCCAGGCGCGCCGCGCCCATGGCGAGACGCTGGAGCTGGCCGAGCAGGACATGCCCATCAAGCTGGTCGGTCTGATCTCGGTCGCCGCCCTGGTCGGCATCGCCGTCCTGCTGGCCGTGGTGGCCCAGGGCACCGCCCTGGCCGGATCGGCCCCGCTGCTGGTGATCGGCGGCCTGGTCTATGTCGTGGTCATCGGCTTCGCCGTGGCCGCCATCTGCGGCTACATGGCCGGGCTGATCGGGTCGTCGAACAGCCCGGTGTCGGGCGTCGGCATCCTGGCCATCATCATCGCCTCCCTGCTGATGCTGGGCGTGCTGGCCATCGCCGGGGTTCCGGCCGATCCGTCGATCGTCGCCTTCGCCCTGATCGTCACCGCCGTGGTCTTCGCCGTGGCCGTAATCGCCAACGACAACCTGCAGGACCTCAAGACCGGCCAACTGGTCGAGGCCACGCCCTGGCGTCAGCAGACGGCGCTGCTGGTCGGCGTGGTGGCCGGCGCCCTGGTCATCCCCTTCGTGCTGGACATGATGAACCAGGCCTTCGGCTTCGAAGGCGGCCCGCCCGCCATCGTCCAGGGCTCGCAGACCCTGGCGGCGCCTCAGGCGACCCTGATCTCGGCCCTGGCCAAGGGCGTCATCTCGGGCGATCTGCGCTGGGATCTGATCGGCATCGGCGCCGTGGTCGGCGTCCTGGTCATCATCCTCGACGTCATCCTGCGCCGCACGACCAACGACCGGATCAAGCTGCCGCCGCTGGCCGCCGGGATCGGCGTCTATCTGCCCGCCGCCGTCACCACCATGCTGGTCGTCGGCGCCGTCTGCGGCTGGCTGTACGACCGGGCGGTCAAGTCGACCCGCTACGCCGATGTGGCCCGCCGCATGGGCGTGCTGCTGGCGTCCGGCCTGATCGTGGGCGAGAGCCTGTTCGGCGTCCTCACCGCCGCCGTCATCGTCGGCACGCGCGACGAGGCGCCTTTCGCCCTACTGCCCGCCGACAGCGGCTGGCCCGCCATGTGGGCCGGTCTGATCGCCTTCGCCGTCCTGACCTACGCCCTCTACGCCTGGGTGCGTCGCCGCGCCGCCAAGGTCTAGGGCGGCCAGGATTCAAGCCGGCTAGAGGGCGGCGGCGAAGGCCTCCGCCGCCCGACTGGCGCTGCGTTCGCGGTGGCGCAGCCGATAGAAGGGCCGCTCGGGCAGTTCGAGCGGCAGGCGGACCAGCCGCCCCGCCTCGATCAGGGGCCGGGCGGCCAGTTCCGAGATCGCCGTGACCAGCCCGCCGCCGTCCCCGGCGCTGGCCGCCACCGCCGTCAGGATCGCCTCATTGGACGGCAGCACCAGCGCCGTCTTCAGGTCCGACGCGGCCATGCCGCGCGGCAGGGCCGCCTCGAACTCGCTGCGGGTGCCCGAGCCCGCCTCGCGCAAGGCCCAGTCCAGAGCCTTGAGGTCGGACGCGGCCAGAGACTGCTCCCGCTCCGCCAGCGGATGCCCCGGCGCCGCCACCACGATCAGCCGGTCGGCGCCGATCCGCGTCCGCTCCAGCCGGGGCGCGTCCTCGGCGCCTTCGATCAGGCCCAGTTCCGTCTCGCCCGCCAGCACGGCCTCGACTACCTGATGGGTGTTGCCGATCGACAGATGCAGCTCCACGCCCGGATGGCTCTGGGCGAAGGCGGCCATGCGCGGCGGCAGCCAGTAGGCGGCGATGGTCTGACTGGCGAACAGCCGCACCGACCCGCGTTTCAGCCCCGCCAGTTCGTCCAGCAGCCGCTCGGCCGCCTCGGCCCGCGCCAGAACCGCCCTGGCTTCCGGCAGAAAGGCCGTCCCCGCCGCGTTCAGCGCCAGGCCGCGCCCGACCCGGTCGAACAGCCGCGCCCCGTGCCGCGTCTCCAGCGCATTGACCGCCGCGCTGACCGCCGACTGGGTCAGATGCAGCGCCTCGGCCGCCCGCGTCATGTGCAGGCGCTCGGCCACGGCGACGAAGATGCGGAGCTGTTCCAGCGTCATGGCTTATTGATCGATCAAATCGATTGTTAAGTCCATAACTACGCGTTGGATTGATCAGATGACGGAGCGGATAAGGACCGCATGACCGTCGCTCTCGACCATGCCGCTCCCTCTCGCCGCCTGACGGGCCTAGCCCGCCTCCTGCCCGGAGTCGTCCTGTCCGCCGCCATCGGCGCCGTCGCCTATGGGCTGCAGATCGTCGAGACCCGGCTGTTCGAACATCCGTGGATCGAGGGCCTGGTCCTGGCCATCCTGATCGGGGCCGGGCTGCGCCTGGTCTGGACGCCGTCGTCGCTGTGGACGCCGGGCGTCGCCTTCAGCGCCAAGACCCTGCTGGAAGTCGCCGTGGCCCTGCTGGGCGCCACCGTCTCGGGCGCGGCGGTGGCGGCGCTGGGGCCCTGGCTGCTGCTGGCCATCGTCGGCGTCGTCGCCATGGCCATCGTCGGCGGCTATGCGCTGGGGCGGGCGTTCGGCCTGCCGCACGCCATGGCCCTGCTGGTCGCCTGCGGCAACGCCATCTGCGGCAACTCGGCCATCGCCGCCGTGGCCCCGGTCATCGAGGCCGAGGGCCAGGACGTGGCCGCCGCCATCGGCTTCACCGCCGTTCTGGGCATCGCCGTGGTGCTGCTGGTTCCGGTCGTCGGCGCCATGATGGGCTATGACGCCACGCGGGTCGGGGTGCTGGCGGGCCTGACCGTCTACGCCGTGCCGCAGGTGCTGGCCGCCGCCGCGCCCGCCGGCCTGGCCGCCGTCCAGACGGGCGCCGTGGTCAAGCTGGTGCGCGTGCTGATGCTGGGTCCCGTCTGCCTGATCCTGGGCCTGATGCGCTCGAAACAGGCCGAAGGCGGGCGCGGGCCGAAGCTGCATCAGATGGCGCCCTGGTTCATCCTCGTCTTCCTGGCCCTGATGGCCGTGCGGTCGCTGGGCTGGCTGCCGGAGGCGATCCTGCCGCCGCTGCAGGTCTCGGTCTCGGCCCTGACGCTGATCGCCATGGCGGCGCTGGGGCTGATGGTCGATCCGCGCGCCGTGCTGCGGGCCGGTCCGCGCGTGGCCGCCGTCGCCGCCCTGTCGGCCCTGCTCATCGGCACGCTGGCCGTGGGGGTGCTGGCCGTCATGCCGCTGGGTTGATCAGTCGAACGCGCACCGGACTGGCGTTTTGGCCCGCATCCCTGTAAGAGGCGCGCCGAACCCTTCCCTTTTCTGCAATCTTCTTGCAGCGGCGCGGCCCATCCGTGACCGAACACAGTCCGCCCGAGCCCGACATGAACCTTCGTAACGTCGCTATCATCGCCCACGTCGACCACGGCAAGACGACCATGGTGGACGCCCTGCTGGCCCAGTCCGGCCTGTTCCGCGCCAATGAGGCGACCACCGAACGCGCCATGGACTCCGGCGATCAGGAGCGTGAACGCGGCATCACCATCCTGGCCAAATGCACGTCGATCCTGTGGAACGGCAAGGCCGGCGAGACCCGCATCAACATCATCGACACGCCGGGCCACGCCGACTTCGGCGGCGAGGTCGAGCGCATCCTGGGCATGGTGGACGGCTGCGTCCTGCTGGTCGACGCCGAAGAGGGCGTCATGCCCCAGACCAAGTTCGTGCTGACCAAGGCGCTGAAGATGGGCCTGCGCCCCATCCTCTGCATCAACAAGGTCGACCGCGCCCACGCCGACCCGGACCGCGTGCTGAACGAGACCTTCGACCTGTTCGCCGCCCTGGGCGCCACGGACGAGCAGCTGGACTTCCCGGTCATCTACGCCTCGGGCCGTTCGGGCTGGGCGACGCTGGACCTGGCCCAGCCGAGCGAGAACCTGCACCCGCTGTATGACCTGATCGTGGATCACGTCCCGCCGCCCGCCGCCCAGGCGCGCGTCAATGAGCCGTTCAAGATCCTGAACGTCCTGATCGAAAGCGACCCCTTCCTGGGCCGCCTGCTGACCGGCCGCATCCACTCGGGCAAGGCGGTTCCGGGCATGGCCATCAAGGCCCTGTCGCGCGACGGCAAGACCATCGAACAGGGCCGCATCACCAAGGTCCTGGCCTTCCGCGGCCTGAAGCGCCAGCCGCTGGACGAGGGCTCGGAAGCGGGCGACATCGTCGCCATCGCCGGCATGTCCAAGGCCACCGTGGCCGACACCCTGTGCGCCATGGACGTCACCGAGCCGCTGGACGCCCTGCCGATCGATCCGCCGACCATCTCCATGACCGTCGGCGTGAACGACAGCCCGCTGGCCGGCCGCGAAGGCGACAAGGTGCAGTCGCGCGTCATCCGCGACCGCCTGCTGAAGGAAGCCGAGGCCAACGTCGCCATCCGCATCACCGAGACGCCGGGCTCGGACGCCTATGAGGTCGCCGGTCGCGGCGAACTGCAGCTGGGCGTGCTGATCGAGAACATGCGCCGCGAAGGCTTCGAACTGTCGATCAGCCGCCCGCGCGTGGTCTATCAGACCGGCGAGAACGGCGAGCGTCAGGAGCCGATCGAGGACGTGGTCATCGACGTCGACGACGAATTCTCGGGCGTGGTCATCGAGAAGCTGTCGGCCCGCAAGGCCGAGCTGACCGACATGGGCCCCTCGGGCGCCGGCAAGACCCGCATCCAGCTGAAGTGCCCGTCGCGCTCGCTGATCGGCTATCAGGGCGAGTTCCTGACCGACACGCGCGGCTCGGGCGTGCTGAACCGCGTCTTCTCCCACTATGAAGGCCACAAGGGCGCCATCGAGGGCCGCCTGAAGGGCGTGCTGGTCTCCAACTCGGACGGCGACACGGCGGCTTTCGCCCTGTGGAACCTGGAGGATCGCGGCGTCATGTTCGTCGGCGCCGGCGAAAAGACCTACCAGGGCATGATCATCGGCGAGAACAGCCGTTCGGACGACCTGGACGTCAACCCGATCAAGGGCAAGCAGCTGACCAACGTCCGCGCCTCGGGCAAGGACGAGGCCGTGCGCCTGACCCCGCCGCGCAAGATGAGCCTGGAACAGGCCATCGCCTATATTGAGGAAGACGAACTGGTCGAGGTCACGCCCAAGTCGATCCGCCTGCGCAAGGAGGTCCTGAATCCCTCCTTCCGCAAGAAGCGCGTCCGCGCCGACTGATCCGGCGTTCTGTCCAAACGAGGAAGGCGGCCCACGGCGAGCCGCCTTTTTTGTGCGCCGAGGCTACCTCTTCAGGCCCAGCAGCCCCGGCCAGCCGCCGCTGGTCAACAGGGCGACGTCCAGCAAGGCCAGTGGCAGGGGCGTGGTCGGCGGCGCGGCGATGAATTTCGGCCGCCAGCCGGGGCCGAACTTGGCCTTGTAGGCGCGCAGGCCCTGGAAGCCGTAGACGGCGCCGCCTTCCTCGAACACCAGGGCGCCGACGCGGGCGAAGACCGGGGCCATGCGGCGGTCCTCAAGGCCCGACAGGGGCGCCATGCCCAGGTCCAGCCGCTCCATGCCCTGGTCCCGTGCCCACTGCGCCGTGCGGGTGAACAGATAGTCCATCACGCCGTGCGGCCCCTCCGGATCATGGCGCATCAGGTCGATCATCGCCTCGCGCCCGCCCGCGCCGATCAACAGGTTGGCGAAGGCGACGACGCGGCCGTTCTCGCGCACCAGCGCCAGCGCCTGTCGATCCAGATAGTCGATGTCGAACCGGCCGAGCGAAAAGGCCTTCTCGGACCCGTTGTGATGCCTCAGCCAGGCGTCGGACACGGCGCGCAATTCAGCCTCCAGCGGCCGGGCCGAGCCCGGCGGCGCCACCTCGAAGCCGGCGCCCTCGCGCTCGGCCCGGTTCACGGCGGTTCGCAGGCTCTGCTTGCCCTTGCCCTCGGTCGTGAAATGAGCGGCGTCGATCACGGCCGCTTCGCCGACCTTGCGCACGGCCATGCCGAGCGTCGCCAGGTCGGCCAGCAGTCCCTCGCCCACGGAATAGAAGACCGCCGCTCCGCCGTAGCTGTCGGCCAGCTGGGCGAAGGACCACAGAAGCTCCAGCCGCTCCTCCCTCAGCCCGGCGGGTTCGCTCATGGCGATCCAGCGACGCCCCCGCACGCGATAGGCGATGAAGCTGCGGCCCGACGGACTGAACAGCAGGGCCTTGTCGCCCAGCAGGGCCAGGCCCGCCTCGGGCGCGGCGACCTCGGCGATCTCCAGCGCCTGGCGCGCCCGCTCGACGTCCGCCGCAGCCGCCGGCCCATGGCTGCGCGCGCCGGGCGCGGTCAGCAGGGAACGCACCGCCACCGCCAGGGTCAGCAAAGCCAGCACCGCCCCGGCGCGCAGGAAGCCCGAGGCCTGCTTGTCGACCAGGAAGGTCCACCAGAGCTCGTCGGTGTAGGCCGTATCGCGATAGGCGAAGAAGCCCAGCCACAGCATGGCCGCCACCGCCGCCGCCAGCATCAGCAGCCAGCCCGGCCGCAGCGGCTCCCCCAGGCGCGAGCGGCGATTGAAGGCCGAGCGGCACGGCGCCAGCAGGGCCGCCGCCAGGCTCATCTCGATGGCCTGCATCCAATCCAGCCCCTTCAGCAGGGAGAAGACCGCGCCGACCAGCAGGACCGCCAAGGCCGCATAGTAGGCCCCTCGCCGCCGCCGCCACAGCCCCGCCGAGATCAGCAGCAGGATGAAGCCCGTCACGCTGGCGGCGAAGTGGGACAGGTCGATCAGCAACGGCGGATAGAACCGCCCCAAGGCGTTCAGCCGGTCATTGAAGGCCGGGGTCACCGCCGACAGCAGCATCGCCCCACCCAGCAGGAAGGTGGCGACCGCGAACATCTGCGGCGTCAGCTCATAGACCAGTCCGGCCAGACGACGCGTGATCCGCCAGGGGTCGTGTTTTGCACCCGGTTTGGTCAATCGCTCTCCGATGAGCAGGAATCGGTCGTTTGGGGCGAGTAAAAGGTCATTTCAGGGCAGGGGAAACCATCGGCCTTCACAAGGGTTCATTTTTTCGCGAGCGCCGGGCTCGCCCTTCCAGGAGTTTCTCATGATCCGCAAGACCGCCCTGCTGACCGGCATCGCCGGCGCCTTCCTCATCGCCGCCCCTGCCTTCGCCCAGGACGCCACGACGCCGCAGACGCCCGAACCGGCTCCCGCTGAGGCGGCCGCGGCTCAACCCCAGAGCCTGACCCTGACGCCGGGCGCGACCGTCAAGAGCAGCGACGGGACCGAGATCGGCAAGCTGGTCGGCGTCCAGAACGGCGCCGCCGGTCAGGAGCTGACCGTCCGCACCGCCGACGGCCAGGTCCGTCCGGTGCCGCTGGCCGGCATCCGTCAGGACGGCGCCGACATCGTCGTCGACGCCAGCGCCTCGGACATCCAGTCGGCTCCCCCGATCGCTTCGGACACGGCTGAGCCGACCCCGGACGCGATGGACACGCCTTCGGCCGACGCCCCGCCGGCCGATGAGCCGACCAGCGACGAACCGAACGGCGACGAACCTCACTAAATCGTCTGGTTCGACGGCAAAAGGGGCGGCCCGACGGGCCGCCCCTTTTTTCTTGTGCGATGAAACGGTCGATCAGGTCCGCCGCTTCACCAGACCGAGCAGGAACAGCAGGACCACGGCGCCGATGGTGGCGACAATGATGCCGACGATCCAATTGCCCGCGGCGTCCACGCCCAGCAGGTTGTTGGCCAGGAACCCGCCGATCAGGGCGCCGACCACGCCGACGATCAGATTGGTGAGCAGGCCGTGATCCCGCTTCATGATCTTCTCCGCCAGCCATCCGGCGACGATGCCGATGATGATCCAGGCGATAAATCCAAATCCACCCATGCTTCTCTTCCCTTCTTGAAGGCTGACTGCCTTGGCCGTTAATGCGCGGGCGGGCGTCGGGTTGCGTCCCTCGCCTTGGGGGCGAAAACGGCACGCGGCTTGCGGCGAGCCGCCCTGTCCGTGCCGATCCGGCACAGGCCGAGGAAGACAGGAGTGTCGTCATGCCCGCCGAGATCGACCTGCACCTGGGTCGTCGCCTGCGCCGCCGTCGCCGCCTGCTGGGCCTGACCCAGCAGCAGTTGGGCGATCGCGTCGGCATTAGGTTCCAGCAGATTCAGAAGTACGAGTGCGGCGCCAACCGCATCTCGGCCGCCCGCCTGTGGGAGTTGGCCGAGGCGCTGCAGACGCCGGTCAGCTATTTCTACGACGGCGCCGGGGAAAGCCCCGACAACGGCCAGCCCCGCCCCGGAGAACCCCTGGCCGCCGCCGCCTGATCGCCTGTTCGGTTCAATGACCTCTGGGCCGCCGCGCCCCTGGCGGTGTATGGCCGGGGCATGACCGAACTGGAAACCTTCGCCGTCGAACTGTCGCATGAGGCGGCCCGCGTCGCCCTGCCCTTCTTCCGGGGCGAGTTCGCCCAGGAGGACAAGGGCTCCCCCGGCGCCTTCGACCCCGTCACGGAGGCTGACCGCGCCGCCGAGGCCGCCATCCGCCGGATGATCGCCGCCCGCTATCCCGAGCACGGCGTCATCGGCGAGGAGTATGGCCAGGACCGTCCCGACGCCGATCACGTCTGGATTCTGGACCCCATCGACGGCACCCGCGCCTTCATCGCCGGCCTGCCTCTGTGGACCACCCTGATCGCCCTGCGCCACGAGGCCGCGCCCATGATCGGGGCCGTCGGCCAACCCTATCTGGGCGAAGTCTTCCTGGGCGGTCCGTCCGGCGCACGCCTGCTGAAGGGCGGCGGCGAAACCCCGCTGAAGACCCGCGCCTGCCCCGATCTGAGCCAGGCCCTGATCGCCACCACCGACCCGGAGATCTTCCTCGGCGCCGACCGCGCGGCCTGGGACCGGCTGCGCGCCGCTGCGCGGCTGGCGCGGCTGGGCTGCGACGCCTACGCCTACGCCATGGTCGCGGCCGGGCGCATCGATCTGGTGGCCGAAAGCGAGCTGAAGGTCTGGGACTGGTCGGCGCTCAAGCCCCTGGTCGAAGCGGCGGGCGGACGGTTCACCGACTGGCGCGGCGACGCGCCGAACGGAGCCGACGGCCGCGTCCTGGCGGTCGGCGACGCGCGGCTGACGGCCCAGGCCCGGCCCCTGCTCGGCGGCGCCTGACGGCTCAGGCGGGTTCGACGGTCCGCGCTGCGGGCGAAGCGCCGGGCTTCGCCTCGACGCCGGGCGCCACATAGTCGGCCAGGGCGTCGAACTCATGCAGGAAGATCCCGCGCAGGTCGTCGACCTCCATGACGACCTCATGTTTGGCAGCCGGAACCTCGACATACCGGCCCCGGCCCATGCGGCGCGCCGCCCAGCGGTTGGTCTGTTTCCAGACCTTGTCGTCCTCGGCCGCCTGGACCACGCAGACCGGAATCTTCACGCTCTTCAGGGCTCGCGGTTTCAGCGCCCGCTCGCCCGCGTCCAGGGCGAAGGCCAGCCACCCCCAGGTCGGGCCGCCGATGGCCAGGTGCGGACAGGCGTAGAGCTGCTGACGCCACAGGTCGTAGCGCGCCTGATCCGACGTCAGGCCATCCTCCTCGAAGGTGTGGTC
The DNA here is from genome assembly GCF_037055245.1 of Brevundimonas olei. Taxonomy (GTDB): domain Bacteria; phylum Pseudomonadota; class Alphaproteobacteria; order Caulobacterales; family Caulobacteraceae; genus Brevundimonas; species Brevundimonas olei. The sequence continues at coordinate 71,676 of NZ_CP146369.1, forward strand.
GAAGGGGTCGTCCGCGTCGTCCAGCACATAGTCGCCGGCCTTGCCGTGACGCAGGGCCCAGCGCACCGCCAGCTTGACGGTCCACATCGACCGCTTGCCGGTCTTGATGCGCAGCATGGGGCTGGACAGGACCGCGCCGGCGAACCGCGTCTCCCCGCCCTCCAGCGTCAACAGGTTCAGACAGCCGCCCATGGAGTGGCCGACCATGATCCAGGGCTTGGGCGCCCGCGCCTCATAGGCGTCCAGCAGGCGGGCGTAGTCGTCCAGGAACTCCTCGACCGCCCGGGCGTGGCCGCGCAGCCGGTCCGGCAGCAGCCGCGCCGACAGTCCCTGGCCGCGCCAGTCGTGGGCCAGAACGCAGAAACCCCGCGCCAGGAAGTTGCCGATCAGCTCGAAATACTTCTCGATCGGCTCGGTGCGGCCGGGGCTCAGCACCACCGTCCCGCGCGGCGTCTTCGCCTGCAGGGTCGAGGGCGTCCAGAAGGCGGCGCGCAGGCGCAGGCCTCCGGCGCCCCGGAACCAGTCGCCCTCTCCGCCCGGCGGGCAGGCGGCGCCGGGCACCCCCATCAGGGGCGCATGGGCGGCGAAGGCGGCTGGACGGCTCACTCGGGCTTCCTGAACTTCAGCGTCATGCGGTCGCTTTCGCCGATGGCGTCATACTTGGTCCGGTCGAATTCGGGATCGGCGGGCTGGCCCATCGGCGCCGTCAGGCGACGCGGCGGCAGGGTCTCGACGCCGAAGGGGTGGTCCTTGGTGTCGGCCGGATTGGCGTTGATCTCGGACGCCTCGACGAAGACGAAGCCGGCCTCTTCGGCCAACTGGCGGACGAAGGCCTCCTGCACATAGCCGTTGGCCGCCGCCGGGTCCTGATCCTCGTCCGGCTGCAGGCGGTGCTGTTCGATCCCCAGCACCCCGCCGGGACGCAGAGCGGCGAAGGCGTCGGCGAAAGCCTTTTCCGCGATCCCCGCCGCCATCCAGGCGTGGATGTAGCGCATGAACAGCACCATGTCGGCCGTTCCCGCCGGCGCCACCGGCGGCGAACCGGCGCCGAAGGCGGTGAACTGGACCGGGCCGTACAGCTTCTTGTCCGCCAGGAGGCGGGCCTTCAGGGCGTTGTTGATGGCGACCTGGGCCGGGTCGGCGTTCGGCCCCTCGAAGAAGCCCGCCAGATAGAGCGCGCCGCCGCCCCGATTCAGATAGGGCGCCAGGATTTCCGCATACCAGCCGCTGCCGGGCCAGAAGTCGATCACCGTCATCTTCGGCTGCAGGCCGAAGAAACGCAGGGTCTCGACCGGATGGCGCCAGGCGTCCCGCGTCTTGTCGTCCGCCGAGCGCCATGAACCCGCGACCGCCCATTCCAGCGAACCTTCCGGCGGCCCCTTGGGCGCTTCGGGGGCGCTGGGCGTCGGCGCCTCATCCTTGCGGCCGCAGGCGGCCAAGCCGAACAGGGGCGCGGCCAGGGCCAGGGCGCTGGCGCCGGCCAGGACGGATCGCCGCGTCGATCGTTCTGTCATGCGCGCTTCCTCTCGCCGCCGGGTGTTTGCGTTTCGGGCTTAAGGCGCTTCTGCGCCAGGGTCAAAACCACGCACTGCATTGTCATCTAGGCGCTTCAGTCGGCGGCGTAGGGCTTGCGGAAACGCAGGGTCATGCGATCGCTTTCGCCGATGGCGTCCAGGGCCGCACGCTCGTCCGGCGTCAGGGCGCGGCCGTCGCGTTCGGAGGTGCGCGTGGGCTTGAGCGTCCACACGCCGAAGGGGTGGACGCGGTCATCCCTGGGGTTGGCGTTCAGTTCGCTGCGGGCCTCCAGCTCGAAGCCCGCGCGGCGGGCGGCGTGGATGACCCAGCTTTCGGGCACATAGCCGTTCGGCGCCGTCTCCGTCACATTCAGCCCCTCGGCCGCGCGGTGCTGCTCGACCGCCAGCACGCCGCCGGGCTTCAGCGCCGTGAAGAAGGCCGCCAGATAGGGTTCGGCCCGACCGTCGCGCGACCAGTTGTGGAAGGCGCGGGCCACCACGACCATGTCCGCCGTCCCGTCGGCGACGCCCATGCCCTCGGTCGGGCGGTTGACCGGGACGTACCGGCCGCCGGTCGCCGCGGCATAGGGCTCCAGGATGTTGCGCCACCAGCCGGCGCGGCCCGGCTCGATCTCGACCACGGTCAGGCCGGGCTGAAGCCCCCAGAAGGTCAGGGTCTCGAACGGATGACGGTCGCCGTCGCGGGCGCGGTCCGCCTCGGGCCGGGTCGTCGCGGCCACGGCCGCCTCAAGCGCCGCGTCCTCGGAGAAACTCGGCATCTCCATCGACAGTCCTTGCCGATGGGGCAGGCGAGGGGCGTCCGGGGCCCCCGATTGGGCGAAGACGGGCGAGGCGAGCAGACACGCCGCGACGGCGCTGAGGGCGAGAGGTCGCATGAAGGGCTCCGGTCGATCCTGGACGACGAATGTAAAACCCATACGGCGCTTCGCGGCGACCACAAGGCGCCGATGCGGCGAGCGACGAATTCGCGCGCCCCTTGCGCCGGAAAAACGGCCTCCTACCTCTTCATTCGAGAGCGCCGATCCCGGGCTCTCCAGACCTGACGGGGCCGATTTCGGACCGCCGGGGCTGAAACCCTCCGCTGTCCGGGGCCAAATCGCCGGACGGCTCAACCTTGCTGAATGTCAGAAGGATGACCCATGCGTACCTATGATTTCTCGCCGCTGTACCGTTCCGCCGTCGGTTTCGACCGCCTGGCCCGTCAGCTGGAAAGCGCCGCGCGCTCCAGCCAGGAGAACGGCTGGCCCCCCTACAACATCGAGACGACCGGCGAGGACGCCTATCGCATCGAGATCGCCGTCGCCGGATTCTCGGCCGATGAACTGAACATCGAGGCGAAGGAAAACCTTCTGACCGTCACCGGCAAGAAGGCGGCCAACGACGACGGCGCACCCCAGAAGACCTATCTGCATCGCGGCCTGGCCGAGCGCGACTTCGAGCGCCGCTTCCAGTTGGCCGACTATGTGGTGGTCAAGGGCGCGGCTCTGGCCAACGGCCTGTTGACGGTCGAGCTGAAGCGTGAACTGCCCGAGGCCCTCAAGCCCCGCAGCATCGAGATCGCCACCGGCTCGACCCTGATCGAGGGCAAGACCGAACCCAAGGCCAAGAAGGCGGCCTAAAGGCGTCTAGCCTGACTGAACAGTCGAAGGGGCGGCGTTCGCGTCGCCCCTTTTTCGTGCGTCGCGCTCTAGGCCGCGTGCAGGTCCGCCGGGTCCAGCCCGCGCGCGCCGCCGGTCTGGGCGCCGGTGAAGTCCGCCTGTTTGGTCTGGGCGCCGTGCAGGATGGACCGGCTGAGGTCCGCCTCGACCAGCACGGCCCGGCGCAGATCGGCGCCGGTCAAGTCCGCGCCGCGCAGGATCGCCCCGGTCAGGTCGGCGGGCAGCAGCCGGTCCGCCGCCAGCATCAGCGGCCCCAGCTGAGCCTCGCGCAGGTCCGCCCCGTTCAGCCGCGCCCGCGTCAGCCGCGCCCCGCGCAGGTCGGCCCGGCGCAGATTGACCGACCGCAGGTCCGCGCCTTCAAGCTGCGCGCCCTGAAGCTGCACCCCCTCCATGTCCAAGCCGTAGAAGACCGCCCCCTTGGCCGACAAAGCCGTCAGGTTCAGTCCGCGAATGGACTCCAGCGGCCGCAGATCGACCCCGTCGAACACCGAGGGTTGGCCCTCGGCCCCGCCCGTCTCGCACCACTGGGCATGCTCGCGCAGCATCTCGGCGGCGGGCATCTGGCTGACCGGCTCGCCCGCCGGACGGTCGTCGACCAGGGCGCCGTCCATATTGGCCCCGTCGGTCCGCCACATGGACGCCTTGACCCCGACCAGGATGGCGTCGCTGAGGTCCGCCCCCGACAGATCGGCGCCCGACAGGTCGGCCCCGGCCAGGTCGGCGCCGCGGAAGCTGGCCTGTTTCAGATTGGCCCGGACCAGCTTGCAGTCCTTCATGACGGCGTCGGTGAAGTCGGCGGCCACCGCGATGACGCCCGTCATGCGCGAGCGCTGCAGATTGGCGCCCGCCAGCACGGCGCCCTGCGCCTGGGTGTCGGCGCGCTTGCGGGCTTCGACGACGCGGAAGCCCAGCTTGGCGTCCTTGGCGGCGATGGTCCCTTCGCGCAGGTCGGCCTCGAACAGGTCGGCGCCCGACAGGTCCGCGCCGCGCAGGCAGGCCCCGCGCAGGTCGGCCCGGCGCAGGCTGGCGTCGATCAGGGTCACGTCCTGCATGTCCGCGCCGAAGAAGTTGGCGTTGTCCAGCTTGGCGCCCGTCAGGTCGCAGCCGATCAGGCAGGCGGCGGTGAAGTCGGCGTCGGCCAGGTTGCGGCCGCGCAGGTTCACGCCTGACAGGTCCATCCAGGCGAAGACCGCCCGCGCCCCGCCGGGCCGCGCCTGCCACAGGCGGTCATGCTTCAGGCAGACGGCGTCGACCTCCTCCTGGGTCAACCTTCTGCGGACGGGTTCTGCGGCCTCGCTCATGGGGCCGATCATGGCTTACGGCGGATTAAGGAAGCTTTGCGGAAACAGCGGTTTCTCCCGTCGCCTCCGCCCCGCCTCAGGCCGCCCTACTCCGTCAGCAGGCCCTGTTCGCGCAGGGCCTCGGCCAACTCGCCCTCCTGGGTCCACAGACGGGTGTAGCCCGCCTCGCCCAGCCGGTTCAGTTCGGTCGTCAGATCGGCGCGCGGCGAGGCGGCGAAGCGCCCGTCGAAGCCCGCCCCGTCGACGCTGACGCGCACCATCGGTCGGCCCGTCTCCAGCCGGTGCAGGAAGCCCTCGCACAACACGGCGGCTTCATCGCCCAGCAGACCCGTCTCGACCGTCAGGCCCGACTGGCGCAGCCGCTCCGTGCCCCGGCCCGAGGCGAAGGGCGACGGGTCCAGGGCGGCGATCACCACCCGCTCGACCCCGGCCTCAGCCAGGAAGTGGGCGCAGGACTTGCGGCCCGACGAGCGGGCGCCGCACGGCTCCAGCGTCACATAGGCGGTCGCGCCCTTCACGGCCTCGCCCGCCTCGGGCACGGCCTGTTCCTCGGCGTGGGGGCGTCCGCCCGGCGCGGTCGCGGCCTCGGCCAGCACGGCGCCGTCCTTGACCAGGACGCAGCCGACCGCCGGATTGGGCCAGGTCTCGCCCATGCGGTTTAGGGCCAGGTCGATGGCCCGCCGCATGAAGACGGCGTCGTCCGCCGCGCCGCTCACGCGATTTGCGGCAGGGCCTGCGCCCGCCCCTCGTCCAGATAGCGGGCGGCGACCGGCTTCAGGTCCGCGTCCAGATCGATCTCCAGCGGATTGCCGGTCGGAATCTCGACATCGACGATCCTGTCGTCCGGCACGGCGAACAGCAGTTTGACGATGGCGCGCAGGGAGTTGCCGTGGGCGGCGATCAGCACGTCCTCGCCCGCCTTCAGGCGCGGGGCGATCTCGGCGTCCCAATAGGGCTGCACCCGATCCAGCGTGGTCTTCAGGCTCTCGGTGCCCGGGATCTCCTTGCCGGCGTAGCGGGGGTCTGAAGCGAAATCGAACTCGCCGCCCGGCGCCAGCGGCGGCGGCGGCACATCATAGCTGCGGCGCCAGACCTTGACCTGGTCCTCGCCGTGCTTTGCGGCGGTCTCGGCCTTGTCCAGTCCGGTCAGGCCCCCGTAGTGGCGCTCGTTCAGGCGCCAGTCCTCGATGACCGGCACATTCTTCAGCCCGGCGGAATCCAGCGCCAGGGCGCCGGTGCGCTTGGCCCGCTTCAGCACCGAGGTGAACATGACCGCCGGCTTGAAGCCCGCCTCGGCGATCAGCTCGCCGCCGCGCCGCGCCTGGGCCTCGCCCTCCGCCGTCAGATCGACGTCGACCCAGCCGGTGAAGCGGTTCTCCAAGTTCCATTGGCTCTGGCCGTGGCGCAGCAGGATCAGGCGGGTCATCAAAGTCTCCGGGAGCATCCGTATCTGGGTTTCTCGCTAGGCCCCTGACGCGGGGGCGGTCAAGGTTTCGCCGCTTGTTGGGACCTACGCCCCGCGCGGCGCAGCGATAACGCCGGTCAGGCGTTGTGGCCTCGCGAGCGGGGGAAGGCTATACGCCGAAGCCATACTGCGGCCCCGCTCTCTCCAGCGGCCCATCTAGGAAGACCCATGCAAAAGCCCCGTCAGGACATCCGCCCCAACACTGCGGAATATGAAACCCTGCCCCTGGTCAAGCCGACCGGCTTTCGCGAATACGACGCCCGCTGGATTCTGGAAAAAGAGATCAACCTGCTGGGCATCCAGGCCCTGGGCCTGGGTCTGGCCACCTATGTCCACGAGATCGGCCAGACGCCCAAGATCGCCGTGGGCCACGACTTCCGCGGCTATTCCCTGTCGGTGAAGCAGGCGCTGATCCTGGGCCTGCTGGAAGGCGGCATGGAAGTGTTGGACATCGGCCTCGCCCTGTCGCCCATGGCCTATTACGCCCAGTTCGCGCTGGACTGCCCCTGCGTCGCCATGGTCACGGCCAGCCACAATGAGAACGGCTGGACCGGCGTGAAGATGGGCGCTCAGGCGCCGCTGACCTTCGGCCCCGACGAGATGAGCCGCCTGAAGGAGATCGTCCTGAACGGTCAGGGCGTGGCCCGCCCCGGCGGCAAGCTGGAGCGCGTCGAGGGCTTCCGCAAGACCTACATCAAGGACGTGGCGTCCAAGGTGAAGCTGTCCCGCCCGCTGAAGGTCGTGGCCGCCTGCGGCAACGGCACGGCCGGCGCCTTCGCCCCCGAGGTGCTGCGTCTGATGGGCGCCGAGGTGATCGAGATGGACACGGACCTCGACTACACCTTCCCCAAATACAATCCGAACCCGGAAGATCACGCCATGCTGGTGCAGATGGCGCAGAAGGTGAAGGAGACGGGCGCCGACCTGGCCCTGGGCTTTGACGGCGACGGCGACCGCTGCGGCGTGGTCGACGACACGGGCGAGGAGATCTTCGCCGACAAGATCGGCCTGATGCTGGCTCGCGACCTGTCGGCCCTCCATCCGAACGCGACCTTCGTCGTCGATGTGAAGTCGACCGGCCTCTACAAGACCGACGAGGTGCTCAAGGCCAACGGCGCGACCACCGTCTACTGGAAGACCGGCCACTCCTACATCAAGCGCAAGACCGCCGAACTGGGCGCCCTGGCCGGGTTCGAGAAGTCGGGCCACTTCTTCCTGTCGGGCGATCTGGGCCACGGCTATGACGACGGCCTGGTGGCGGCGGGCGCCGTCCTGGCCATGCTGGACCGCAACCCCGGCAAATCGCTGTCGGAACTGAAGTCCGCACTGCCCGACGCCTGGACCAGCCTGACCATGTCGCCGCACTGCGACGACGAGCTGAAGTACGACGTCCTGGCCAGGATCGTGAAGGAATACGAAGACCTGGCGGCCTCCGGCGGCTCGATCCTGGGCCGCAAGATCATCGAGGCCATCACCGTCAACGGCGTGCGCGTCCATCTGGAGGACGGCTCCTGGGTGCTGGTCCGCGCCTCCTCGAACAAGCCCGAACTGGTCGTGGTGGTCGAAAGCATGAGGTCCGCCGACGACATGCGCGACCTGTTCCGCAAGGAAGTGAAGCCTCGCCTGGCCGCCCACCCGGAAATCGGCGCCTTCAACCAGGAAATCTGATTCCGGTTTGACCGGCGGCGGCGTCGTGGACGATGCTCGTTCAATGAACGACGCCGCCGCCTCCCTACCCGTGATCATCGTCGGCGGTGGATTCTCCGGCGCCATGCTGGCCGCGCGCCTGGCCGAGATGGGGCAGGCCTCGGTCCTGATCGAGCGCGCAGAACAGGTCGGTCTCGGCGTCGCCTATTCAACGCCCCTGGACGACCACCGCCTCAACGTTCGCGCCGAACGGATGAGCGCCCGTCCCGACCGGCCCGCCGACTTCACCGACTGGCTGGCGGTCCACGCCCCGACCTACGCCGATCCGAACGGCTTCGCCCCGCGTCGCCTCTACGGCCTCTATGTCCAGGACCGCCTGACCCGGACCGAGGCCGCCTATCCCGGCCTGATCCGTCGCATCAGGGGCGAAGCCGTCCGCATCGAGGGCGAGACCGTCGTCCTGGCCGACGGCGCCCGCATCTCCGGCCGCGCCCTGGTGCTGGCCACCGGCAATCCCCCGCCGCGCCCCGCCGTCGAGAACGACGGTCCCCGCCGCATCGCCGATCCGTGGCGGCCCGACGCCCTGGCCGCGATCGGGCCTGGCGAGGACGTCCTGATCCTCGGCTCGGGCCTGACCATGGTGGACGTCGTCCTGGCGCTTCAGGCCAAAGGCTGGCGCGGCCGGGCGACGGTCGTGTCGCGGCGCGGCCTGCTGCCCCTGGCCCACGGCGCCCATCACGACGCGCCCGTCGACCTGCCGCCGGAGGCTCTGACAGGCGCCCTGTCGCGTCGCCTGGCTTCAGCGCATCGACTGGCGCGCGACCACGGCTGGCGCCGTGTCATGGAAGGCTATCGCCCCATCACCGCCACGCTGTGGCGCGCCGCGTCGAGCGTCGAACGCGCCCGCTTCCTGCGCCATCTGCGGCCCTGGTGGGACGTGCGGCGCCATCGCATCGCGCCCGAAATCGCCGAAGCTCTGGAGGCGCTGAAGGCGGAAAGCCGACTAACCGTTCTCTCAGGTCGCGCCCAGACGATCACGACGGACGACCAGGGCGCACGTCTGACCATCCGTATACGGAATGGAGAGACTCAAACCCTGTCAGCCGCCTGGCTGATCGACTGCACCGGCCCCGGCCACGACGCCGCCCGCGCGCCCCTGACCGCCGCCCTGATCGCCGCAGGCCGCGCTCGGATCGACGCGGCCGACCTGGGCCTCGACCTCGACGCCGAGGGCCGCGTCCTCCACGCCGACGGCGCCGCCGACCCCGCCCTGTTCGTCCTCGGCCCGCCCGCCCGCGCGGCCTTCTGGGAAACGATCGCCGTCCCGGACATCCGCCAGAGGATCGAAGCGCTGGCCCGCATCCTGACCGCCTGATCGGGGCCGGCCGTCTTTAGTCGAAACTTCCATCCTTCAGGCCCCGACCTCCACAGTCTAGCTGCTGGCGGGTCTTTCCGTGGTCGGCTATCACCGCGCCAGGAGAGGAAACAAAAAAAATGAACCGCCACCGCACACGTGTCCTGGGCGACCGCACCCTCGCGCCTGAAACCCTGATGATGGGCTACGGCTATGATCCGGCCCTGTCGGAGGGCGCGATCAAGGCGCCGCTGTTCCAGGCCTCGACCTTCGTCTTCAAGTCGGCCGAAGACGGCAAGCGCTTCTTCGAAGTCGCCTATGGCCTGCGCCAGCGCGACCCGGACGAGGCCCTCGGCCTGATCTATTCGCGCATCAACAACCCAAACCTGGAGATCCTCGAAGACCGCCTCGCCGTCTGGGACAAGGCGGACAAGGCGCTGGTCTTCTCCAGCGGCATGGCCGCCATCTCGACCGCCATGCTGGCGCTGGTGCGGCCCGGCGACGTCATCCTCTATACGGCCCCGGCCTATGGCGGCACCGAATACCTGTTCGACCGCATCCTGCCCCGCTACGGCGTCAAGGCGATCAGCGTCCCCGCCGCCGAGGGCGCCGACGCCCTGGACGCCGCCATGACCGCCGCCGCCGCCGAGGCGAAGTCAACGGGCGGACGCCTGGCCGCCGTCTATCTGGAGACGCCCGCCAATCCGACCAACCAGCTGGTCGACATCGCCCGCGCGGTGTCGGGCGCCAGGGCGCTGGACCAGGCCGAGCCGCCCGCTATCGCCGTCGACAACACCTTCCTGGGCCCTCTGTGGCAGAGCCCGCTGGAGCTGGGCGCCGACCTTGTCCTCTATTCCCTGACCAAATACGTCGGCGGCCATTCGGACCTGATCGCCGGCGGCTGCATGGGCGGGGCGGACATCATGGCCCGCGTCGGCGAGATGCGGACCATCTGCGGCACGACCGCCGATCCGCACACCGCCTGGCTGCTGCTGCGCAGCCTGGAGACCCTGCACATCCGCATGGAGCGGGCGCAGGACAACGCCCTGATCCTGGCCGAGCGGCTACGCGCCGATCCGCGCGTGAGCGCCGTCCTGACCGCCGGCGGGCCGGACGCCTCGCCCGAACAGCAGGCGATCTTCACAGCCCAGTGCAAGGGCGCCGGCTCGACCTTCTCGCTGGAGCTGCCGGGCGGCGAGGCGGAAGCCTTCCGCATGCTGAACGCCCTGCGTCTGTTCAAACTGGCCGTCAGCCTGGGCGGCGCCGAGAGCCTGGCGTCCCACCCGTCCAGCATGACCCATTCGGACTACACTCCCGAGGCCAAGGCGCGCAGCGGCATCGGCGACAATCTGGTGCGCCTGTCGGTCGGCATCGAGAACGTCGAGGACCTGTGGGCCGACCTGGATCAGGCCCTGTCCGCCGTCTGACGGCGCGAGCGGCGGGCGATCAGCCCGCCGCCTTCACCGCCTCGGCGACGTCGTTGACGACGCGCTTGACCAGGGCCTCGTCGTCGCCCTCCGCCATGACGCGGATCAGCTTCTCCGTGCCCGAAGGTCGGACCAGAAGGCGGCCCGCGCCGTTCAGGGCCGCCTCGGCCTCGGCCATGGCGGCCTTGACCTTCTCGTCCTCCAGCGGCTTGCCGGCGGTGTAGCGGACGTTCTGAAGCAGTTGCGGCACCGGCTCGAACTGGCGCGCCAGCTCGCTCATCGGCACGCCGGCCTCGACCAGGACGGCCAGCACCTGCAGCGCCGCCATCAAGCCGTCGCCGGTCGTGGCGTGGTCCTTCAGGATGATGTGGCCAGACTGTTCGCCGCCGAGGTTAAAGCCGCCCTCGCGCATCCGTTGCATGACGTAGCGATCGCCGACCTTGGTGCGCTCCAGCGTCAGCCCCTCCGCCTTCAGGCAGCGCTCCAGACCCAGATTGGACATGACGGTGGCGACCACGCCCTTGCCGTTCAGACGTCCCCGTCTGGCCCAATCCAGGCCGATCAGGGCCATGATCTGGTCGCCGTCGACCACGTGGCCTGTCTCGTCGCAGATGATGACCCGGTCGGCGTCGCCGTCCAGGGCGATGCCGATGTCGCAGCGATAGCGTTTCACCGCCTCCGACACCGTGGCCGGATGGGTCGAGCCGCACTTGGCGTTGATGTTCAGGCCATTCGGCTCCACCCCGACGGGGAAGACCTCGGCGCCCAGTTCATAGAGGGCCGTCGGCGCCACGCGGTAGCCTGCGCCGTTGGCGCAGTCGATGGCGATGCGCAGGCCCTTGAGGCTGATCCGCTTGGGGAAGGCCTGTTTGGCGATCTCGATATAGCGCGGCGGGGCGTCATCGATGCGCTTGACCCGGCCCAGCTTGTTCGACGGCGCCAGGTCCTGGTCCAGGGCCCCGTCCATCATGGCCTCGATCTTCAGCTCTATCTCGTCCGACAGCTTGTAGCCGTCCGGCCCGAACAGCTTGATGCCGTTGTCCGCATAGTCGTTGTGCGAGGCCGAGATCATGATGCCCAGATCGGCGCGCATGGAACGCGTCATCATCGCCACGCCGGGCGTCGGCAGCGGCCCGAACGTCCGCACGTCCATGCCGACCGAGGCCAGGCCCGCCACCAGGGCCGGCTCGATCATATAGCCGGACAGGCGGGTGTCCTTGCCGATCACCACCAGGTGGCGCCGGTCGTCGTCGGTGCGGAACAGACGCCCGGCGGCCAGGCCGACGCGCAGGGCGACCTCGGCCGTCATCGGATGGGTGTTGGCCCGGCCGCGGATGCCGTCGGTGCCGAAGTATTTTCTCTCGCCCAAGGGCGCGGTCCTTCGCTGGCGGCCCCGGAATTGCAAAGAAACCTTCCGAAACCCATTTTTTGATGTCGCCGCTCTCACGATTGCCTAGATGCGATCATCAAGGGCGGAGGTTGATGCCTCCCGCTTACCTCAATTCCGTCGCCCGGCGCAAAAGCGGGCGCAACATCTCGATCGGAGAGAGCTCATGTGCGGCATCATCGGCGTCACCGGAACCGGCCCCGTCGTCCCCCGCCTGATCGACAGCCTTAAGCGGCTGGAGTACCGCGGCTACGACTCAGCGGGCATCGCCGTCCAGAACGGCGAAGGCGTTCAGCGCCGCCGCGCCAAGGGCAAGATCCGCGAGTTGGAGGCCGTTCTGGCCGCCGATCCTGTCGCGGGGACCGTCGGCATCGGCCACACCCGCTGGGCCACCCACGGCGCGCCGACGACGACCAACGCCCACCCGCACAAGGCGGGGCGCGTCTGCCTGGTCCACAACGGCATCATCGAGAATTTCGCCGAGCTGAAGGCCGAGATGGAGGCCGAGGGCCGCATCTTTGAAAGCCAGACCGACACCGAGGTCGTCGCCCACCTGCTGGACCACAAGCTGGCGGCCGGGATGACGCCGCTGGACGCCTTCAAGGCCACGCTGGATCGCCTGACCGGCGCCTACGCCCTGGCCGTGCTGATCGAGGGCGACGACGAGCTGATTCTGGGCGCCCGCCGCGGCAGCCCTCTGGTCGTCGGCTGGGGCGAGGGCGAGATGTACCTGGGCTCTGACGCCCTGGCCGTCGGTCCCTTCACCCAGAAGATCTCCTATCTGGAAGAGGGCGATTACGTCGTCTTGAGCCGCACCGGTGCGCGCATGTTCGACGCCTCGGGCCATCCGGCCGACCGCGCCGTGGTCCAGGTCTCGGCCTCCTCGGCCCTGGTCGAGAAGGGCGAGTATCGCCACTTCATGGAGAAGGAGATCCACGAGCAGCCCGACAGCGTCCAGCACACCCTGTCGGAGTACCTCGATCTGGTCTCCGGCAAGGTCAAGGTTCCGTCCGTGGACTTCGCCGCCGTCGAGCGCATCCAGATCGTCGCTTGCGGCACCGCCTTCTACGCCAGCCAGATCGGCAAATACGCCTTCGAACGCTATGCGGGCCTGCCCTGCGACATCGAGATCGCTTCCGAGTTCCGCTATCGCCAACCGGCCGTGACCCAGGGGACGCTGGCCGTCGCCGTCAGCCAGTCGGGCGAGACCGCCGACACCCTGGCCAGCCTGACCTGGTGCAAGGCTCAAGGCCTGAAGACCGCCGCCGTGGTCAACGTCCACTCCTCGTCGATGGCGCGTGAAGCCGAAGTCCTGTGGCCGACCCACGCCGGGCCGGAGATCGGCGTCGCCTCGACCAAGGCCTTCACCGCCCAGGTCGCCGCCCTGCTTTCGCTGGCCGTGGCGGCGGGCGTGGCGCGCGGCAAGATCGACGCCGCCCAGGAGGCGGAGTTGGTCAAGGCCCTGTTCGAGGCCCCGCGCCTGATCGCCGAGGCCCTGCAGATGGACGCGGGCATCCACGCCCTGACCATCGACCTAGCCAAGGCGCGGGACGTCCTCTTCCTGGGCCGCGGACCGATGTTCCCACTGGCCATGGAAGGCGCGCTGAAGCTGAAGGAGATCAGCTATATCCACGCCGAGGGCTACGCCGCGGGCGAGCTGAAGCACGGCCCCATCGCCCTGATCGACGAAGCGACCCCGACCGTGGCCCTGGCCCCGCTGGACGACCTGTTCGAGAAGACCGCCTCCAACCTGCAGGAAGTCGCCGCGCGCGGCGGCCCGGTCATCATGATCGCCCCGGAAAAGGCGCCCGACCCGCACGGCGCCGGCATCCGCCGCGTTCATGCGCCGGACTGCCCGGCCCTGATCTCGCCCCTGGTCTACGCCGTGCCGATGCAGCTTCTGGCCTATTACACCGCCGTCCAGAAAGGCACCGACGTCGACCAGCCGCGCAACCTGGCCAAGTCGGTGACGGTGGAATAGGGCGAACCCGAACCGTCCGGGGGCGTTTGGAAGCTCCACGAATTGCGCCTATGACAGGCGCCCCAAGGCTGTTCAGGACGATCCATGACGACCTCCCCCGCCCGCCTGCGCAAGGCGGTCCTGCCCGTGGCCGGTCTCGGCACGCGGGTTCTGCCCGGCACCAAGACCACGCCGAAGGAGCTGCTGAACGTCGTCGACCGGCCGATCCTCTCCTACATCGTGGAAGAGGCGCGCGAAGCGGGCATCGAGCACATCGTCTTCGTCACCGGCCGCGCCAAACAGGCGATCGAGGACTATTTCGACCATCAGATCGAGCTCGAGGCCCAGCTCCTTGCCAAGGGCAAGACCGAGATTCTGGCGACCATGAACGCCGAGCTGGCCCAGGCCGGCGAGATGAGCTTCACGCGCCAGATGCAGCCCAAGGGCCTGGGTCACGCCGTCTGGTGCGCGCGCGACATCATCGGCCATGAACCCTTCGCCGTCATCCTGCCGGACGTCATCGTGGATTCGCAGCCGGGCGCCCTGAAGCAGCTGGCCGAGGTCTACGCCGAGGTCGGCGGCAACGTCATCGGCGTCGAAGCCGTGCCTGAGGCCGACACGCACAAATACGGCATCATCGACCCTTCCACCCATGCCGGCCGCCGCTACGGCATGAAGGGCATGGTTGAAAAGCCCGCCCAGGGCACGGCCCCTTCGACCATGTCGATCTCGGGCCGTTACATCCTGCAGCCGGAGATTTTCGATCTGCTGGAGACGCAGGAGCGCGGCGCCGGCGGCGAAATCCAGCTGACCGACGCCATGGCCCGCCTGATGCAGTCGCAGACCTTCACCGCCTATGAATATGAAGGCGTGACCCACGACTGCGGGGACAAGATCGGCCTGCTGCGCGCCAACGTCGCCCTGGCCCTGAAACGCCCCGACTTGGGCGACGCCGCCCGCGCCGCGATCGAAAGCCTGCTTTGATCCGCCCTGCCGCCCCCGTCGACGCGCCTGCCCTGACCGCCGTCTGGCGCCGCGCGGTCGAGGCGACGCACCACTTTCTGACGCCCGAAGCGATCGACGCCATCGAAGCCGACGTCTCCGCCTGGCTGGGCAGCGGCGATCCGAACCTCTGGGCCTGGGAACAGGACGGGGCGCCCGTCGCCTTTCTCGGCCTGTCCGAAGATGAACTGGCGGCCCTGTTCGTGGACCCTCGCCTGCACCGCTCCGGCATAGGGCGTCGGCTGGTCGATCACGCCCTGTCACTGGGCGCCCGGCGTCTCAGCGTCAATGAGGACAACCCCGGCGCCCGCGCCTTCTACGAGCGCCTGGGCTTTCAGGCCGTGGGCCGCGCCGAGACCGACGACGCCGGACGCCCCTATCCGCTGATCCTCATGGCGCTCAGCGCCGATCAGGCCTGATCCCGGCGGGCCGGCCTCGCCTGTTGTGATCGCCCGCCGCGGAAAAGGTCATGATTTCAAGCTTGATGCGCCGCGACGACGCGCCAGGCCCGCCTGATCTCGTCTCCGGCCCATCCTGTCCGTTTTCAGGAAGGACGCCCTCCGATTTCAGACGATTCAGACGAATTGGACTCTCTTTTTCCGCCCTGTGTCGCTTTCGTCGCAGCCAAGCGCCACGCTTTCGCCCCCTCGCGCGTTCGGCTAGGCAGGAGAAGACGTTGAAAACGAGGTTCGACTGATGCGCGTGATGATTCTGGGCGGCGACGGCTTCTGCGGCTGGCCCACGGCCCTGCACCTCTCGGCGCGCGGCTGGGACGTGCTGATCGTCGACAACCTCAGCCGCCGCAACATCGACAATGAGCTGGAGGTTCGCTCCCTGACCCCGATCCGCACCATGGGCGAGCGCATCGCCGCGTGGAAGGAGGTCTCGGGCCGCACCATCGACTTCGTCAATCTGACGGTCGGCAAGGAGTTCGACCGCCTGGTCGCCCTGATCCGCGACTGGGCGCCCGACAGCGTCGTCCACTTCGCCGAACAGCGCGCCGCCCCCTATTCGATGAAGTCGGCGCGGCACAAGCTCTACACCGTCGACAACAATCTGAACGCCACCAACCACCTGCTGGCCGCCATCGTCGAGAGCGGCCGCGACGTCCACCTGGCCCACCTGGGAACCATGGGGGTCTACGGTTACACCACGGCAGGCCTGCGCATCCCCGAGGGCTACCTGAAGGTCACGGTGGAGACCGACCACGGCCCGACCGAACAGGAAATCCTGTTCCCGCCGAACCCCGGCAGCATCTATCACATGACCAAGACGCAGGACGCCCTGCTGTTCCAGTTCTACGCCAAGAACGACGCCCTGCGGATCACCGACCTGCACCAGGGCATCGTCTGGGGCGCCCAGACCGAGGAGACCAAGCAGGACGAGCGTCTGATCAACCGCTTCGACTATGACGGCGACTACGGCACGGTGCTGAACCGCTTCCTGATGCAGGCGGCGGTCGGCTATCCGCTGACCGTGCACGGCTCGGGCGGCCAGACGCGGGCCTTCATCCACATTCAGGACACGGTGCGCTGCGTCGAACTGGCGCTGAACAACCCGCCCAAGCGCGGCGACCGGGTCAAGATCCTCAACCAGATGACCGAGAGCCGCCGCGTTCGCGACCTGGCGCAGATGGTGGCCCAGATGACGGGCGCGCAGGTCCACAACGTCGCCAACCCGCGTCAGGAGGCCGACGAGAACGAACTGGTCGTCGCCAACGATCAGTTCCGCGAACTGGGGCTGAAGCCGATCACCCTGGCCGAAGGTCTCATGGCCGATGTGACCGACATCGCCCGCCGCTACGCCGACCGCGCCGACCGGACCAAGATTCCCTGCGTCACCGCCTGGAACGCCAGCCGCGCCGACGCCCTGCGCGCCGAGACTGAGGGTTCCGCCGCCTCGCCCGCCCGCGTCCTGTCCGCCTGAGAGACTGAAGCCCGATGACCGAACCCGCCGCCGCCCCGTCCCTGCTGGTGTTCGGCGGCGGCTATCTGGGACAGGCGGCGGCCCGCGAAGCCCTGCGGCGCGGCGGCCTGGCCTTCGCCACCTCGCGCGATCCGCAGACCCGTCAGTCGCTGGCGGCCCAGGGGATCACGCCGGTCGATCCGGCCGACGCCAAGGCCCTGAGCGCGGCGCTGGCCGCCGCACAGGCCGTGTTGATCACCACGCCGCCGGATGCTCACGGGTGCCCGGCCCTGCGCGCCCTGACGCCTCTGGCGGGCGACGCCTGGCCCGACTGGATCGGCTATGTCTCCTCCACCGCCGTCTACGGCGATCGCGCAGGCGGCTGGGCCTTCGAGGGCGATCCGCTGAACGCCGCCACGCTTGAGGGCGCCCGCCGCGCCAGGGTCGAGCGCGACTGGCTGGACGGCGCCCAGGGCATGGGGCTGACGCTGCAGGTCTTCCGCCTGCCCGGTTTCTACGGCCCCGGCCGCAGCGTCCTCGACCGCCTGCGCGCCGGAACCGCCCGCCTGGTGAAGAAGCCCGGCCAGGTGTTCAACCGCATCCATGTGGACGACATCGTCTCGGGCCTGTTCGCCTCCATGGCCCGGCCGCGTCCCGGCGGCGTCTACAACCTGACCGACGACGAACCTACGCCTGCCGACGTCGTCACCGCCTGGGCCGCCGAGCGCCTGGGTCTGCCGCGCCCGCCCGAGGTCGACTGGACCGACCCCGAGGTCAGCGAGGCCATGCGCCGCTTCTATCTGGACTCCAAGCGCGTCTCCAACGCCCGCGCCAAGGCCGAACTGGGCTGGCGTCCACGCTACCCGTCCTACCGCCAAGGGCTGGAGGCCATCCTCGCCGAGAAGGCCCCCTGACATGCGAAAGGCGCGCCGACCCAAATCGGCGCGCCTCCTGTCCACGCTCACCCGCGCTCAAGCAACGAGCCGCCGCGCGGCGAGCGTTAGCGCCCTTAACTCAGAACGGCAGGATGTTGCGCTGGCGGCTGTAGCTCATGGTGCCGACATTGGCGCCCAGACGCACGCCGACCCCGGTGCGGATCGGAGCCAGGACGATGCCGTCCGCGCGCTGATAATTCACGCCCAGACCGGCGACCAGATAGGCCGAGCCTTCGACGCCCGGATAGCGGCGATACAGCATGTCAGGGTGGTAGAGGCCGTAGACCAGGGTGAAGACCCGGCTGGCGTTGCCGCCCCAGTCCCAGCCGATGGAGGCGCCCTGCCAGAACACCTCCTGCGAGGCCGACAGGTCCTTCATGTGCAGAGCTCCGCGGCCGTAGCGCAGGCCGGCGACGACGGCGCCCGCGCCTTCCTCGCCCGCGATATAGGCGGTCGGGCGGTCGCCCTGTTCGGCGAAGATGCGCTCGATGGCGCCGCCCACGGCCTCGGCCGCAATGCCCAGTTCGCGCGACCCGGCGGCGACCAGCTCATCGAAGGTATAGGCCTGGGCCGTGTTGTCCGAAGCGATCGGATAGTTGGGGTCGGCCGGCGGGCGGCTGGCGCAGGCGCCGAGGCCGGCGGGCAGGGCGCCGGCGGCGGCGAGGCCGAGGCTGGTGCGGATCAGTTGGCGGCGGTGCATGGTCGAGGCTCCCGGCTAAGGACGGTCCGCCCGTCGTCGCGGGCTTGGCCTACCGTCCGTGCCTTTTACGGCAGCCTTGGGGCTTTAAGGTTAACCGAAGATTGCTTGGCCGCAGAAGTTCCGGCGGCCTGGGCTTCAGGCCGCCGGATTTTCTGCTGTCAGGCTCGCAAGGTTCCGCCCGCCTTGGCGGCGGCGGCCTTGACCTTGGCCATCAGGGCCTCGATCTCCGCCTCGGCCAGGGTGGCGGCGCGGGGCTGGATCTCGACCTCGATCGCCACCGACTTCTGGCCTTCCGGCACGCCCTGGCCGCGATAGACGTCGAAGACGCGAACGTCGGCGATCAGCGCCTTGTCGGCGCCCGCCACGGCGCGGGTCAGGTCGCCCACGGCCTTGGCTTCGTCCATCAGGAAGGCGAAGTCGCGGGTCAGGGGCATCAGGTTCGGCAGATCCGCCGCGCCACGCGCCTTGCCGCCCTTACCGCGGGGCTCGGGCACGGAATCCAGCACGATCTCGAACGCCAGCATGGGGCCGTCGGCGTCCAGCGCCTTCAGCACGCGCGGGTGCAGGGCGCCGAACTCGACGATGACGTTCTTGGGTCCCAGCTGCAGCCGGGCCGAACGGCCGGGGTGCCACCAGTCACGGTTCGAGCCCTGCGCCAGTTGCAGGGAGGCGACCGGGGCGCCGATCTCTTCCAGCACAGCCAGAAGGTCGCCCTTCAGCGCGAACAGGGGGTCTTCCCCCGCCTCGCCCCAGTGACGGTCGGCGTGCGGCGCGATCAGGCCGGCGATGACGGTGCGCTGGCCGGTCGGCTGATCGTCCAGATAGACGGGGCCGATCTCGAACAGGGCGACGTCGGCGTGGCCGCGCGCGGCGTTGCGCGCCGCCGCCTGGATCAGGTTCGGCAGGACCGAGGGCCGCATGCAGTCCAGATCGGCTGCGATGGGGTTCTCCAGCACCAGACGCTCGTCGCCGCCGCCGAACAGGGTCGCGATCGACTGCTTGGTGAAGGACCAGGTGACGGCCTCGGCATAACCCAGGGCCGCCAGGGCGCGACGGGCCGTGCGCACGCGCGCCTGACGCGGGCTCAGCACCCCGCCCGGCGCCAGGGCGACCGGCGGCAGGGGCGCGTCGGGCAGGGCGGCGTAGCCCTCGATGCGGGCGACTTCCTCGACCAGATCCGCCCGCCCCTCGATGTCGCGGCGCCAGGACGGCGGCGTCACCGACCAGGGCGAGCCGCGCATAACGGTGAAGCCCAGGGCGAACAGGATCTCGAAGATCCGGTCGTCGCTCAGGTCCATGCCCGACAGCCGCTTCACATAGGCCGGGTCAAAGGCGAAGGCCGCGGGCGCGGCAGGGGCCTGGCCCGCCACCGTGACCGTCGACGGCTCGCCGCCGCACAGGTCCAGGATCAGTTGGGTCGCCAGTTCCAGCCCCGGCACGACCGAGGCCGTGTCGACGCCGCGCGCGAAACGATACTGGGCGTCCGAATTGATCCCCAGCGAGCGGCCCGTCTGGGCCGTGGCGATAGGGTCGAACCAGGCGCTCTCGACGAAGACGTCGACCGTCTCGTCCGAACAGCCGGTCGAGACGCCGCCCATGACGCCGCCCAGGCCGATGGCGCGCTGGCCCCCGGCGTCTGTGATGACGCAGTCGGCGGCGCCCGGCGCATAGGTCTTGCCGTCCAGGGCGACCAGGCTGTCGGCTTCGCCGCGACCAGCCCGAACCACGATCCCTTCGCCCGACAGGGTCGCCAGGTCATAGACGTGCAGCGGCCGCGCGCGGTCGTAGGAAATCAGGTTGGTGATGTCGACGAGACGGTTGATCGGACGCAGGCCGATGGCCGTCAGACGCTGTTGCAGCCACTCCGGCGACGGGCCGTTTCTGACGCCCCGGATCACGCGACCGGCGAAGACCGGGCACAGTTCGGGCGCCTCCAGCGCCACCGACACGGGAGAGTCGAAAGCGCCGGCGACGGGAACGATCTCCGGCGTCGTCAGCTGGCCCAGCCCCGCAGCCGCCAGGTCGCGGGCGATGCCCGCCACGCCCAGCCAGTCGGGGCGGTTCGGCGTCACCTCGAAATCGATGACCGGCTCGGCGCCGAAGACGCCGGCGGCGGGCTCGCCCACCTGCAGGTCGTCGGCCAGCTCCAGGATGCCGTCGCTCTCATCCGACAACTCGAGCTCGGAGGCCGAGCACAACATGCCGTTGGACACCACCCCACGCACCGGTTTCTCGACCAGGGTCACGTCCAGGCCGGGCACATAGGCGCCGATGGGAGCATAGATGGTGGTCAGGCCCGCGCGCGCGTTCGGGGCGCCGCAGACGATTTCCTTCATCCCGTCCACCGTCTCGACCTGACAGACCTGCAGCCGGTCGGCGTTCGGGTGACGCTCGGCCGAGACGATCTTCGCCACGGTGAAGGGGGCCAGGGCGGCGATCGGGTCGTGGACCTCCTCGACCTCCAGCCCGGCCATGGTCATGGCCTCAGCGACCTGATCGACCTCGGCCTCGGTGTCGAGGTGGGCCTTCAGCCAAGAAAGCGTGAACTTCATTGAGTCGCACCGTCCTGCGGCTGCGCCAGGGCCTTGGCCATGTTGTCGAGGAAATCCGCCGCGCCGGTGAAGCCGACGCCGAGGAAGCGGCAGTTGATGAACTGGCAGTTCTTGAACGGGATCGGGCCGGTCACGCGCTGCGGGCCCTGCGGGCTGAGCATCAGGTTGCGCGGGTCGCCATGGGCGTCGCCCATGTTGCAGCCGTCGAAATTGCAGCCTTCCAGCGGCAGCAGAACAGCCGGACCCTCGATCAGGCAATTCTCGAAACGACGGCCTTCAATGACCATGGTTCCGGCGCGCGCCGTCTCCATGAACAGCTGGGGCAGCCAGACGCTCTTGCCGACATAGTCGGGGCCGGGACCCAGCAGCTCCAGGACGATGGGTTCGGCGGCGGTGTTGGTCGCGTCAGTCATGGGATCGCTCTCAAAATATCAGCTGAGGCCCGACGCCGGGTTCGGCGCGGCGAAGGCGGAGAAGCCGTAGTGCGCCAGCCAGCGCGTATCGGCCTCGAACATGGGGCGCAGGTCCGGCACGCCGTATTTCAGCATGGCCAGGCGATCGACGCCCATGCCGAAGGCGAAGCCCTGATACTCATCCGGGTCGATGCCGCAGTTGCGCAGCACGTTCGGGTGCACCATGCCGCAGCCCAGGATCTCCAGCCAGTCCTCGCCCTCGTTCAGGGTCAGCTTGCCGCCGGAACGGTCGCAGCGGATGTCCATCTCGGCCGAGGGCTCGGTGAAGGGGAAGTGGTGCGGACGGAAACGGGCATGCACGTCGTCCAGCTCGAAGAAGCGGGCGATGAAGGTCTCCAGCGTCGTCTTCAGATGGCCCATGTGGATGTCGCGATCGATCACCAGACCCTCGATCTGGTGGAACATCGGCGTGTGGGTCGCGTCCGAATCCTTACGGAAGGTGCGGCCGGGCGCGATGATGCGGATCGGCGGCTTCTGCGACATCATGGTGCGGACCTGCACCGGGCTGGTGTGGGTGCGCAGCACCTTGCGCTCGCCCGTTTCCGGGTCGGGCTTCAGGAAGAAGGTGTCGTGCATTTCCCGCGCCGGATGCTTGGGCGGGAAGTTCAGCGCCGTGAAGTTGTGGAAGTCGTCCTCGATGTCCGGCCCCTCGGCGACCGAGAAGCCCATGTCGGCGAAGACGGCGATCATCTCGTCCATGACCTGCATGGTCGGATGCACCCCGCCCTTGCGGCGCGGGCGGCTGGGCAGGGTCAGATCGACGCGCTCGGCCAGCAGGCGGGCGTCCAGCTCGGCAGCCTCCAGCTCGGTCTTGCGGGCGGAAAGAGCCGACGACACCCGGTCGCGCAGGCCGTTGATCACGGGGCCGCGCTCGCGGCGTTCATCCGGGCTCAGCGCCCCCATGCCTTTCAGCAGGCCCGAGATCGAGCCGGACTTGCCGAGGGCGGCGACGCGGATGTCCTCCAGACCCGCCACGCTCTCGGCCGAGCCGATGGCGTTGATGAGGTCCAGTTCCAGTTGAGCGAGATCGGTCATGGGGGTTCGTCTAGCCGTTAGGATCGAAAGCAAAAAGCCCCCCGGCGCGAACCGGAGGGCTTTTGCTTCATCCCGTGTGGGAGAAAGGCTTAGGCCAGGGCCGCGCGAACCTTGTCGGCGATGCCCTTGAAGCCGGCTTCATCGGCGGCGATGGCGGCCAGAACCTTGCGGTCCAGCTCGATGCCGGCCTTGTTCAGGCCGTGCATGAACTGCGAGTAGGTGAAGCCTTCGGTGCGGGCCGCGGCGTTGATGCGCTGGATCCACAGGGCGCGGAACGAGCGCTTCTTGTTGCGACGGTCGCGGTAGGCGTACTGACCGGCGCGATCCACGGCGGCCTTGGCGGCGCGGATGGTGTTCTTGCGGCGGCCGTAGAAGCCCTTGGCCTGCTTCAGGACCTTCTTGTGCTTGGCGTGGGACGTAACGCCCCGGGTGACGCGAGCCATTGTAATTTTCCCTTCGGGAAGTCCCTACCGCTCGGCGCGCGGCGCCTCGCTGCTTGAGGGACTTAATTCAAATTCGATTAGCGGAGAGGATCAGTGATGCAGCGCGCCGATCAGGCGTACGGCATGTAGGACTTGATCTTCTTGGCGTCGGCGTCGGCCATGACCGAAGTGCCGCGGTTCTGGCGGATGTACTTCGAGTTGTGGCTGATCAGGCGGTGGCGCTTGCCGGCCACGCCAGCCTTGACCTTGCCCGTCGCGGTGAATTTGAAGCGCTTCTTGGCGCCCGACTTCGTCTTCAGCTTCGGCATTTTCACTCTCTTTATTGAGGGGTCTACCGCCCTTCGGGCTACTTGAGCCCCAAGGTCAGATGACCGATTTAAGACCGCCCAGGCATGCCTGTTCGCCCGGCGGTCCGGTACGCGAAGGCGCGGCTTCTACGCCAAACGGGAGCCGGAGGCAAGAAGAGTCGCCGCGCGGCGTCTCAGGCCTGGGCCTCCCGGCGGCGCGCGGCGCGTCCAGCGTTGATCGCCATCATCGCCGCCGGAACGGTCAACGCCGCCCCGACCAGGAAGGGCCAGTCCGATCCAATGGCGGAATAGAGGACGCCCGCGACCATGGGGCCGACGATGCGGGCCATCGATCCCGTCGCCATGTTCAGCCCCAGCATGGCGCCCTGCCGGTCCGGCGGCGACGCCCGGCTGATCAGGGCCGAGATGTTGGGCATGGCCAGAGACATGCCGCAGGCGCCGATCCCCATGACGATGGGAATGATCCAACCGGCCGATACGGGGATGACGAACAGACCCAGGTCGATCTGCGCCGCCGGAAACCACGCCGGCGGGGCCGCCACCTGCAGGATCAGGGACGCGCCGAACAACAGCATCCCCGCCGCCAGCACCCGCGCCTCGCCGAAACGCCTCGCCAGCCGCCCGGCCACCAGCCCCTGATTCAAGGCCGAGACCAGCCCCACGATCATGAAGCTGAGGCCCACCTCGCGCGCGGTCCAGGCGTAGCGGCTTTCGGCCCACAGACCGAAGGACGCCTCCATGGCCGAGAACCCGGCCAGATAGATCAGGCTGACCACCAGGACGCGCGACACCACTTCGTCGGCGCGTGCGAACTGCAGGCCGGACAGGAAGGCGGGGCGGGGCGCGGCGGGATCGGCCTTGGCTCGGCTCTCGCGCAGGAAGAGCATCACCCCCAGCGCCGCCAGCACCGCTGCGCCCGAGGCGGCGAAGATCGGCAACTGATAGCCGACATGGCCCATCTGCGGCTGGGCGAGCAGGCCGCCCAGGCCCGGCCCGACGATGAAGCCCAGGCCGAAGGCGGCGCCGATCATCCCCATCCGTCCGGCCCGGCGCTCGGGCGGCGTGACGTCGGCGATATAGCCCTGGACCGTCGAGATATTGCCCGCGCCCAGACCGGTGAACAATCGCACCAGCACCGCCGCCCAGATATTGGGCGCGAAGGCCAGCAGCAGATAGCCCAGAGCGTTGGCCGCCAGCGTGGCCAGCAGCACCGGCTTGCGCCCGATCCGATCCGACAGCCGCCCCCAGAAGGGTTCGGCGAAGAACTGGCCCAGGGAATAGGCCGAGAACATCAGGGTGATCTGCCACGGCTCGGCCTGCAGGCTGAGCGCGAAGAACGGCAGCAGCGGCACCACCAGGCCGAAACCGACCAGGTTGATGAAGACCACGGCGAACAGAACCGCCAGGGTCGGCGCCTGGGCCTTGTGAGACATAGAAGAGGACATCGACTCGCCTTAGCGCGACGCCTGCCGCTCGGAAAGCGCCGCGATGCTAGACAGCCGCGGTTCCCCTCCAATTTGCCGCGCAGTCGAATGACCGACAGACAAGGAGGGCCGCCTCAATCCGCAGGGTTGTGCCGCTCGAGGAAGGCGATCGCCGCCTTGAAAACCGCCTCCCGTCCTGAGCGCCGCGACAACCAGTGGTCCTCGCCGTGCAACTCCACGATATCGACGCTCTTTCCCTCCCTTTCCAGCGCTCGTCGGAAGAGCTCCGACTGTTCGTACGGCACGACGCTGTCGTCGGTCCCGTGGATCAGCAAGACCGGCGCCCGCACCCGGTCGGCGAGGCGCGCCGGGGACACTTCAGCGATAGAATTGTCGTTGATGCGCGAAGCGCCCATGAAACGCTTCCAGTAGCGCATTACGTCCGTGTCGCGTCCGCCGGTTTGATCGCGCTCCCACGCCAGCATCCGGGGAAGGTCAGAGACGCCCGCACCCGCGACAGCGCATCGATAGGTTTCAGGGTCCAGCGTCACGCCGGCCATGGCCGCATACCCCCCGTAGCTCCAACCGAAAATGCAGACCTTGCCAGGATCGATCACGCCTTCGCGGGCCAGATGCGCCACGCCGTCGGTAAGGTCCGTCTGCATCTTGCGCCCCCACTCGCCATAACCGGCCTCGATGTGAGCCAGCCCAAAGCCGGTAGAGCCGCGATACTGCGGCTGAAGAACTGCGTACCCGCGCGAGGCGAGCACCTGAGCCCAATAGTCGAAGCCCGGCAGGTCGCGAGCTTGCGGCCCGCCATGAGGCATGACGACCAGCGGCAAACCCCGAGCCTCCCGACCGCGCGGCAAGGTCAGATAAGCTGGAATGCCTAGTCCGTCACGCGCCGCGTAAGTAATGAAACGGACCGGCCCCACCGTCTCTCCCGGCACGCCAGGATACCGCGACCCGACCTTGATAAGGCGCTGCTGCTTGATATCCACCACGGCATAGCTGCCGGGATCGGACGCTCCGTCGGTCAACACGACCAAACGCTCATAATCAGGCGTCGCGGATTCGATGCGAATGTTCTGACCTGGAAACAACCCCTCCAGATACTGCCATCGACGCGCCATTTCATCGTCGGTGAACAGGAACTCCGCTCGCTCCTCTCCTTCCGCTCCAAAGCCCAGGAGCTTCCGCGTCAGCGGGTGATAGATGGGGGCGGGATCGACCATGTCGTCGATCCTAACCCGCCGCGCGTCGCCTCCCGCCAACGGCGCCTCATAAAGCTCGACATCGCCGTCCTTGGGAACCGAGATCAAAACGGTTCCCTCATTCATGCCTTCGCCAAGCAGGGAGGGCGTATCGATCGTGAAACCCTCGCCGCTCCAGATCTCTCTCCAGCCTACATCGGCCTTCGCCTGGAGCCACCACCGCCCCGTATCGCGGCTCCACTGCGCCCGCGCGATAGATTTTCCGTCGGGCCCCACCACGCCCTCGAAGTCAGATCTGAGCACGCCCTCGCCGCTGTCCAGATCGACTTCGAACACCGAAAGACCGCGGTCTCGTGCATAGCTGCGCACGAAGGTCCGTATCCGCCCATCAACCTCACGCTGGAACGGCGGGCCTGCGATGAAGTTGAACAGGCCCGTCCCTTGAGATTGTCGCAAGCCGGCCGTGCTGCCGCCCCGGGAGCTGGACGAGCGCATCAAGGTGACGAAACGGCGCGTGCGGACATCGAAAGACTGAGCGGTAAAAAATTCCGCACGGTCCGACACCCATGCGACATCCGTATAATCAGAGGTCGTGATGACGACATGATCGTTATCGGCCCAGAAGACATCGCGAACCTTCTTGTCGCCGAGATCGACTGCGCCCAGCGCCTCGCCGGCGAGAGACCGAACACCCAGCCGGCGCTGTCCCTGCGGCGTCACGCCGATGAAGGCCAGTCTGGCTCCATCCGGCGACAGCACCACCTGATCAAGCGCCGGCAACGACGCATAGGCCTCCACGGGGGGCGGCGTGAAAGGGAGTGAGCGGTCGCTCGCCGCGACGCTGCTCGTCAAGGCCAAGACCCCCGCCGCCGCCACCAAGATCAACCTCATGTTCCCCTCCGAACAAAAAACAGCGCTACACAGAAGCGTAGCGCTGTTATTCGTTCAAGTGTTTTTCGCGATCAGCGGGGGGCCAGGATCATGATCATCTGGCGGCCTTCCATCTTGGGCGCGAACTCGACCTTGGCTTCTTCCTCGAAGTCGGCCTGGACCTTGTGCATCAGCTTCATGCCCAGTTCCGGGTGGGCCATTTCACGGCCGCGGAAGCGGATGGTCACCTTGACCTTGTCGCCATCGTCGAAGAAGCGATGCATGGCCTTGGCCTTCACATCGTAGTCGTGGCTGTCGATGTTCGGCCGAAGCTTGATTTCCTTCAGCTCGACGACCTTCTGACGCTTGCGCGCCTCAGCCTTCTTCTTCTGTTCCTGGAAACGATGCTTGCCGTAGTCCAGAATCTTGCACACCGGCGTTTCGGCGTTGGCGACGATCTGAACCAGGTCCAGGCCCGCCTCCTCGGCGGCCTCCAGCGCGGCGGACAAGGGCATGACGCCCTGTTTTTCCCCATTCTGGTCGATGAGCAGAACGCGGGCGGCGCGGATATCCTGGTTGATGGGCGGCCCGTCCTTTACGGGCGGCGCTTGCATTGGACGGCGAATGGGCGTCGTTTCCTTATGTGATCAGAAGATAGGCGAAAATTGTCTGCATGGCTCAGCGCGCGATGCCGCCGCTGTGTTCCAAGCGGCCGGAATATGGCGACGCAAGGCCGATGTTTCAAGGGATTTCGGGCCTTCAGGCCTTTACGGCCCCTTCAGCGACATAGGCGTCGTGCAGGCTCAGCACCGCCTCGAACACGTGATCGACGCTCAAATCTTCGATCGGGGCGAACTGACCGCGCGTCTCATTGGACGCCGCCGTGCGCGTCCTCGGCCCCCACGGGCCATACAGCCACCACTCGGTCGGGCCGAACAGGCCCAGCGTCGGCCGGCCCAACGCCGCCGAGACGTGCATCAGGCCGGAGTCGTTGCCGACGAACAGGGTCGCCCGGTCGATGGCGGCGGCCGAGCACAGGATGTCGCCCTTGCCTACGCAGTCGATGGCCCGCGGTCCCGCCGCCTCCAGCGCCGGGGTCGCGGGCGGGCGGTCGCCGGGACCGCCGACCGGCATGAAACGCCAGCCGTCGAAGCGCGGCTCGGCCTTCAGCTTCTCGACCAGCGCGCCCCAGCGGTCGGCGGGCCACGACTTGCCCGGCTGGTGCGCGATGGGGGCGAGCGCGATGATCGGCCCTGCGCCCGGACCGGAAGCCAGTTGCGGGTCGATGACGGAGGCGGCCTCGGCGCGGGCCTGATCGTCAAGAAAGATTTCCGGCTCCAGCGGCGTCGGCGAGCCCATCAGGCGCGACACCATCTCGACCTTGCGCAGGCCCGTCTCCCAGCGACGGTTGTAGACGATGCGCCGCTTCGCCCGGATCAGATAGGCCAGGGCCGAGCCGCGGATGTCCACGACCATGTCCCACTGCGTCCCCCGCACCTGCTTCCACAGGTCGATCCAGTGTCCGGCAGCCTTCTTCTTGTCGAGGATGATGACGCGCTCGACGTTCGGCGCCGAACGGAAGAAGGGGGCGGGCGGGCGGCCGCAGGCGACGGTGATCTGAACGCCCGGCAGCTGGCGCGCGATCTCGCGGATCACGCCGGAGGAGATGACGCAGTCGCCGATCCGGTTGGAGCTGACGAACAGGGCTTTGGGTGCAGACAAGCGGGCGCCTCGCGGCCTCTGTGAACAATCGTCGTCTCTGCTAAAGCCATTACGCGAGGAATGACAGTCCGAGGAGTTTTCATGTCCGACGTCCAGACCCTGATCCGCCCCGACGGCGAGACGCTGGCCTTCAAGGCGGTCAAGGGCGACGGCCCGACGGTCATCTGGATCGGCGGCTTCCGCTCGGACATGGAGGGGACCAAGGCCCTGGCCCTGGGCGCCGCCGCCCGCGAGCGCGGCTGGAACTATGTGCGCTACGACCACTTCGCCCACGGCGTATCGAGCGGCGACTGGAAACAGGCCACCATCGGCCGCTGGCGCGAGGACGCCGTCGCCCTGATCGACAGTCTTGAGGGCCCGGTGGTTCCGGTCGGATCATCGATGGGCGGCTGGGTGGCGCTGCTGGCGACGCTGGCGCGGCCGGAACGGGTCAAGGGCGTGGTGCTGGTCAATCCGGCGCAGGACTTCACCGAAAAGCTGATGTGGCCGGGTCTGGCCGACCACGAACGTCAGGCGATCCTGCGCGAAGGCGAGACGGTCATCACCGAGGAAGGGCTGGGCTCCTACGTCCTGACCCGGCGGATGTTCGAGGAGGCGCGCGACTGGCTGCTGCTGGACGGCCGGATCGACATCACGGCGCCGGTTCATGTGCTGCAGGGCCGCGCCGACGACGTGGTGCCGTGGCGCCATCAGGTCGAGCTGGCCGAACGCCTGAGCGGCGGCGACCTGCGCCTCGACCTGATCGAAGGCGGCGATCACCGGCTGTCGAGCCCGGCGGAACTGGAGCGACTGGTCGAGGCGGTGGAGGCGATGCGGGGCTGACTGCACGCACCACCTCCGCACACGTCGTACACGCCGTCATCCTCGGGCTTGACCCGAGGATCGAGCGTCGGGGCACGCTCTTCCTGGCCGCCGTTACGCTGGCGGACAATCCGATCCTCGGGTCAAGCCCGAGGATGACGGAAAGACGAAAGCTCGCGGGAGAGGGGCCTCACAGGATGAACCGGCTCAGATCCACGTTCTTCGCCAGATCACCGACCTTCTCGCGCACCTTGTCCCCGTCGAAGGTCAGGGTCTGGCCGGACAGGTCCGAGGCCTTGAAACTGGTCTCTTCCAGCACCCGCTCCATCACCGTCTGAAGACGGCGCGCGCCGATGTTCTCGACCGTGGAGTTGGCGGCCACGGCGGCGTCGGCCATGGCCTCGACCGCGTCGTCGGTGAAGACCAGCTCGACCCCTTCGGTCGCCAGCAGGGCCTGGTTCTGACGGATCAGATTGGCCTCCGGCTCGGTCAGGATGCGTTTGAAGTCGTCGCGGGTCAGGGCCTTCAGCTCGACCCGGATCGGCAGGCGGCCCTGCAGTTCCGGCAACAGGTCCGACGGCTTGGCGACGTGGAAAGCGCCCGAGGCGATGAACAGCACATGGTCGGTCTTCACCGGCCCGTATTTGGTCGAGACGGTCGTGCCCTCGATCAGGGGCAGCAGGTCGCGCTGCACCCCTTCGCGCGAGACGTCGGCGCCGCCGCCGCGATCCTGACGCGCGGCCACCTTGTCGATCTCGTCCAGGAAGACGATGCCCTCGTTCTCGGCCAGCAGCAGGGCCTCCTTGGTCAGGCTTTCCTGATCCAGCAGCTTGTCGCTCTCCTCGGTGACGAGGGGCGCCACGGCGTCGCGCACGGTCAGCTTGACCGTCTTGGTGCGGCCGCCGCCCATCTTGCCCAGCATCTCCGACAGGTTCAGCAGGCCGACGTTGCCGCCGCCCGGCATGTCCAGCCCCTGCAAGGGCGAGGTCGTATCGGCCAGGGCGATCTCGATCTCCTTGTCGTCCAGCTCCCCGGCGCGCAGCTTCTTGCGGAAGGCCTCGCGCGTGGCGGGCTGGGAACCCGGTCCGACCAGGGCGTCGAGGATGCGGTCCTCGGCCTGGCCTTCGGCGCGGGCCTTGACGCCCGAGCGGCGCTTGTCGCGCACCATGACCAGGGCGCTCTCGACCAGATCGCGCATGATCTGATCGACGTCGCGGCCGACGTAGCCGACCTCGGTGAACTTGGTCGCCTCGACCTTGAGGAAGGGCGAGCCGGCCAGCCTGGCCAGACGCCGGGCGATCTCGGTCTTGCCGACGCCCGTCGGGCCGATCATCAGGATGTTCTTGGGCGTGACCTCGTCGCGCAGATCCTCGGGCACGCGCTTGCGGCGCCAGCGATTGCGCAGG
Organism: Brevundimonas olei; assembly: GCF_037055245.1. Lineage (GTDB taxonomy): Bacteria > Pseudomonadota > Alphaproteobacteria > Caulobacterales > Caulobacteraceae > Brevundimonas > Brevundimonas olei. Next base: position 102,200 of record NZ_CP146369.1, read on the forward strand.
GCCACGGCCACGGCGCGCTTGGCGTCGTCCTGGCCGACGATGAAGCGGTCCAGCTCGGAGACGATTTCACGGGGAGACAGGTCGGTCATTCTTTTTTCCAGAAGCGCCTGTGTACGGCGCTAACGCTCGCCGCGCGGCGGCTCGCTACTTGAGCGCCTTCACAGGCTTTCGATGGTTAAATTGCCGTTGGTGTAGACGCAGATGTCGGCGGCGATCTTCATGGCCTTGCGGGCGATCTGTTCGGCGTCCAGTTCGGTGTTCTCGTCGATCAGGGCGCGGGCGGCGGCCAGGGCGTAGTTGCCGCCCGAACCGACGGCGGCCACGCCGTATTCCGGCTCCAGCACGTCGCCGACGCCGGTGACGGTCAGAATGGTGTCCTTGTCGGCGACCAGCAGCATGGCCTCAAGACGGCGCAGATAGCGGTCGGTCCGCCAGTCCTTGGCGAGTTCGACGCAGGCGCGCGCCAACTGGTCCGGATACTGCTCCAGCTTGGCTTCCAGCCGCTCGATCAGGGTCAGGGCGTCGGCCGTGGCCCCGGCGAAGCCCGCCAGCACCTTGCCGTTCGCCAGGGTGCGCACCTTGCGCGCGGCGCCCTTGACGATGGTCGGCCCCATCGAGACCTGGCCGTCGCCGGCGATGACGGTGCGGCCGTTCTTGCGCACCGCCAGGATGGTGGTGCCGTGCCAGTCGGGAAAGTTGGAGGCGCTCGTGTTCATGGCCGCTGACATGGCGAAGCCCGCCGTCCGCCGCAAGATCAGGCGGTGTCGCAATGCGCCGTCACACGAAAAGCTTAACCATAAATAATTCTTAATCGCGCCATGAAAGGTGGACCGCCCTTGCCGATCCGCCGCCTCGCTCGCCCGCGAGGAGGGCCCTGCGTTTTCTGTTTCGAGTTGCCTTGCCTCTGCACCGCGCCATCTATGTCAGCGACGCCGTCGGCGGCGCGGCGACCAGCCTTCTGATCCTGGCCGAGATTCTCGGCGCGTCCGAGCGCAACAACCGCCGCGACGGTCTGAGCAGCGTCCTGATGCGCCACGACGGCCGATTCCTGCAGCTCATCGAGGGCCGCCGGGCCGATGTCGATCGGCTGATGGACCGGCTGCGCGTCGATCCGCGCCATGAGAACCTGCGCCTGCTGTCTGATGTCGCCATACCGGGCCGTCGGTTCGGCGACTGGCCCATGATCCTTGCCGAGCTGACGTCGGAGGGGGCTCGACTGTTGGACGGCGACGCCCTGGACCGGCTCAGTCCCGCCCGCGCGGAGGCCCTGCTGGCCCTGGGCGTGGAGGCCGCGACCGTTCCTGCCTGACGCACCCGCCCGACTGCGCTAGACAGTCGGCGTGACTCAGTCTCCCGCCCCTTCCGCTCCGGTTCGCTTCTCCGATGAAGAGGTCGAACGCTACGCCCGCCAGTTGGTGCTGTCCGAGGTCGGCGGCCCCGGCCAGCAGGCGCTGAAGCGCGCCCGCGTCCTGATCGTCGGCATGGGCGGGGTCGGCAATCCGGCCGCCCTCTATCTGGCCGCCGCCGGGGTGGGGACGCTGGGTCTGGTCGACGACGACACGGTCGCCCTGTCGAACCTGCAACGCCAGATCGCCTTCACCACCGAGGACGCCGGACGATCCAAGGTCGAGGCGGGCGCCGAACGGCTGAGCGCCCTCAATCCGCACGTCACGGTCCAGACCTTCAACCAGCGCGTCACGCCGGACAGCGCTGCGGCCCTGATGCAGGGCTTCGACCTGGCCCTGGACGGCACCGATGACTTCGAGACGCGGCTGGCCGTCAACGCCGCCTGCTTGGCGGCGGGCAGGCCGCTGGTGTCCGGCGCGCTTGGCCGCTGGTCGGGGCAGGTGTCGGTGTTCGACGGGCGCCCCTGCTATCAGTGCCTGGTGCCCGAGATTCCGCCCGACGCCGAGACCTGCGCCCGCGTCGGCGTGGTCGGCGCCCTGGCCGGCGTCATCGGCGCCATGGCGGCGCTGGAAGCGATCAAGCTGATCACCGGCGCGGGCGAGCCGCTGACCGGCCGCCTGATGCTCTATGACGGTCTGGCCGGAACCAGCCGGGTGGCGAAGATCGCCGCCGATCCCGCCTGTTCCGTCTGCGGGTCAGCTCACTCCTAGAGCATTGTTCTGGAGCGAATATCTGAGTTTAGTTGGACTTGCATCCAACTAAACCGATTTCGCTCTAGAGCATCGCCGGGATCACGCGATCCGGCGGGCGGTGGCCGTTCTGCCAGGTCATGATGTTGGCGATCACCCGGTCGCCCATATCCTGACGCGCCTCGATGGTGGCGGAACCGAGGTGGGGCAGCAGCACCACATTCGGGCGACCGATCAGACCGGGGTGGACTTTCGGCTCGTTCTCGAACACGTCCAGGCCGACGCCGAACAGGGCGCGGTGATCCAGCGCCTCGACCAGAGCCGCTTCATCGATCAGTTCGCCGCGCGCCGTGTTGACCACGATGGCGTGCGGCTGAAGCCGGGCCAGACGTTCGGCCGACAGCAGGTGATGCGTCTCCTTCGTCGCCGGGCAGTTCAGCGAGATGACGTCCATCCGCGCCAGCATCTGGTCCAGGTCGTCCCACCAGGTCGCGCCCAGTTCTTCGGCGATCATGTCAGGGACGGGCTTGCGGTTGTGATAGTGGACCTGCATGCCGAAGGCCCTGGCGCGGCGAGCCAGCGCCTGGCCGATGCGGCCCATGCCGACGATGCCCAGACGCTTGCCCCACAGCTTGCGCCCGCACATCCATGTCGGGCTCCAGCCCTCGAACCGGCCCGCAGCGACGACAGCCGCGCCCTCGACGACGCGGCGGCTGACGGCCAGGATCAGGCTCATGGTCAGGTCGGCCGTGTCCTCGGTCAGAACGCCCGGCGTATTGGTGACGATGATTCCTCGCCCCACGGCGGCGTCGATGTCGATGTGATCCACGCCCGCGCCGAAGTTGGCGATCATCTTCAGCTGCTCGCCCGCCCCTGCGATCAGTTCGGCGTCCAGATGATCGGTGATGGTGGGCGCCAGCACCTCAGCCCGCTGCAGGGCGGCAACCAGTTCGTCGCGCGACATCGGCCGGTCGGTCAGGTTCAGCTCGGCGTCGAAAAGTTCCCGCATCCGCGTTTCGACCGCGTCAGGCAGGCGTCTGGTTAATACGACCTTAAGCTTGCGAGCGGACATAGGGGACCTGGGTTTTCCACGGGCGACGCCCGTTCGGAACGGGTCGATATTCGGTGTCTAGCAAAGCTGCGGTCAGGTTCAAAAGGGCGCCTCGCGTCGCGGCCCTCGCCGCCGTCCTGACGACCGGGGTTCTGCTGTCGGCGGGCGCCACCATGCCGGACGGCCGCCCGACCCCCACGGGGCTGGAGGTGCCGCGCTGGGTGACTCTCAAGTCGTCGCAGGTGCGCGCACGTCAGGGGCCTGGCCTCGACTATCGCATCCTGTGGGAATATCGCGCCGCCGGCCTGCCCGTTCAGGTGATCGCCGAAACCCGCGAGTGGCGAAAGATCTGCGATCCCGACGGCTCCGTGGCCTGGATCCACCGCACCGTCGCCTCGGGCCGCCGCAGCGTCTTCAACCGCTCGGACGAGGCCGTGCCGATCCGGTCAGGTCGGTCCGAGACCGCTTCCATTCGCGCCCTCCTGTCGCCGCACGCCCTGATCCCCCTGGACGAATGCGAGGACGGATGGTGCCGGGTGCGGGCGCGCAAGCTGCGCGGCTGGGTGCAGCAGAGGGCGGTCTTCGGCGCCCAGGAGCGCGCCCTGTGCAACGCCGCCCGCCCGGCCGGAACCGGCCGCGCCTCCTGATCTCATATAGTGACGGCATGGTTGAGCGCGGCCTCCGGGTCGTGTAACCCGCCAGCAACACCTTTCGGAGCCGATTTCCCTTGAGCCAGTCGCAATATCCGTCGTCGTTCGATCACGAAGGCCTGCTGGCCTCGGGCCGGGGCGAGCTGTTCGGTCCGGGCAACGCCCAGCTGCCGGCGCCGCCCATGCTGATGTTCGACCGGATCAAGACCATCTCCGCCGACGGCGGCGACTACGGCAAGGGTTATGTCGAGGCCGAACTCGACATCAACCCGGACCTCTGGTTCTTCCAGTGCCACTTCATCGGCGATCCGGTCATGCCGGGCTGCCTGGGCCTGGACGCCATGTGGCAGCTGGTCGGCTTCTACCTCGGCTGGATCGGCGGACCGGGCAAAGGCCGCGCCCTAGGCGTCGGCGAGGTCAAATTCACCGGCCAGGTGACGCCGGACGTCAAGAAGGTGGTCTATAAGGTTCACCTGAAGCGCGTCATCAATCGCAAGCTGGTCATGGGCATCGCCGACGGCGTGCTCGAGGCCGACGGCGAGGTCATCTACACCTGTCAGGATATGCGCGTCGGCCTGTTCGGCGGCGCGGCCACGGTGGAACCGAGCGCCGCCTGACCCCACTTGATGGGATAGCTGCGGCCAACGCGGCGCCCGAAGACTTTGTAGGATTGGAAACACCATGCGGCGTGTCGTCGTCACCGGCCTGGGCATCGTCTCTTCCATCGGCACCGGCCAGGATCAGGTCGCGGCCTCCCTGCGCGACGCCAAATCAGGCGTCCAGCACGCCGCCGACCACGCCAAGTACGGCTTCCGCTCCCAGGTCTGGGCGCCGCCGGCCCTGGGTCACACGGCCGAGGACTGGGCGCCTCTGGTCGATCGCCGCGCCGCTCGCTTCCTGGCCAACGGCACGGCCTGGGCGCACATCGCCTTTGAAGAGGCGCTGAAGGACAGCGGCCTGTCCGCCGAAGAGATCAAGGACCCGCGCATCGGCCTGATCGTCGGCGAGGGCGGGCCCTCGACCCAGGTGATCCTGCAGGCCGCCGCCACCACGGTTGAAAAGGGCTCGCCCAAGCGCGTCGGCCCCTTCGCCGTGCCCAAGGCCATGGCGTCCGGCCCCTCGGCCGTCCTGGCCACCTGGTTCGAGCTTAAGGGCGTCAACTATTCGATCAGCTCGGCCTGCGCGACCAGCGCCCACTGCATCGGCGCGGCCGCCGAGCAGATCGCCTGGGGCAAGCAGGACGTGGTCTTCGCCGGCGGCTGCGAGGACATCGACTGGTCCATGTCGAACATGTTCGACGCCATGGGCGCCATGTCCTCCAACTTCAACGACACGCCCGACAAGGCCAGCCGCGCCTATGACACGACGCGCGACGGCTTCGTCATCGCGGGCGGCGCGGGCATCGTGGTGCTGGAAGAATACGAACGCGCGGTGGCGCGCGGCGCGACCATCTACGCCGAAGTCACCGGCTACGGCGCCAACTCTGACGGCTACGACATGGTGGCCCCCTCGGGCGAGGGCGCCGAGCGCTGCATGAAGATCGCGCTGGAGATGGCCGGCAATCCCAAGATCGACTACCTGAACCCGCACGGCACCTCGACGCCGGTCGGCGACAGCAAGGAGATGGGCGCGGTGCGCAACGTCTTCGGCGACGCCATGCCGATGATCTCCTCGACCAAGTCGCTGACGGGCCACTCGCTGGGCGCGGCGGGCGCGCAGGAGGCCATCTACTGCCTGTTGATGATGAAGCACGGCTTCGCCGCCGAGAGCGCCCACATCGAGACCCTGGACCCCGAGTTCGAGGGCATGCCGATCCTGCGTCAGCGCCACGACGGCGAGCTGAAGCACGTCATGTCCAACAGCTTCGGCTTCGGCGGGACCAACGCCACCCTGATCCTGTCGAAGGTCTAAGCTTCACCGATCGGGAAAATCCGAAGCGACACGAAAACGCCCCCATTCGGTCCTTCGCCCGCCCGGAAGGGCGCGCACACATGCACCATCGGCCTGTCGGAGTTCGGAAAAGTCCCGGATCCTGAACAGCCCCCCCAGCCCCCTGGATTTTTCCGCGTAAAGGGCTCTGGCGGGCCGATGCTTCCTCCAAGCGACGCCCGCGCCTGCCCCTCCTCCCCTCCCCGGCAGCGCGGGCGTTTTGCTGTCCGCTTCCCGCCAGACGCACAAGACTTCGCCCGCGCGACGCCGGGTCACGCGGGCGATTCCAACAAGCCTTCAGATGAGTGGGATCAGGCCGGCAGGTCGATCTCGACCCGCTCGTTGTCGCGCAGCACGATGATCGGCACGACCGCCTCGCCTGCGGCCTGCAGACGCTGGGCCAGATCCTTCATGTCGGCGATCTCGGCGCCGTTCGCCTGGACCACCACGTCGCCGGCCTGGAAACCCGCCGCGGCGGCGGACGATCCCGCCTCGACCACGGCGATCTGGACGCCCCCGCCCGAGGCCGGATTGCGCATCGTCAGGCCCCGCGCCATGGCCGCCTGGGCGCCCAGGCGCACCGGCGCCGGATCGGACGGCTCGACTGTCAGCCGGGTCGAGGCCTCGCGGCCGTCGCGCAGATAGACGACCGGCATCTGGGTTCCGGCGCGGGCGATGCCGACCGTGGCCTGAACCGAACCTGCGTTGGCCACCGGGCGGTCCTGGATGCGCGTCAGCACGTCGCCGGGCTTCAGCCCCGCCTTCTCGCCCGCCGAGCCCGGCTCGACGTCATAGACCACGGCGCCGCGCACGATGTTCAGCCCGACCTCGCGCGCGCGCTCGGCCGTCAGGGAACCGAGGCCCAGGCCGACGCGGCCGCGCTTGACCTCGCCGGTGGCGCGCAACTGGTCGACCACGAACATCATGATGCGCGTCGGCACGGCGAAGGCGATGCCGTCGTTGCCGCCGCCGAAACCGCCCGACAGGATGGCGGTGTTGATGCCGATCAACCGCCCCCGGCTGTCCAGCAGCGGCCCGCCCGAGTTGCCCGAGTTCACCGCCGCGTCGGTCTGGATGTAGTCCTCGATGGCGTCGCCCATGCCCGAGCGGTTCAGACCCGAGATGACGCCCATGGTCAGGGTCTGGTCCAGACCCAGGGGATAGCCGACGGCGAAGGCCAGGTCGCCGCTGCGCAGGGTGTCGGAATCCACCGTCGCCACCTGCGACAGGCCCGCAGCGTCGATCTTCAGCACGGCGATGTCGGTCGCCTTGTCGGCGCCGATCAGGGTAGCGTCGAACAGCCGTCCGTCGATCAGGTCGACCGTGAACTTCTGGCCGTTCTCGATGACGTGGTGGTTGGTGACGATGATGCCTTCGCGCGCGTCGATGATGACGCCCGACCCGCCCTGCGAGGGCTTGGGATTGTTTTCCGAGCTGGGACCGCGCGACTGGCCCAGGGTCGTCACCTGGACCACGGCGGGCAGGCTTTCCTCCAGGCCGGCGGCGAAGGTGAAGACGCCGCGCCGGGCGTCATAGGGCATGGCCGCGACCGGCGACTGGACGGCCGCGGCCGCAGCCTGGGCCATGCCGCTGAAGCTGAAGATCGCCAGGGCGGCGCCGGCCAGCAGGCTGTGTTTGGTCATTCCCGTTTCCTTCACGCGTCGACCGTTCTCGGCCGACAGACTGGCGAGCATCGCCGCCCCGCAGGCGAGACAAACGCGCGACAACGGCAAAGGATCGTCGCGTCGCGCGTTTTCTGCAACGCTTGTCTCAGAAGGCGGCTTCGCCCGTGATCGCACGGCCCAGGATCAGGGCGTGGACGTCGTGCGCGCCTTCATAGGTGTTGACCGTCTCCAGGTTCATGGCGTGGCGCATGACGTGCAGTTCGCCGGTGATCCCGGCCCCGCCGTGCATGTCGCGGGCCTCGCGCGCCACGGCCAGGGCCTTGCCGCAGTTGTTGCGCTTCATCAGGCTGATGGCCTCGGGCACCCAGGCGCCCGTGTCCAGCAGACGACCCAGGGCGTAGGCGCCCTCGAAGCCGAGGAAGATCTCGGTCTGCATGTCCGCCAGCTTCTTCTGCACCAGCTGGCGCGACGACAGCGGACGGCCGAACAGGGTGCGCTCGGCCACATAGTCGCGGCTGGCGTGAAGGCAGAACTCGGCCGCGCCCATCGCGCCCCAGGCGATGCCGAAGCGCGCCTTGTTCAGGCAGGAGAACGGCCCGCGCAGCCCCTGCACCCCCGGCAGGAGATTGGCTTCCGGCACGAAGACGTCGTTCAGGCCGATGTCGCCCGTCACCGAGGCGCGCAAGCTGAGCTTGTCGCCGATCTTGCCCGTGGTGAAGCCGTCGAAATCGCGCTCGACGATGAAGCCCCTGATCTTGCCGTCCAGCTTGGCCCAGACGATGGCCAGGTCGGCGATGGGCGAGTTGGTGATCCAGTATTTGCCGCCGTTCAGACGATAGCCGCCGTCGACCGCGACCGCCGTGGTCTTCATCGAGGCCGGGTCCGACCCGCCGTCGGCCTCGGTCAGGCCGAAGCAGCCGACCAGTTCGCCCGCCGCCATCTTGGGCAGGAACTTCGCCTTCTGCTCGTCCGAGCCGAAGGCGTAGATCGGGTACATGGCCAGCGACGACTGCACGGACATGGCCGAACGATAGCCGCTGTCGACCGCCTCGACCTCGCGCGCGATCAGGCCATAGGCGACGTGCGACGCTTCGGAGCCGCCGTACTGCTCGGGCAGCATGGCGCCCAGGAAGCCCATCTCGCCCATCTCGGTCATGATGGCGCGATCGAAGACCTCGTCGCGGAAGGCGGCGACCACGCGCGGCAGCAGGGCCTCGCGCGCATAGGACCGCGCCGCATCCTGAACCATCCGCTCTTCATCGGTCAGCCGCCCCGTCAGGTCGAACGGATCATCCCAGCGGAAGGTTTGGGCGGAAGGGGTCTTGCCGTCGGCCATCGGTCGTCCTTGTGCGTCTGAGTAAGGGGCTCACGCGGGATTGAAGCGGCGTGACGAAGCGTCCCCTGTTGCTGCGGCGGGTTTAAGCCAGAATGCGGCCGCCGGGTAGAGGGACCGGCGCGAGCACGCTAGGCTGTCGTCATGTCGAACGCTTTCAACCGCCTGTTCCGCGACCACCCGCGCGAGGTCGACGAGACCTATGTCGAGCATATGGCCGCCTCGTCGCGCTTCGGCTTCAAGCTGCTGCGCCTGGCGGGTTGCGCCTTCATCCACGCCGTCGCGCCGGGCCTGCACAAGACCACGGTGTCCGACGCCATTCGCGCCATGGCCCAGGACATGGGCGGGCGCGCCGCTGAGGCCCGCGAGTGCCGGATGCGCGACGCGGGCGTCTGGGACGTCGGCCTCTAGGCGCTGAACACCCCGACCAGCCACAGGACCGGCGACAGCAGCACCACCACGCCCAGGATCGCCAGGCCCGCCCACTGAAAGGCGCCGAAGCGACGCGGCATGCTTGTACCGACAAAGCCCGCGCCGGTCGCGAAGGCGAACAGGGCCAGCCCTCGCGACGCCGCGCGAACCGTCGAATCCGGTCCGTCCAGATCATCGCCTTCATCGGTCGCGAACTCGCCGGTCCCGGCGCGCGCCAGCAGGTCGCGTGCCTGCGCCGCCTGATCCGCCCGCCCCATCAGACGGATGCCGAGGGCGCGCTGCATCAGGGGATCGACCGTGGTCTGGAACCGCTCGGTCACGGACACCTCGATGTCGTGCGACGCCAGGAAGGCGGCCGCCAGATCGGCCTCATAGACGTCTTGATAGCGGGCGATCTCGACCAGGCTCATGTCGCCAGCCTAGCACGCCTGCGGGACGCGCAATTGAAAACGGCGAGATCCGAAGATCCCGCCGTCGTCAATCGTTCGCAGTGCGCGGACCTTACAAGTCCAGCAAGGCGCGCGCGGGGTCTTCCAGCAGTTCCTTGATGCGGACCAGGAAGGTCACGGCTTCCTTGCCGTCGACGATACGGTGATCGTAGCTGAGGGCCAGGTACATCATCGGACGGATCTTGACCTCGCCGTTGATGGCCATCGGGCGCTGCACGATGTTGTGCATGCCCAGGATGCCCGACTGCGGCGCGTTCAGGATCGGCGTCGACATCAGCGAGCCGTAGGTGCCGCCGTTGGTGATGGTGAAGGTGCCGCCCTGCATCTGGTCCATGGTCAGGGCGCCGTCACGGGCGGCCTTGCCCAGGGCGCCGATGCCCTTCTCGATGCCAGCCAGCGACAGGACGTCGGCGTCGCGCAGCACCGGAACCACCAGGCCCTTGTCGGTGCCGACGGCGATGCCGATGTCGTAGTGGTTCTTGTAGATGATGTCCGTGCCGTCGATCTCGGCGTTGACGGCCGGGATTTCATGCAGGGCCTGGACCACGGCCTTGGTGAAGAAGGACATGAAGCCCAGCTTCACGCCGTGGCGCTTCTCGAAGACTTCCTTGTACTGGGCGCGCAGGGCCATGACGTTGGTCATGTCCACCTCGTTGAAGGTGGTCAGCTGGGCGGCCGTGTTCTGGGATTCCTTCAGGCGGCGGGCGATGGTCTGACGCAGGCGCGTCATCTTCACCCGCTCTTCGCGCGGCTGGTCGGCGCGCGGGGCGGCCGGAGCAGCAGCGGCGGGCGTAGCCGGGGCGGCGGCGCCGATGGCGGCGATGGCGTCGGCCTTGGTGATGTTGCCCTTCGGACCCGAAGCCGACAGCGAAGCCGGGTTCAGGTTGTTTTCCGAAACGACGCGCTGAACGGCGGGCGACAGGTGAGCAGAAGCCGGAGCCTGGGCAGAGCCCGTGTTGGCCGGAGCGGCGGCCGGGGCCGGAGCAGCCGCAGCGGCGGCGCCCGAGGCGGCGACCGAACCGATCACCTGACCGGGGGTCACGGTAGCGCCATCAGCAGCCGTGATGGTCAGGACGCCGGCGGCTGGGGCCGAGACTTCCACGGCCACCTTGTCGGTCTCGATCTCGACCAGCAGTTCGTCCTTGGCGACGGTGTCGCCCGACTTCTTCAGCCAGGTTCCGATCGAGCCTTCGGCGACGCTTTCGCCCATGGTCGGCACGGCGATGTCGACCGCGGCGCCGCCCGAAGCGGCCGGAGCGGCGGCGGGAGCCGCAGCCGCCGGAGCCGGAGCCGAGGCGGCGGCCGCGCCGCCTTCGGTCACGGCGCCCAGCACCGTGCCGGGAACGACCGTGTCGCCTTCACCGGCGTTGATCGCCGACAGCACGCCGTCGGCGGGAGCGACGACCTCGAGCGAGACCTTGTCGGTTTCCAGCTCGACCAGGACTTCGTCCTTCTTCACGGCGTCGCCAACCTTCTTGGTCCACTTGGCGATGGAGGCTTCGGCGACGGATTCACCGAGGGCGGGGGTCAGGATATCGGCCATCTTCAGTGTCTTTTCGTGTCTGAACTTTGCTTGTCTTTTAGGTCAGGCGCGGCGGTCAGGCCATGGCCTCGGCGAGGAAGGTCTCGAGTTCCTTCAGGTGTCGGCTCATCAGGCCCGCAGCGGTCGAGGCCGAAGCCGGACGACCGACGTAGCGCGCGCGCTTGGCCTTCACGTCCATCTTCTCGAGCGTCAGCTCGATCCACGGATCAACGAAGGTCCAGCCGCCCATGTTCTTCGGCTCTTCCTGGCACCACACCAGGTCAGCGTTGGGGAAGCGCGCCAGTTCCGCCGAGATCGACTTGATCGGCCACGGATAGAACTGTTCCAGACGCAGGATGTAGATGTCGTTGACGCCCGCCTTCTCGCGCGCGTCCAGCAGGTCGTAATAGACCTTGCCCGAGCAGACGATGACCTTGCGGATGTCCTTGTCGGCCTTGAGCGTGACGCCCGCCACGTCCGGACGCAGCTGGGCGTCGTCGCGCAGCACGCGGTGGAAGGACGAACCCTCGGCCATGTCGGCCAGGGTCGAGACGGCCTTCTTGTGACGCAGCAGCGACTTGGGCGTCATCAGGATCAGCGGCTTGCGGAACGAGCGGTGCAGCTGGCGACGCAGGATGTGGAAGTAGTTGGCCGGCGTCGTGCAGTTGGCGACCTGCATGTTGTTCTCGGCGCACTGCTGCAGGAAGCGCTCAAGACGCGCCGAGGAGTGCTCGGGGCCCTGGCCTTCATAGCCGTGCGGCAGAAGCATCACGAGGCCGCTCATCCGCAGCCACTTGCGCTCGCCCGAGGAGATGAACTGGTCGATCACCACCTGGGCGCCGTTCACGAAGTCGCCGAACTGGCCTTCCCACATGGTCAGGGTGTTCGGGTCGGCCAGCGAATAGCCGTACTCGAAGCCCAGCACCGCCTCTTCCGACAGGGCCGAGTCGATGACCTCGAAATGGGCCTGGCCTTCACGCAGGTTGTTCAGCGGGAAGTAGCGCTGTTCGGTCGTCTGATCGGTGACGCCCGAGTGACGCTGCGAGAAGGTGCCGCGCACCGAGTCCTGCCCCGACAGACGCACGTTGTAGCCCTCGTCCAGCAGGCTGGCGAAGGCCAGGCTCTCGGCCGTGGCCCAGTCGATGTTCTGGCCGCTCGACACCGCCTCGCGACGGCCGTCGATGACGCGCTTCAGCGTCTTGTGCACGTCGACGCTGTTCGGGATGGTCGTCAGACGGTGGCCGAAGTCCTTGAGCTTGTCGGCCGGGACGGCGGTGTCGCCGCGCTGCGCGGCGTCATCGGTGTTTTCGGCGCCCAGGCCCTTCCACTCGCCGTCCAGCCAGTCGGCCTTCTTGGCTTCAAAGGTCTTTCCGGCCTCGAACTCGGCGTCGAGATAGGCCTCGAAGCGGGCGATCTCGGCGTCGACCTCGGCCTGGGTGATGACGCCCTCGCCGATCAGGCGCTTGGCGTAGATCTCCAGCGTCGAAGGCTGGCTCTTGATCTTCGCGTACATCAGCGGCTGGGTGAAGGTCGGGTCGTCGCCTTCGTTGTGGCCGAAGCGGCGGTAGCAGAACATGTCCACCACCACGTCCTTGTGGAACTTCTGGCGGTATTCGGTGGCCACCTTGGCGGCGAAGACGACCGCTTCGGGATCGTCGCCGTTGACGTGGAAGATCGGCGCCTGGACCATCAGGGCCACATCCGACGGATAGGGCGACGAACGCGAGTTGCGCGGGCTGGTGGTGAAGCCGATCTGGTTGTTGATGACGAAGTGCAGGGTGCCGCCGGTGCGGTAGCCCTTCAGCCCCATCAGGGCGAAGCACTCGGCCACGACGCCCTGACCGGCGAAGGCCGCGTCGCCGTGGATCAGCAGGGGGGCGACCTTGGAGCGGTCCAGCACCCATTCGACGTCCGGCTTGCCGACGTTGACCTCGGCCTCGCGGATGTCGAAGGCCTGTTTGGCGCGCGACTTGCCGAGGACGACCGGGTTGACGATCTCGAGGTGCGACGGGTTGGCCGTCAGCGACAGGTGGACGCTGTGGCCGTCGAACTCACGGTCCGACGAGGCGCCCATGTGGTATTTGACGTCGCCCGAGCCCTCGATGTCCGAAGGGACGGAAGATCCGCCCTGGAATTCGTGGAAGATGGCCTTGTAGGGCTTGCCCATGACGGCCGCGAGGACGTTCAGGCGGCCGCGGTGCGCCATGCCCAGAACGATTTCGTCGACGCCCAGGGCGCCGCCGCGCTTGATGACCTGCTCCAGCGCCGGGACCATGGCCTCGCCGCCGTCCAGGCCGAAGCGCTTGGTGCCGGGGAAGCGCTTGTGCAGGAAGCGCTCGAAGCCTTCCGCCTCGGCCAGCTTCTTGAAGATGGCCAGCTTGCCTTCCTTGGTGAAGGCGTTCTGCTCGAACTTGTCCGGGCCTTCGAAACGCTGCTGCAGCCAGGCCTTCTCTTCAGGCTCGGCGATGTGCATGAACTGCACGCCGATGTTGCCGCAGTAGGTGCGCTTGAGGATCTCCAGCACCTGACGGACCGAGCCGGTCTCCAGACCCAGGACGCCGTCCAGGAAGATCGGGCGATCCATGTCGGCGGCGGTGAAGCCGTAGAACTCCGGCGTCAGCTCCGGGTTCTGGATCGGCGGCTCGATGCCCAGCGGGTCGAGGTTGGCCTGCAGGTGGCCGCGCACGCGATAGGCGCGGATCAGCATCAGGGCGCGGATGGAATCGTGGGCGGCGGCGCGCACGTCGGCGGCTGAAACGGCGCCCGAGGCGTCAGCGACCGGAGCGGCCGGACGCGGGCCGGGCTTGCCGGCGGCCTTGGGGTCGACCTTGGGGGCCGGCCAGCGGCCGTCGAACACGGCGGTTTCCTCGGTCGGCTCGGTCGCGCCCGAACGGCCCCAGGAGCCGGCGGCGGCCGACTGCTTCACCAGGTCGGCGTTGTCCTTCAGCTGATCGAAGAAGGCGCGCCACTCCCCCGACACCGAGCCGGGGTCCGAAGCCCATTTTTCGTGCAGGTCCTCAATGAAGGCGGCGTTCGCGCCATAGAGGAAGGAGGTCTCGGCAAAGACCTGGTTCAGCCGACCCGCATCGTCCGCCATTTTTCTTTCAATCGTCCCTTTACAACCGCCCGCGCACAGCCGCGCGGAGAGCAGCGCCGTTCATATAGGCCCTGTTTCCTTACTGGTCATGACCGAAGGGAGGCGGAGCGGGTGGAATTTGGTCGAATCAGCAAGAAAAAACGCCCCCGGACGATTCCGGAGGCGTTACAAAAGGTCACACGGCGCGAAAAACGTCCCCGGAACGCGGATAGGTTAGACTTTGGTCTAATCCGCCGCCCCGCCGACGCCGCACCCGCCCTTCGGTGAATCCGGCGCTCAAGCCGCGAGCGACCGCGTCGCGAGCATTCGCCGCGCCCCTCAAAAAGGCGCTGAAGCAGCGAGCCGCCGCGCGGCGAGCGATAGCGCCCGCACGCGCAGCGTGCGCTGAAGGATTTAGCCCTTCAGCACTTCCACCAGAGTCGTGCCCAGGCGCGCCGGCGACGGCGACACGCGGATGCCCGCGGCCTCCATGGCGGCGATCTTGGATTCCGCATCGCCCTTGCCGCCCGAGACGACGGCGCCGGCATGGCCCATGGTGCGGCCCTTCGGCGCCGTACGGCCCGCGATGAAGCCGGCCATCGGCTTCTTGCGGCCCTTCTTGGCTTCGTCGATCAGGAACTGGGCGGCGTCTTCTTCAGCCGCGCCGCCGATTTCGCCGATCATGATGATGGACTCGGTGGCGTCGTCGGCCAGGAACATCTCCAGCACGTCGATGAACTCGGTGCCCTTGACCGGGTCGCCGCCGATGCCGACGGCCGTGGTCTGGCCCAGGCCTTCGTTGGTGGTCTGGAACACGGCTTCATAGGTGAGGGTGCCCGAACGCGAGACGATGCCGACATTGCCCTTCTTGAAGATGTTGCCCGGCATGATGCCGATCTTGCACTCTTCCGGGGTCAGGACGCCGGGGCAGTTCGGGCCCAGCAGGCGCGAGTTCGAACGGTCCAGACGCGCCTTGACGCGCACCATGTCCTGCACCGGAATGCCTTCGGTGATGCAGGTGATGAAGGGGATCTCGGCGTCGATGGCTTCGATGATGGCGTCGGCCGCGCCTGCCGGCGGAACGTAGATCACCGTGGCGTCGGCGCCGGTGCGCTCCTTGCCTTCGGCGACCGAGGCGAAGATCGGCAGGGTTTCACCGTGCGAGCCGGTCCAGGTCTGGCCGCCCTTGGTCGGGTGCACGCCGCCGACCATCTTGGTGTTGTAATAGGCCAGCGCCTGTTCGGTGTGGAAGCCGCCGGTCTTGCCGGTCAGGCCCTGAACCAGGATCTTGGTGTCTTTGTTGACGAGGATGGACATGTGTCTGTGCTCTGAATTCTGTGTGTCTGCTGGGCGGTAGCGGCGCTTAGGCGACCGCCGCGACGATCTTCTGGGCGGCGTCGTCCAGGTCGTCGGCGGCCTGGATGGTCAGGCCCGACTCGTTCAGGATCTTCTTGCCCAGCTCGGCGTTCGTGCCTTCCAGACGCACGACCAGCGGCACCTTCAGGCCCACTTCCTTCACCGCGGCCACGACGCCCTCGGCGATGACATCGCACTTCATGATGCCGCCGAAGATGTTGACGAGGATGCCCTCGACCTTCGGGTCGGCGGTGATGATCTTGAAGGCCGCCGCGACCTTGTCCTTGCCGGCGCCGCCGCCGACGTCGCAGAAGTTGGCCGGCTCCTTGCCGTACAGCTTGATGATGTCCATCGTCGCCATGGCCAGGCCGGCGCCGTTGACCATGCAGCCGATGTTGCCGTCGAGGGCCACATAGGCGAGGTCCCACTTCGAGGCCTCGATCTCCTTGGCGTCTTCTTCGGTCTCATCGCGCAGGGCGCGGATGTCTTCGTGGCGGTACAGGGCGTTGCCGTCGAAGCTGACCTTGGCGTCCAGAACGCGCAGATGGCCGTTCTCCATGACGATCAGCGGGTTGATCTCGAGCATGTCCATGTCCTTCTCGACGAAGGCCTTGTACAGGATCGGGAACAGCGACTTGCCGTCTTCGGCGGCCGAACCGGTCAGCTCCAGCGCCGCATTGATGGCGGCGACGTTCTCGGCGGTGACGCCGGCTTCCGGGTTGATGGCGATGGTGTGGATCTTTTCGGGGGTGGCGTGGGCCACTTCCTCAATGTCCATGCCGCCTTCGGTCGAGACGACGAAGGCCGTCTGACCGACCGAACGGTCGACCAGCAGCGAGCAGTACAGCTCACGGGCGATGTCGGCGCCGTCTTCGATGTACAGGCGGTTGACCTGCTTGCCGGCCTCGCCCGTCTGGGCGGTCACCAGGGTGTTGCCCAGCATTTCCTTGGCGTGGGCGACGGCTTCCTCGATCGAGAAGGCCAGACGCACGCCGCCCTTGGCCTCGGCGCCCAGTTCCTTGAACTTGCCCTTGCCGCGGCCGCCGGCGTGGATCTGCGACTTCACGACATAGAGCGGGCCAGGCAGTTGCTTGGCGGCGGCTTCGGCCTGGTCGGCCGAGGTGATGGCGACGCCGTCCGCGACCGGGGCGCCGTAGCCCTTGAGGACCTGCTTGGCCTGATACTCGTGAATGTTCATGTCTGATCCGCGCCGTTTAGGGAGGTTTGTGGAAACTTTGGCCGCGCTTATAGGCGTCGCGCCTTCGCCAGCGCAACCGCCTGTCGTCTTATGGCCTCATGAGGATTTTCTTATGCCGGGCGGCGGGCCTCGCCGGACCGCCGCCCAGGGCTGTTCCGGGGGCCGTTAGTCGACCCAGTCCTTCTGGAGCGTGCGCGAGGCGCCGAACAGCAGGGCCGAGGACAGCAGGTAGAAGCCCATGCCCGTATAGATGGCCCAACGCAGGCTCTCCTCGCCGAAGGTCGGCCGTAGCATGTCGCTCATCCAGCCGAAGTAGTAGATGCCGACGGCGATCCCCAGCAGGTTGTTGATCAGCAGGAACAGGGCCGAGGCCGTCGTCCGCATGGTCGGGCTGGCCAGATGCTGCACCGCCGCCGTGATCGGCCCCAGCCAAGTCAGGTTCAGACCCGTCGGGATCAGGAAGATCAGGAAGGCCAGGGCCAGGGCCGCGAAGCCGTTGGGGTCCGAGCCCGGCATGACGGCGCCCACCACCGCGCCTGAATTCATCGCCAGGATGAAGCACGGCACCGAAATCAGGAAGGCAATCGCCGGCGTCAGCGGATAGGCCCCCTTGGATTTCCTGCCCAGCCGGTCGGCCATGGCGCCGCCCAGCCAGATGCCCGCCACCCCGCCGACCAGGACGATGGCGGAGTAGTACCAGGCCGTCTGCGACAGGGTCAGGCCGAAGCTGCGCATGAAGAAGCTGGGCAGCCAGGCGGCCACGCCGTAGCCGCACACGGAGGACGACGCCGCGCCGAACGCCAGCAGCCAGAAGCTGGGCTTGGGGGCCAGGGTGCGCACCACCGCCTTGAAGGGCGGAGCTTTCGGCGTTTCGACAGGGGCGGCTGCGGCGGCGGCCGGCTCGATGTCCAACCCTCCGCGCCTGGGATCCTTGACCGTCAGGCGCAGGACAGGCGCGACCAGCACGCCCAGGACGCCGACCACGATGAAGGCCGTGCGCCAGCCGTAGGTCGCCGCCAGCAGGCCGCCGACCAGGGTGCCCGCCGCCATGCCCAGCGGGATGCCGAAGGCGTAGGCCGCCAGGGCCCGCGCCCGCTGTGACTTGGGGAAGTAGTCGGCGATCAGGGAATAGGCCGGGGCCACGCCGCCCGCCTCGCCGATGCCCACGCCCATCCGGCACAGGAACAGGGAGCCGAAGCCGCCCGCCAGGCCGCACAGGGCGGTGAAGCCCGACCACAGCGTCAGGGCGCCGGTCATGATCCACACCCGGCTGAACCGGTCGGCCAGCCAGGCGATCGGGATGGCCAGGGTGGAATAGAGCAGGGCGAAGGCCAGCCCGCCCAGCAGGCCGAACTGGCTGTCGCTGAGGTTGAACTCGGCCTTCAGCGGCGCGGCCAGAATGCCGATGATCTGCCGATCCAGGAAGTTCAGCATGTAGATGAGGATCAGGATCCCCAGCACATAGTAGCGATAGCCCGGCGAGGCGGTTTGCGCCTCGACCGTTCCCGCCTGGGCCTTTGCGGCCTCGATCTGATTCATGGGCCTTCCCCGACTGGCTGCTGCGGCGACGGTAGCGGCCCGACGGCCGCGCGCCACGAAAAAAGAAGGGCGGCGGCTCCAACGAACCGCCGCCCAGTACGCTGCGCTCAGGCTTGCAGCATCAATACTTGGCCGAAACCTTGATCATCCAGGTCCGCGGCGCGCCGTAATAGGCGGTGCGGATGTTGCCGATGGACGAGAACTCCTGAGCGTCGGTCTTGTAGACCTCGTCCGACAGGTTCTGGCCATACAGGCCGACCGAGTAGCGGTCCGACGCGTCCGACCAGACGACGCGGGCGTCGTACAGCCAGTAGTCGTCCTGATACATGCCGGGGATTTCGGTCGCCGTGTTCTCGTAGGTGTTGTCGACCGCCAGGGCCATCTTCGAGCGGAACTTGGCCGCGCCGCCGACGGTCACCGAGGAGCCGCCCGACAGGAACCATTCGTACTGGCCGCCGAACCGCAGGGTCCACTTGGGCGAGAAGGCCGGGTCCTGGAAGGCGCGGCTGCCGCCGAAGTTGGTGAAGCGGTCGTCCTTGAACTCCTTGTAGTCGGCTTCGAGGAAGCCGACCTGGGCGTCCAGCGTCAGACCGCGGATCGGGACCAGAACGCCTTCCAGCTCGAAGCCGAAGATGTCCAGCTGACCGGCGTTCAGCACCGACAGAACCGGGGCGGGCAGACCCGTCACCGGGTCCGTGTCGAGACCGGCGACGCGAGCCTGGAAGTCTTCATACTTGGTCATGAAGGCCGCCAGGTTCAGGCGGGCGCGACGATCCCAGAACGAGGTCTTGGCGCCAACCTCGAACGAGTCCGCCGTTTCCGGCTGGTACTCGGTCGCCTCGGTCGGGGAGTTGGCGCGGCCGTTGAAGCCGCCCGACTTGAAGCCCTGCGAATAACGCGCATAGACCATGGCGTCGTCGGACAACAGATAATCGGCCGACAGCATGATCGAAGTGTCGTCGTACTTGCCCACGTCCGGCGCGAAGACATAGGTCGCGTTGAACGCTGGCAGCAGGCTGTAGAAGGTCGACGTCGTGCGCCAGTAGTCCTTCTCTTCCTCAGTATAGCGGACGCCCGCCGACAGGCGCAGCTTGTCGGTCACGTCATAGCTGAGGTTGCCGTAGACGGCCTTGGAGGTCGTCTCCAGGGTGTCGTCGATGGTGCGCAGGAAGCCGGAGTTGCCGAACGCCGGTCCCAGCAGAGCGTCGTTGTAGCTCTCCTGATGGGAGTCGACGTCTTCCTTCAGGTAGTACAGGCCCGCGACCGCGTTCAGACGATCGCCGGTATAAGTCAGCTGCAGCTCCTGGCTGAACTGGGTCTGATCCACGGCGACCAGGGCGTCGGCGATCTCCAGTTCCGTGGCGTCGAAGTCGATGTAGTCGTCGGTGTTCAGGCCGCGATAGGCGGTGATCGACTTCAGCGACAGCGCGTCGGACAGATCCCAGGTCGCGCGCAGCGCCGTGCCCCAGGTCTCCAGCCGCGTCTCGTTCGGCAGGCCCGGCGTCGTACGGGTCTTGAAATTATATTCCGGAACCGGGTTCGGCACGGGGCGCAATACCGTGGTCTTCAACAGGTCCGTCAAATCGTTCTGGGCCTGACCGACCGTCATGCCCGCATCGTCCTTGGCGTAGTCGGCGTTCAGGTCGATGCGGAAGTTCGACGCCGGATCCCAGGCCAGGCTGGCGCGCACGGCGGTCGAGTTCTTGTCGTTGTACTCGGCGCCGGTAGCCGGATCGGTGACATAGCCGCCGCGCTCCGAATGCAGAGCCGACAGGCCCAGGGCCAGGTTGTCGGTCACGGGGCCGGACACGGCGCCCTGGACTTCAACCAGATCATAGTCGCCATAGGCGGCGGAGGCGCGGGCGCGGAACTCCTGGTCCGGGCGGCGCGACACCAGTTTCATGGCGCCGCCGATGGTGTTCTTGCCGTACAGCGTACCCTGCGGGCCGCGCAGAATCTCGACGCGCTCCAGATCCAGCAGGTCGAACTGGGTGCCGCGAATACGCGAATAATAGACGTCGTCGACATAGACCCCGACCGCCGGATCAAAGGTCTGCAGCGCGTCGGGCTGGCCCACGCCTCGGATGTAGATGTTGGTCGCGTTCGACGAGCCCCGGCCCTGGACCAGGTTCAGGTTCGGCACCGCGCCCTGCAGATCGGTGACCTGTTGAGCGCCGGTGCGCTCCAGCGTCTCGCCGCTGAAGGCCGTCAGAGCCAGCGGCGTCTTCTGGGCCGACTCCTCGGTGCGGCGGGCGGTGACGATGATGTCTTCGACCTGGGCCGCAGCCTCCTGCGTCGTCACGTCCTGCGCCTGAGCGGCCGAGGTCATTGCGCCGAATGCGGCGCCCGCCAGCAGGGCGGTCTTCACGAGTCTGTTCATGTGCATCCCAATCTTGTTTCCGGCCCGATCGACGCTTTTTATTCAGCGTTCAATGATTTTCAGCATAGGTGACCGGGTTTCGGCCGCCTGTCAAACGGCCAAGCCTGATTTCCGTCACGGAAGAGCCCGCCCTGTGGCGCCGTTGCACTAACCCCCGAAGCGCGACTAGCTTCCGGCCATGACGAAGAGCGACCTGCCGCCGCCCCAGATTCCAGCCCCGCCCGCCGCCCCGGCGCGACGCGGGCGTCCCAAGAAGTCCAGGGCGGCCGTCGCCGGGGAGACGCGCGAGGCCATCCTGAACGCGGCCGAGGACCTATTCTCCAAGCATGGCTTCTATGGCGTCACCATCCGCGAGGTGGCGCGCGAGGCCGGCGTGGATACGGCCCTGGTCCACTATTATTTCGGGGCCAAGAAAGAGCTTTTCGACGCCGTCTTCAACCGCCGCGCCGAGGTGTGGAACGCCGAGCGCGTGGCCGCGGTCGACCGCTACGCAGAGGCGGCGGGCGAGGCCATGACGCTGGAGGGACTGTTCGAGGCTTTCCTGCGCCCGCCGTTCCAGTGGTCGCTGAAGGGCGGGCCGGGGTGGAAGCACTACGCCGCCCTGGTGGCCCAGACCAACGCCAACCCGGCTTTCGGCGGCGAGACCATGGCCCGCTATTTCGACCCGGCGATCCGTCGCCTGCTCGAGCTGGTCAAGCGCATCATGCCCGAGGCGGACGAGGCCGACCTCTATTGGGCCTATCACAATCTGTCGGGGGCCCTGACCCTGACCCTGGGCGAGACGGGGCGTCTGGACCGCCTGTCGGGAGGCCTGTGCCGCTCGGGCGATCTGGACAGCGCCTGCGACTACATGGTGCGGTTCGCCGCCGCCGGCTTCCGCGCCGTCTGCGGTCCGACGCGCGCGTGACTCCTCGACTGGATTTCTCGCCAGGCTCCAAGGCGCGCGACTTCCTGCGCGGCCTGGCGGTCGCTGTAGGGGCGGGCGTCTTCCTGGCGCTCGGCGGCGCCTTCGGCTCCAACGGCGCGCCGCTGGCGCAGCGTCTGGCCTATTGGATGCCCGTGCTCGTCGTCGGCGGCCTGTGGGGGCACCTGTGCAGCCTGCTGGTCGAACGGTTCATCGACGTGGACGCGCGCCCGTGGCTGGGCGTCGCCGCCCTGACTCTGGTCATCACGGGGCCGTTGACCCTCATGGTCTGGGCCCTGACCGGCCTGATGTTCGAGGGGCGGCTGCGCCACGCCGACGACCTGGTCCACTTCTTCCCGCCCGTGGCCCTGATCACCGCCGTACTGAGCGCCCTCAACGTCTTTCTGGGCCGCAAGCAGCCCGTCGAGACCCACGCCGCCGCGCCGGGCGACGCGCCCGCCCGCTTCCTGGACCGCCTGCCCTTGAAACTGCGCGGCGGGCGCCTGATCGCCGTCCAGGCCGAGGATCACTATCTGCGCCTGCACACGGACAGGGGCTCGGACCTGATCCTGATGCGCCTGTCGGACGCCCTGGGCGAACTGGAAGGGCTGGAGGGCGCCCAGACCCATCGCAGCTGGTGGGCGGCCCGTGACGCCGTGGCCTCGGTCGCGCGCGGCGACGGCCGCGCCGCCCTGACGCTGGACGGGGGACTGGTCGTCCCCGTCAGCCGCCGCTACGCCAAGGCCCTGCGCGACGCGGGCTGGTGGTGAGCCCCTACAGCCAGCGCTTCTTGCGGAAGTAGAAATACGGCAGGGCCGCCGACAGCACCATGGCGCCGACCGCCGCCGGATAGCCGTAACGCCAGTGCAGCTCCGGCATGACATCGAAGTTCATGCCGTAGATGGAGGCGATCAGCGTCGGTGGCAGCAGGGCCACGGCGGCGACCGAGAAGATCTTGATGATCTGGTTCTGCTCCAGGTTGATCAGCCCCAGGGTGGCGTCCATCAGGAAGGTCACCTTGGACGACATCGAGATGCTGAGCTCGCTCAGCGCCGCCGCATCACGCTGCATCAGACGCAGGGTCTGGCGCGCTTCGCGGTCGGCCTTGCCAGGCGCGCGGGAGGCCGACAGCGCCGCGTGATAGGCCAGCAGGCGTTGCAGGCTGGACAGGCTCTCGCGGATCAGGGCCAGGAAGTCCCCGGCCCGACCGATGTCCTGGATCACCGACTGCAGGTTGTGGCTTTCCATGGCGCGAGGATCGCGCTTGCGGAAGATCAGCCGCGAAATGCCCTCCAGCTCGACCCCCTTGGCCTCCAGGGCGTCGGCGTAGCGATCGATGATGGCTTCGATCAGCCCCAGCATGATGCTCTCGCCGGTCGCCAGCCTCTCGCCCGGCTTGTTGGTGGCGTGGGCGATGAAGACGGGAAAGGCGCGCGGCTGACCATAGCGCACCGTCACCAGCCGCCCGCCCTTGAGAATGAAGCTCACCGGCGTCTTGACCGGATCATGGGTCTCCAGATCCGTGGCCACGGCGGCGATCATGAAGACGCCGCCGTCCTCGGCGTAAAGGCGGGCGGACGGTTCGACGTCGTCCATCTCATCCCGGCTGGGAAGATCGATGCCGGTCAGGGTCTCCAGCGCGGCCGCCTCCTCGGCGGTCGGGGAGACGAGGTCGATCCAGCAGGCGGGGCCGTGTTCCACGGCCGTATCCAGGCGCACGAGCCGATCAGCGCGCCAGTCATAGGCGTTCAGCATAAGTCGCTTCCTTTCGCGAGGACACCCTCGCGCGGAAGCGGAGCGTCCTCAGAGCGTCGAAGAAGTTGAAGACGGACTTCGGTCTTCGGGGTTCATCTGAGGGTTTCCAAAAAGACGCCGCCCCACGATAGGCATCTGGGCGGCGCAGGGGTCTTGGCCCGTTCGACGGCGGGGGTCAACCGCCCGTCGACGAACGGCGATGAGGACAAGGCGGGATGTGGCTTTCACGCCCAGTTTCCGTGGAAGGCCGCCGGCAGGGCCACATCGGCGCGCCAGGTGGCGACCGGGCCGTCCTCGACGCGCATCAGGTCCAGGACGTGCAGTTCGCTGACCCCCGCCTTCAGATTGATGGTCGGGCCGACCAGCCAGGCGTCGGCCTCGTGCGTCCCGCCGGGCTTGGGGACGTAGACCATCTCGTCCGTCACATGATCGGGGCCGAAGTCGAAGGACCGGGTGCGCCCCGACGACCAGTCGGTGACGGCGACCGCCGAGGCCAGGGGCCGGTCGGCGCGCTCGCCCGTGGTGTGCAGGCTGAAGCGGCGCGCCAGGCCGGCGCGGCGCGGGTCGCTGCGCGGGAACTCGCCGACCACGCCGGTCCGCTCCAGCCGCCCGCGCCCGTTCGGCGACAGCACGACCATGGCCAGTTCGGCCGGTTCTCCGCCCAGTGGCACGCCGTTCAGCACCTCCTGGGCGCCGCGCGCGGCGAAGTCCATGTCCCTGTGCGCGCACAGGTCGAAGCGGATCGTGCCGTCCGTCTCGTCCCAGGCGTCGCCGACGTGGAAGAAGCCGAAGGGCGGCAGGTCGTAGAGGCGTCGCTGCGACAGGTCGGCCTTGTCGACCACCAGCACCTGGGTTCCCGCCTCGGGCGTCCAGTCGAAGCCCGCCGACATCGGCGCGACGTTGCGGACATGGACCCAGGGCTGCAGCACGATGACCAGATGGCGGGCCGTGGCGCTGAAGTCGTGGATGTAGCTGGCGCGCGGCAGGGCGATCACCTCGGCGTCCTCCAGCGACCCGTCCGCCGCCAGGCGCCACACCATGGCCTGTTCGCCGTTCACGCCCAGGTTCCAGATGCGGCCGTCCGGTTCGATGCGCGGATGGGCCAGGAAGGGCATGTTCTTCAGGTCGGGACGCAGGGTGACGAAGTCTTCTGTCGCCAGGGTCTCGGGATCCATGGCCAGCGGCGAGCCGGCCTCCCACAGGGCCCAAAGCCTGCCGCCGACCTTGTGCACCGAGGTGTTGGCCGGGCTGGCGTCGTCGGCCGAGCCGATGCGGGCGCGTGGATCGCCGACGGTGCCGAAGCCGGGCATCAGCATGGCGTCGGCCTCGGTCTCCTGACGCCGCTTGCGGGTGTCGGCGAAGCGGGCGGCCAGGCTGGCCTGACCATCCTGAATGCGCCAGCGGCGGATCAGGCCGTCCCCGTCGAACCAGTGCTGGGACGAGCGGCCCGGCCGTCGGAACTTGGCCGGTCCGTTGCGATAGAGGCTGCCCGACAGCCCCTGCGGCGCCCGGCCGTGGACGAGGCGCAGGGCGCGCGGGGCGATGTCGCTCTCGACGTCGGCGGTGGCCAGGGACCAGTCGGCGGTCGCCGCCAAGGCTTGCAGAGCATAGGCCCGATCAGGGGCCAGGACGCGTGCGGCGGCGAGCGCGGCGGCGCCCATGAACAGGGTGCGGCGGGTCGGGATCATGACAATGTCTCCTGGCGTTCTGGACCTAGCGGATGCGGATGGTCTGGGCCGTGGCGCCCGAGACATCGAAACGGGCGCGCTCCCACTTGGCCGGGCCCATGTGGCCGACC
This sequence comes from Brevundimonas olei, assembly GCF_037055245.1. Taxonomy (GTDB): domain Bacteria; phylum Pseudomonadota; class Alphaproteobacteria; order Caulobacterales; family Caulobacteraceae; genus Brevundimonas; species Brevundimonas olei. The sequence continues at coordinate 127,293 of NZ_CP146369.1, forward strand.
GCGTTGTTGGAGAAGGCGAAGGGCTCGGTCGGCATGCCGAAGGGATTCACGTCCATCTTTCCGTTGGCGTTGACGTCGTGGAACGCCTTCATCCCGTAGGCGCCGGCGGGCAGGTTCTCGAACACGGCGGCGCGGTCGCCCGCCGCCACATCGACCCGGGCCACGCGGCTGGGCGCCCCGGTTTCATAGGCGGCCTCATCGGCATAGAGGGCGACCATGACCGCCCCGGTCTCCGCCCCGGTCTCGAAGGTGAAGGTCAAGCGATGGCCCGAAGGCTGGGCGGACGCCGGAACGGCGAAGGCGAGGACGGCGGCGACGGCGAGCAGGCGGATCATGACGAGGTCCTTTCGGGGACGGGTGAAGCGGTTCGCCGCCGTCCTTGCGTCGACCGGCTGCGCCTCGCCAGCGCCCTTGCGCCCTCGACCGCGGCGCCTTCGCCAACGACCACCGCCGACCGTTCGCGAAGCGCGAATGGACGCCTCCCTCGGCAACTGCGTCAGCGGCCCGGCTTGCCCCTCGCCGCCGAGGGCCGTAAGTCGCACAGTCATGACCCAGACGACCGCGACCGCCCCGCTGATCTGCCCCTCCATCCTGGCCAGCGACTTCTCCAAGCTGGGCGAGGAGATCCGCGCGCTGGAGACGGCCGGCGCCGACTGGATTCACGTCGACGTCATGGACGGCCATTTCGTGCCCAACCTGACCATCGGCCCGGACGTGGTGAAGGCCCTGCGCCCGCACACCAGCCTGCCGTTCGACGTGCACCTGATGGTCGCTCCGGTCGACAACTGGCTGGAGGCCTATCGCGCGGCGGGCGCCGACATCATGAGCGTCCACCCCGAAAGCGGCCCGCACGTCCACCGCACGCTGGGCCAGATTCGTCAGCTGGGCGCCAAGGCCGGCCTCGTCTTCAACCCGGGCACGCCGCTGAGCGTGCTGGAGGAGACCGTGGAGATGGTGGACCTGGTGCTGATCATGTCGGTCAATCCCGGCTTCGGTGGTCAGAAATTCATCGAGACCTCGCTGAGGAAGATCGAGCGCGCCCGCGCCATCCTCGACCGCGCCGGGTCCAAGGCCCATCTCCAGGTCGACGGCGGCGTGGTCGCCGCCAACGCCGGGGCCTGCGTCGCCGCCGGAGCCGACGCCCTGGTCGCCGGCTCCTTCGTCTTCAAGGGCGGACCGGACGCCTACGCCGCCAACATCCAGGCCCTGAAGGCCGCCGCCGCGTGAGTCCTCTCGGCCCCTTCGCCCCGCGCGACAGCGACGTCCCCCTGGCCGAGGGGCACATCCCCGGTCTGAAGGGCGCGCCCCTGCGGACCCCCGTGCGCGCCGCCTCGGGCGCCCGGCCCGACCCGCGCCTTTGGGCCTCGGTCGCCAAGGGACTGGCCGCGCGCCAGGCGTGGATCGAGCTTTACGGCCTGCCCGGCTACGGCCTGACCTTAGGCGGTCCCACGGCCGAGGGCTTCGCCGTCAGTCCGCGTGACTTCCGCCCCCTGCCCGAAGAAGCGCCGCGCCCCCTGCTGTCGGGCAAGCTGACGCTGGCCGGCCTCAGCCTGGACGCCGAGACCCCGCTGGAGCTGTGGAACAGCCCCACCCCCAGCCGCGCCTTCGCGGTCGAACTGCACGGCTTCGCCTGGCTGCCCGCCATGATGGCCCAGGGCGATCGCGGCGCGCGCGAGGCCCTGGCCATGACCCTGGCCTGGCGCGAGGTGTTCAGCCGCTGGTCGCCCTTCTCCTGGGATCCCGACATCCTGGCCCGCCGGGTCTATCACCTGGCCTGCGCCGGACGGCGACTGGCGGGCGCAGCGACCGAGATCGAGCGCCTGCAACTGACGGATATCCTGGCCCACCAGGCGCGCCAGCTGCTGCGTCCGCCCGGCGGGATCATGGGCCGCGCCGAGCGCCTGACCGCCGCCGCCGTCGCCGGCTGCGCCCTGACCGGCAAGGCCGGCGCCGCCATCCGCAACAAGGCGCTGAAACGTCTGCCCGGCGCCCTGGCCGCCACAGTCGCCCCCGACGGCGCCCACGCCACGCGCGCGCCGGAGATGGGGCTGGAGCTGCTGCTCGACCTGCTGACGCTGGACGACGCCCTGGCCCAGCTGTCGGAGGTGACGCCCGAGCCGGTGGCCGAGGCCATCTCGCGCCTGACCCTGGCCCTGCGCCTCCAGACCCTGCCCGACCGCCGCCTGGCCGTCTTCCAGGGCGGCGGCCCCTCGACGCCGGAACGCATCGCCGCCGCCCGCGCCCATGACGATGCGCCCGCCGCCCCGGCCGGCGGCCTCGTCGGCGGCCTGCTGCGCGTCTCCAGCCCGCTGCTGACCGTCTTGATCGATGTCGAGGCCCCGGCCCGCAACGCCTGGTCGGCCGCCGCCTGCGGCCAACCCGCCGCGCTGGAGGTCGTCTGCGGCCGCGATCGCCTGTTCACCTCGGCCGGATGGACCCCGCGCGCCCTGGACCGCCAGGCCCTGCGCCTGACGCCCGGCGCCTCCACCCTGACCCTGGGCGAACAGCCGCTGGGCGAACCCCTGTCGGGCTGGAAGGGCGAGTTGCTGGGCCCGCGTCTCGTCGGCCCCGCCCTTCATGTCACGCGCCAGCACCAGGAAGGCGACGGCGCCGTCTGGCTGGAGGTCGAACACGACGGCTGGATGCCGCTGTACGGCCTGATGCACCAGCGTCGTCTCTACATCGATCAGAGGCTGGACGAACTGCGCGCCGAGGAACGGCTGCATCCGCCCGAGGGCCGTCCCGAGGCCGCCCGCGCCATCGCCGCCCCCTACGCCCTGCGCTTCCAGCTCGAGCCGGGCGTTCAGGCCTCGCTGGCCCGCGACCGCCGCTCCATCCTGCTGCGCGGCCCGTCGGGGCGCGGCTGGTGGTTCCGCAGCGACGGCCCCGACGTGGCCATCGAGCCCGCTGTCCACATCGACGAAGGCCTGACCCGCCGCAGCCTCCAGATCGTCGTGCGCGGCTCGGCCCGCACCGACGCCGAGACCAAGGTCCGCTGGAAGCTGAGCCCCGCCGGCGCGAGCGGCGATCCGAGCTGACCTGTGGCGACTCTGATCGGACAACGCTGGCTCTATCGGATCGGCAACAGTACAGTCTGCGTCGACAACGCCTTCGCTTGGTCCGGATGGGGCCAGGAGCGCCTGCTCGTCAATGAAGAGACCGTGCAACAGTCGTCGGGTTGGTTCCAACCGTCCCAGACCTTTGCGGAACCGTGGCTGACCCGTTTCGGCGATGACGAACTGACCGTACGCCTGATCGGTCGCATCATGTCGGTGCAATGCGACGCCGTGCTGGCCGGCGTTCCACTGAAACCGGACGAGCGGCTGGCGACGCGCTGGAGGGGGTCGCGCGGCGGCTGGCCGGACGAAGCGGATTGGCGGGCCGCGCGGAAAGGCGACTTCATAGCCCTGCCCCAGAGCTCGGATCAGCCCTGAACACGGCCCAAGGGCTGACGCCGCGCCCCGTTGGTGCTAGAGGCCCCGCCATCTCCCGCCCCAGCCGTAAACGGACGCCGCCCATGCCCGCCGCTCCCGACTTTCCGCCCGCCCCGGACGCGATCAAACCGGTCCGCGCCCTGATCTCCCTGTCGGACAAGGCGGGGCTGGAAGACGCCGCGCGCACCCTGGCGAGGCTGGGCGTCGAACTGGTCTCGACCGGCGGCACCAAGGCGGCGATCGCGGGCTTCGGCCTGCCGGTCAAGGACGTGGCCGATCTGACCGGCTTCCCGGAAATGATGGACGGCCGGGTCAAGACCCTGCACCCTGTCGTCCACGGCGGCCTGCTCGGCGTGCGCAACGCCCCGACCCACGCCGCCGCCATGACAGAGCACAATATCGGCGCCATCGATATCGTCTGGATCGACCTCTATCCGTTCGAGAAGACGGTCGAGGACGGCGGCGGTTTTGAAGCGGCTATCGAGAACATCGACATCGGCGGCCCGGCCATGATCCGCTCGGGCTCCAAGAACCACGGCCACGTCGCCGTCGCCGTCGACTCGATCAGCATCGGCCTGATCGTCGAAGCGCTGAAGGCCGACGGCTCGACCACCCTGGCCCTGCGCAAGCAGTTGGCCGCCCGCGCCTTCGCCCGCACCGCCGCCTATGACGCCGCCGTTTCCGGCTGGTTCGCCGCTCAGCTGAACGACGCCGCTCCGGCCCGCAAGTCGATCGCCGGTTCGCTGGCCCAGACCCTGCGCTACGGCGAGAACCCGCACCAGACCGGCGCCTTCTACCGCACCGGCGAGCGTCGCCCGGGCGTGGCCTACGCCACCCAGATCCAGGGCAAGGAACTGGGCTACAACAACATCGCCGACGCCGACGCCGCCTATGAGCTGGTGGCCGAGTTCGAGGCCCCGGCCTGCGTCATTGTCAAGCACGCCAACCCCTGCGGCGTGGCCGTCGGCAAGGATCTGTCGAAAGCCTACGCCCGCGCGCTAGAATGCGACGCCGTGTCGGCCTTCGGCGGCGTCATCGCCGTCAACCGCCCGCTGAACGGCGACGACGCCCGCGCCATCACCGGCATCTTCACCGAGGTGGTCATCGCCCCCGGCGCGGATGAAGAGGCCAAGGCCGTCTTCGCCGCCAAGAAGAACCTGCGCCTGCTGATCACCGACGGCCTGCCCGATCCGCACGGTCCGGGCGAAGTCTTCCGCTCGGTGGCCGGCGGCTTCCTGGTGCAGTCGCGCGACCGCTCGCTGATCAAGCCCTCCGACCTGAAGATCGTCACGCGCCGCCAGCCGACGCCGACCGAGATCCAGGACATGCTGTTCGCCTTCACCGTGGCCAAGCACGTCAAGTCCAACGCCATCGTCTACGCCAAGGACGGCCAGACGGCGGGCATCGGCGCCGGCCAGATGAACCGTCGCGACAGCGCCCGCATCGCCGCCATCCGCGCCAAGGAAGCGGGCGAGGCCAAGGGTCTGGCCCATTCGCTGGCCGAGGGTTCGGCCTGCGCCTCCGAAGCCTTCTTCCCCTTCGCCGACGGCCTGCTGGAAGCGGTCGCCGCCGGGGCCACGGCGGTGATCCAGCCGGGCGGTTCGATCCGCGACGAGGAGGTCATCGCCGCCGCCGACGAGCGCGGCGTGGCCATGGCCTTCACGGGCGTTCGCGTCTTCCGGCACTAGGCATGAAGAGCGCCAACGCGAGCCGCGCGGCGGCTCGCTGCTTGAGCGCAAAGAAGAGGGCGCTGCCGGTCATCGGCAGCGCCCTTTCTTTTGGCCAAGGCCCGGTCGGGCCTCAGTCCTCGATCACCTCGTGCGAGCCGGCGCGGCCCAGGCGCCAGTAGCCGGCGACCTTCATCCATTTCGGGTTGAACGGCCGGGCGGCCAGCAGGGCGGCGCGCATCGAGCGGGCGACCGAGGATTCGCAGGCGACCCAGACATAGGCGTCGGCCGGGTCGATCCGTTTCGCCGCCGCCACCGCCGCCGCCGTCAGGGCCTCGGCGCGGCCGCGCGGGCCGCCGTTGCGATGCACCCAGACGATCTCGACGTTCGCCGGACTGGGCAGATCCAGCTCTCCGCCTGCGTCGTTCACCTCGATGCAGGCGATGGCGCGCGCGGTCGCGGGCAGCTCCTCCAGACGGCGCGCGATGGCGGGGATCGCCGCCTCGTCGCCGACCAGCAGATGCTCGGCGAAGCTGGTCGGGATCAGGAAGGAGCCGCGCGGCCCGCCCAGACCCAGTTCGTCGCCCGGTCGCGCATCCTCGGCCCAGGCCGTCGCCGGCCCGCCATGGCCGACGGCAAAGTCGATGGTCAGCCGACGATTGGCGGCGTCGAAAACACGCGGCGTGTAGTCGCGCGCCACGGGCCGGGGCTCGGGAAACACCGGCCCGTCCGGCCCCAGCGTCGGCAGCACCAGGGGCTCGCCGCGCCGCGCGGGGAAGATCTTCACGTGGTCGTCGAAGCCGGGGCTGAAGAAGCCCTCCAACTCCTCGCCCGTCAGGACGATCCGTTTCAGCACGGGGGTCAGCTGCTGCACCGCCTCCACGCGCGCGCGGCGGAACTTCAGCTCGTGCCGCACGCGGCGCGGTTGTCTCAGCAGGGCGTCGTTCATGCCTGTCTCACCTTTTCGGCTGCGGCCTCGATCAGGTCGGCGATGGTCTCGACCTGAGCCTCGCTGAGCGGCGGTTCCTGGCTCAGACGCTCATGGATCGCCGCGCGGAAGGCCTCGATGGCCTGGGCGATGCGGGCCGGACGGTCGGCGCGGCCGCGCAAGACCTTCATCTTGCGCTCGGCGTGAGCCAGGGCCTCGGCGTTCTCGCCCAGCAGGCGACGGCCTTCATCGGTGACGGCGTAACGCTTCTTGCCGCCCTCGGCGACGACGCTCAGGGCGCCCATGTCCTCCAGGAGGGTCAGGCTGGGGTAGATGACGCCGGGGCTGGGCGTGTAGGTTCCGCCCATTCGGGCCTCGATGGCCTTGATCAGTTCATAGCCGTGACTGGGCTTGTCCGCGATCAGCGACAACAGCACCCAGCGCAGGGCGCCGTGCTCGAACATGCGGCCGCCGCCGCGACGGCCGTGGCCTTCGCCGCGCATCCGACCCTCGCCCATGCGTCGCCCTTCCGGCCGCATCGACCGAAAAGGGCCGCCGTGCCCGCGCGCAAAGCCGTGGCCCATGCCGCAGCCGCGCATTCCGATTCCCTTGAATCCTCTCATCTGCGTCTCTTTCTCTCTCACTTAGATATATCGAACTCGCAAACAGATATATCGATATATCGAAAGCGCAAGACCTCTTTCTTCGGCGGAGAGACGGATTAAGCTGCGCCGATGGACACCGTCGCCGCCCGCTGGGCCCAGCTAGAGCCCCATGTTCACGTCGTCGGACCGGACGACGACAAGGCCCGTCCGGCGGTCCTTCTGTTCCACGGCTGCGGCGGTCTGCGGGCCCATCTGCCGCGCTACGCCGAGGCGGCGAAGGCGGCGGGCTGGCGCGCCTTCATCGTCGATTCCTATGCGCCGCGCGGATGGGGCCGAAACTTCACCCTGATCGCCGTCTGCACCGGCCTGGCCTTTCGCGGCTATGAGCGCGCGGGCGACGTGCTGGCGGCCATCCATGGCGTCTCGCAACGCCCGGACGTCGACGCCTCGCAACTGGCGCTAGGCGGCTGGAGCCACGGCGGCTGGGCCATCATGGAGATGATGAGCGAGACGCCCGAGCCGGGCCGCATGGGCGTGGCCGATCCCGCAGCCGTCGACCTGTCCGGCGTCAAGGCCGTCTGGCTGGCCTATCCCTACATCGGCCCCTGGGCCTTCAATCGAATGAAGCCCTGGCGCCATTGCCCGCGCGTCCTGGCGCTGACGGCCAAACGCGATCACCTGACCACCGTCCGCAACGCCGAACGGGTCAACGCCATGATCCGCGACTGCGGTTCGGAGGTCGAAAGCTGGGTCGCCGACGGCACCCACGCCTTTGACGAGCCGACCAACAACGGCCCCATGCGCCACCATCCCGAACTGACCGAAGAGGCGCTGCGTCGCTTCAGCGCCTTCCTGAAGGACAGCGCGCCCCACGTCTGAAAAACAGCCTGCTGAAAATAATCTCTGGACCGCGCCTTGACGCGCGTCCCATCACGTAACAATTGAAGTTACATGAAAAGAGACTCCCGCCTCTCCAACATCCTGCACGCCCTGCTGCACATGGCCGAGCATGAACAGCGCTGCGGCCGGCCGATGACCTCGGACATGCTGGCGACCTGCCTGTCGACAAATCCGGTCGTGGTCCGCCGCACCATGGCGGGCCTGCGCGAACAGGGGCTGGTCGTGTCCGAGAAGGGCCACGGCGGCGGCTGGCGGCTGGCGCGCCCGCTGGAGGCCGTCACCCTGGGCCAGGTCCACGCCGCCCTGGGCGAGCCCGGCCTGCTGCCCGAAACGCCTCCGGTCGAGGCGGAGGGCTGCCTGATCGAGGCCGCCGTCAACGACGCCCTGTCCGACACCTACGCCGCCGCGCGCGCCCTGCTGGCCGCGCGGCTGGACTCCATCACCCTGGCCGATCTGTCGGCGGACTTCTCGCGCCGGCTGGCCGCCCATCCCAAGAGAGACCTGCTCCATGCGCACCAGAGAAAATCCGATGCCCCATGACGCCGTCGTCATCGGCGGCTCCTACGCGGGCCTGTCCGCCGCCCTGCAGCTGGTAAGGGCGCGCCGCCGCGTCCTGGTCATCGACGACGGCCGTCCCCGGAACCGTTTCGCCGCACGCGCGCACGGGGTGCTGAGCAACGACGGCCGTCCCGGTTCAGAGATCGCCGCCGCCGCCCGCGCCCAGATCGCGGCCTATCCCACCGCCGCCTTCCGCATGGCCGAGGCGGTGGACGCGACGCGCATCGACGGCGGCTTCTCGGTCGCCTTCGCCGACGGCAGCCGCACCATGGGCCGCCGTCTGATCCTGGCCCACGGGGTCGAGGACGTCCTGCCCGACCTGCCTGGCGTAAAAGAGCGCTGGGGACGCACCGCCCTGCACTGCCCCTGGTGTCACGGCTATGAGGTCGGCGGCGGGCCGATCGGCGTCCTGGGGCGCGGCGACCATGCGGTCCAGTATGCCAGCGTCGTCGCCGAATGGGGCCAGGTCGTGCTGTTCATCGACCCGGCGCGCCTGAGCGAAGACGACGCGCGCGTGCTGGCGCGGCGCGGCGTAACCATCGAGCCGACGCCCGTCGAACGTCTGGAAGGCGAGGCGCCGACCTTGACCGGGGCGCGGCTGACGGACGGGCGCTTCATCCCGCTGAAGGCCGTCTTCGTCGGCGCCCATGTGCGGCAGTCCGGCGGCTTCGCCGAAAGCCTGGGCTGCGAGATGACCGACACCCCCATGGGCCGCATCGTCAAGGTCGATGCCCAGCAGCAGACCAGCCAGCCGGGGGTCTTCGCCGCCGGCGACCTGGCGCGGCCGGCGGGCAACATCACACTGGCGACGACGGACGGCATGACCGCCGCCCACGCCGCCTTCCGCTCCCTAATCGAAGAGGAGACGGCCTGAAGATTTCAGCGCGGCTCGATCTTCACCTCGGCGCGAACCGAGTTGGCGATGTAGCAGGCGTCGTGGGCGCGATGGTGCAGATCGGCGATCGCCGCCGCGTCCGGCTGCTTGTCGCCCGACCAGGTCACGGCGGGGCGCAGAACGACCTCGGTGATCGACATCTTGCCGCGCTCGTCCTTGCCCAGGGTTCCTTCGGCCTCGTCGCGATAGGAATCGACCACGAAGCCGTCCTTGCGGGCGTAGGCCAGGAAGAACAGCATGTGGCAGCTGGACAGGGCGGCGACCAGGGCCTCTTCCGGGTCCACCGCCGCCTCTTCCGACAGGGGCGGCGGGATCATGGGCGAGGGCGCGGACGATCCCCGCACCACCGCGCCGCCGTCGAAGCGCCAGTCATGGCCGCGACCGTATTTGTTGTCGCTGAAGGGCTGATCGCCCCGGTTCCATTCGACGACGGCGACGTGCTGGCTCATGACAGGCTCCGAAACAAAACAGCCTCCGAAACAAAGGTCGAAGCTAAGCTAGGCGCCCTCAGCGGGTTTCGCCAGATCGCCCTTGGCCTGATCGCCTTGGGTCAGCATCCGCATCTGCATCTGCGCCCGGATGGCGAAGCCCAGCGAATGATACAGGGCGATGGCCCCGGCGTTGTCCGCATAGGAATGCAGGAAGGCCGTCTCGCCGCGCGCCAGGATGCGCTCGATCACCGCCCGCATCAACGCCCCGGCGTAGCCCCGCCCGCGCGCGTCGGGATGGGCGCACACGCCCGAGACCTCGGTGAAGCCGTCCGGCTTCAGCCGTTCACCCGCCATGGCCAACAGCCGCCCGTCCTGCTTGACCCCGAAGAAGTCGCCCAGTCGGTGCGTCTTGTCGAAGAAGGGCCCCGGCTCGGTCAGGGTCGCCAGAGCCAGCATGGCGGGCGCGTCGGCCTCGGTCAGGGGCTCGACAGCGATGTCGCGCGCCTTGGCCGGAGCCAGATCGACCAGAACCATCTGCGTCAGCACCGCCTCCTTCAGCACCGTCAGGCCAGGCGGGACGGGCGTGCGCTCCGCCTCGACCGTGGCCAGCAGCCCCTCGGGCTGCTCCAGCGCCGCGACGGCCGCCAGGCTTTCCGGCGACTGATCGACGCTGGCGACGAAGACGCCGTAACCCGGCGCCAGCCGCAGCGCCCCGCCCGCTCCCACGGCCAGGGACGCCTGACGCGCGGACGTCAGGGCGTTCCAGATCGGACGATCCAGCGGGTGCGCCATTCGGCTCAACCCTGCCAGAAGCCGACGATCTTCTTGACCTCGGCGATGGTCGGCTCGGCGACTTCACGGGCCTTTTCGGCGCCGGCGGCCAGGGCGCGGTCGATCTCGGCCGGGTCGTTCATCAGGCGGCGCATCTCGGCGGTGACGTTCGCCATCGAGGACACAGCCAGTTCAGCCAGCTTCGGCTTGAAGGCGCCGAAACCCTGACCCGCGAACTCGGCCAGGACGGCCTCGCGCGTGGTGTCGGCCAGGGCGGCGTAGATGGCGACCAGGTTCTTGGCCTCTGCGCGGCCTTCCAGACCCTCGACCGTCTCCGGCAACGGCTCGGGATCGGTCTTGGCCTTCTTGATCTTGTTGGCGATGGCGTCGGCGTCGTCGGTCAGATTGATGCGCGACAGGTCCGACGGATCGGACTTGGACATCTTGGCCGCGCCGTCGCGCAGAGACATGACCCGTGTCGCCGGGCCCTGGATCAGAGGCTCGGGCAGGGGGAAGTAGCCCGGCGTACCGAAGTCGTTGTTGAACTTCTGGGCGATGTCGCGGGTCAGCTCCAGGTGCTGCTTCTGGTCCTCGCCGACCGGCACCTCGGTCGCCTTGTAGAGCAGGATGTCCGCCGCCTGCAGCACCGGATAGGTATACAGACCCACGCTGGAGCGTTCCTTGTGCTTCCCCGACTTCTCCTTGAACTGGGTCATCCGGTCCAGCCAGCCCAGACGGCCGACGCAGTTGAAGATCCAGGCCAGTTCGGCGTGGGCGGGCACGGCCGACTGCGGAAAGATGACCGCCTTGGCCGGGTCGAGGCCCGAGGCCAGATAGGCCGCCGCGATCTCGCGCGTCTGGGCGGCCAGCTTCTCCGGCTCCTGCCAGACGGTGATGGCGTGCATGTCGGCGACGAAGACGAACAGGGGCGCGCCCGTCTCCTGCAGTTCGGTGAAGCGCTTCAGCGCGCCCAGGTAGTTGCCCAGGTGCAGGGCGCCGGAAGCCTGGATGCCGGACAGGATGCGGCGCGGACCGGTGTATTGAGCCGGAGTCTGGTCAGTCATGATAGCGGATCTCGGAAATCGAAAGACGAGTGTCGGCGCACGTTTTCGCGTGCGAAAGGGGGACGTGCGGAAGCGCGGAGCGGCGGGTCAGCCGCGCCATCGTCCATGAGCGAGAAATCGTCCCGAAAGCGCCATGCCCTCGCGCTTATCGGTTCGCAGCGCGAAGGGCAAGCTCACCGCGCCCGCCGGACCAGGCCCTTGACCTCAGCCACGGTCACGGCCCGGGTCAGGAAGGCCAGGACGACATAGGCCAGACCGCCCGAGGCCACGACCAGCAACAGGGTGATCTCCTTGGCGCCGTGGGTCGAACCCGCCAGGGCCAGAACGTCCGCGACCGGCGCCTGCAGCATCGGCCGCGCCCACGACGCGACGCCGACCACCATTGCCAGGCCCGCGCTGGCCAGGGCGATACGGCCAAGGCGCCAGACCGCGCGCGGGCTCGGCCGGTAGTGATCGCGCCGCCACAGGGTCGCGCCCAGAAGCAGCACATTGGTCCAGGCCGAGGCGCTCACCGCCGCCGCGATGCCCGACACCCCCATGCCGAGGTTGAACAGGCCGATGGCCAGCACCGCGTTCACCGCCACGGAGACCAGGGCGAACACCATCGGCCGGCGCGTATCGCCCCGCGCAAAGAAGGCGGGCGCCAGGATGCGGATCAGGACGAAGGCGGGCACGCCCCAGCCGAAATGCAGCAGGGCCTGGGCCGTGTTGACGGCGTCCACCTGCAGGAAGGCGCCGCGCGTGAACAGGGCGTCGATCAGGAAGTAGGGCATGGCCATCAAGGCCGCCGCCGCCGGCAGGGTCAGGGCCATGGACAGGATCAGCGCCTCGTCCATCGAGGCCTGCTGCTGACCCTTGTCCTCGGACGCCACAGCCGACGACAGCTTGGGCAGAAGGGCGATGCCGATCGCCACCCCGACCAGGCCCAGCGGCAGTTGATACAGCCGGTCCGCCGTCGCCAGCCAGGTGCGGCCGCCGTCGACGAAGCTGGACAGGTTGCCGGAGATGAAAACGTTGATCTGGGTCGCGCTGTTGCCGATGGCGGCCGGGATGGCGGTGATGATGATGGCCTTCACCGCCGGGGTCATCCTTGGCAGGCTGAGGCGGATGTTCGCCCCCGCCTTGCGCGCCGCCCACCAGCACAGGCCCGCCTGGGCCACGCCCGCGACCAGCACGGCCCAGGAGGCGGCGTAGGCGGCCTCGATCTGGTCGCCCTTCACCGGGATGACGGCGGCCAGCATGATCAGGTTCAACAGGATCGGATAGGCGCCGGAGACGATGAAGCGCCCCCTCGCGTTCAGCACGCCGCTGAGCAGGGAGGCGATCGCCATACAGGGCAGATAGGGCATGGTGATCTGGGTCAGGATCACCGCCAGCTTGAAGCGCGCCGGATCGTCCAGGAAGCCGATGTTGATGACGGTCATCAGCCACGGCATGGCCAGTTGGGCGACGAGGGTCAGGGCCACGGTGACGGCGGCCACGGCGGCCAGGGCGTCGGTCGCGACCTTGTCGGCCGCCGCCTCGCCTTCGCTTTTCAGCGTCTTGGCGTAAGCGGGCACGAAGGCGGCGGCGAAGGCGCCTTCGGCGAAGATGCGCCGGAACAGATTGGGGAAGTTCAGCGCCGTGTAATAGGCGTCCGCCGCCGGTCCCGCCGAGGCGCCCAGCGCCGCCGTGATGACCAGATCGCGCGCGAACCCGGCCAGACGGCTGAGCAGGGTCATGGCGCTGAAGATGGCCGAGGATCGCGCCACCCCCCCCGATTTCGCCTTGCCCGTTGCGGCGGAGGCGGGCGGCTGGACCACCGGCTCGACCGTAGCGTTAGCGGCCGAGATCGGCGCGGACGGTTCGATAGGATCGGTCTTGTCGTTCACGGCTGTTCCTGCGCTCGGTCCCGAAACGCCTTAGCGCGCCTGCGGGCCGCTGGATACGGGCGAGCGGCCCAGCGCGCCTTCCAGATCCGACACATCGCGCACGCTGGCGCGCACCGGGATGATGCGCCGCCCCGCCGGACCCTGAGGCGCACGGTCCAGCACCTCCAGCAGGTCGGCCTTTAGCGCCTCCAGCTTCGACTTGCTCTTCGGTTTCCGGCCGTCGGCGTCGGTGATGTAGAAGCCGTCCACCGCCCGCTCACCGAAGCTGGCGACATGGGCCGAGCGGGTGGAATAGCCATGCGCCGAAATCGTCCGCGCCAGATCGGCCAGCAGGCCCGGCCGGTCGGCGCCCGACACCTCGATCACCACGGCGCTGGTCCCCGTATCGGCGTCGATCCGCACCACGGGCCGCACCTCGAACACGGCGCGGCGGGCGCTGACGCGCGGCGCCTCCAGAGCCGAGGTCCGGGCGCCCTTCAGCACCGCCCGCTCCATCGCCTTGACCAGAATGGCCAGTCGGCGCGGCTCGCGCCCGCCATAGGGCTCGCCCGCTCCATCCTGAATCTCGAACACGTCCAGCGCCATGCCGTCGTCAGCCGTAGCCAGCCGCGCGCCCACCACATCGGCGCCCGCCATCGACAGCGTCGCCGCCAGATCGGCGAACAGGCCGGGACGGTCGCGCGCCGCCACGGCCACGCGGGCGGTCGATTCCAGCGGCCCCTCGGCGGGCAGGGCCTCGACCGCCGCCCCTTCGCGTCGCGCTCGCTCGACCAACGCCGGGTGATCGGCCAGGGGGTCTTCGCGCGTCACAGCGTCGCCCCGGAACAGGGCCTCGGTCGCCTCGAACAGGGCGCGCATCAGCTGCCCCTTCCAGCCGTTCCACACGCCCGGCCCCACGGCGCGGATGTCGGCCACGGTCAGCACCATCAGCATCCTTAAGCGCTCCGGGTCGCCCACGGCCTCGGCGAAGGCGCGCACGGTCGAGGGGTCGGACACGTCGCGCTTCTGGGCGTAGTCGCTCATCAGCAGGTGATGGCGCACCAGCCAGACGACCAGCTCGATCCGGCGCGGATCGACGCCCAGCCGTTCGCAGGCCCGGCGCGCGGCGATGGCGCCGTCTTCCAACTGGCCCCGGTCGCCGCCCTTGCCCACGTCGTGCAGCAGCATGGCCAGCATCAGGGCTTCGATGTCGGCGATACGGTGGATGACGCCCGTCGAGGCCGGATGGTCCCCCTCCAGCTTGCCGCGCGCGATGTCGTTGATGATCCCGACCGCCTGCAGGGTGTGCTCGTCCACCGTATAGGCGTGATACATGTTGAACTGGGTCTGGCCGACGATCCGCCCCCATTCAGGCAGGAAACGGCCGAGGAAGCCCGTCTCATTCATGATCGACAGGACGCGATAGGGGCGCGCGCCATGCGCCAGCACCTTCAGGAACGCCTCGGCCGCGCGCGGATCGCGCCGCAGGGCGGGCGTCACCAGCGTCAGCGAGCGGATCACGGCGGCGAAGGCGTCGGGGTGCAGGTCCAGATCCAGCCGATCCGCCTCGACGAACAGCAGCAGCAGCCGCACCGGATCGCGGGCGAAGACATTGGCCCCCGTGACGGTCAGCCGTCCCTCCTCCACCGCCAGACCGTCGAAGGCCAGCTTGACCCGGCGGCGCCGGATCAGCCGCGACAGGCCGCGCGCCAGCCCTTCGGCCTTCTTCTGCTGGCGGGCCTCCAGCTGGGCCGAGACGGCGCGGGTCAGGGCGCCGACCTCGCGCGCCACCTGAAAATAGCGACGCATGAAACGCTCGACCGCCAGTTCATCGCCGCGCCCGCGCCAGCCCATGCGCCGGGCGATCTCGGGCTGGAAGTCAAAGGTCAGCTTCTCCTCCGCCCGACCGGCGCTGAGGTGCAGCAGGATGCGGACCCGCCACAGGAAGCCGATCGCCTCGCGGAAGCTGCGCATCTCGCGCGCGGTCAGCAGGCCCTCGAGCGCCGCCTGTCCCCGGTCGCTGTCCGGCGCCAGGGAGCGAGCGATCCAGAACAGGGTGTTGAGGTCGCGAAGCCCGCCCTTGCCGTCCTTGATGTTGGGCTCGACGCGGTAGCGGACCGCGCCGGTCTTCTGCAGCCGCACGTCGCGCTCAGCCATCTTGGCGGCGATGAAAGGGCGCGGATCAGCGCGGCTGACCGCGCTGCGGAACCGCTTCAGCAGGCCCTCGCCGAGCCCGACGTCCCCCGCCAGGACCCGCGCCTCCAGCAAGGTGGTGCGCACGGTCATGTCGTCGCGCGCCAACGCCAGCGTCTCGCCGATGGAGCGAAAGGCCGAACCGACCTTCAGCCCTAGATCCCACAGGACGTAATGGACGAACTCGACCACCGCCTGTGCGCGCGGGCTGATCGCCTGTCCCGGCCGCAGGAACAACAGGTCGAGGTCCGAGAAGGGCGCCAGCACCCCGCGCCCATAACCGCCGACCGCCAGCAGGGTCAGCCTCTCGTCCGGAGCCGGATGCACCTGTTCGGTCGCGAACCTCCACAGGGTGATCAGCAGGGCGTCCGCGGCCTCGGCGTAGAGACGCGCGGCCTCGGCCCCGTCGGTGGCGCTCTCAGCCCGGCGTGCGGCGCGGGCGCGGTCGGCGTCGAAGCTTTCGCGCAAGGCGGCGGTGACAGCGGCGCGCGGGTCCGGCGTCGAGGCGGCCTCAAGAACGGCGGACGGGAGCGGAGGCGGTGCGGTCACGACGGCGAGCATAGCACGCCCTTTTCTTCCCGCTCATCCCCGGCGAGCGCCGGGATGAGCGGGGGTTAGCCCTTCGCCATCCCCTTCAGCCGATAGAGCGCCTCCAGCGCCTCGCGCGGGGTCAGTTCGTCAGGATCGATGGCGGCGACGGCTTCGTCCAGCATGGACTTCATCGGCGGCGGGGGCGGTTCAGCCGCCGCGAACAGCGGCAGGTCGTCCAGACGCGCAGTCGCAGCCTTCTCATTCTCCAGCCGCTCCAGCACCTCGCGGGCGCGGCCGACGACCGCCGTCGGCACTCCGGCCAGACGCGCCACCTGCACGCCATAGGACCGATCCGCCGCGCCGGGCGCCGCCTCGTGCAGGAAGACCAGTTCGCCGTTCCACTCGCGCGCCTTCATCGACAGGTTGCAGACGTGGTCGAGCCGTTCCTCGAGCTGGGCCAGCTCATGATAGTGGGTGGCGAACAGGGTCCGGGCGCGGTTGGTTTCGTGCAGGGCCTCGGCCGTGGCCCAGGCGATGGCCAGGCCGTCATAGGTGGCGGTGCCGCGCCCGATCTCGTCCAGAACGACGAAGCTGCGCCCGGTCGCCTGGGTCAGAATGGCGGCGGTTTCGACCATCTCCATCATGAAGGTGGAGCGGCCGCGCGCCAGATCGTCGCCCGCGCCGACGCGACTGAACAGGCGGTCGACGACGCCCAGCCGCATCGACCGCGCCGGGACGAAGGCCCCCGCCTGCGCCAGCACCACCAGAAGCGCGTTCTGGCGCAGGAAGGTCGACTTACCCGCCATGTTCGGGCCGGTGACGATGGACAGGCGCGAGGCCCCCACGCCGTCGCCCGCCAGTTGGCAGTTGTTGGGGGTGTAGGGCAGGCCTTGCGCCTTCACCGCAGCCTCGACCACCGGATGGCGGCCCGCCTCGACGGCGAAACAGAGGCTGTCGTCTACGACCGGCCGCACGGCCCCGACCTCTTCGGCCCATTCGGCCAAGGCCGCGTGGGCGTCCAGTTCGGCCAGCGCCTCGGCCACGCCCTGCAGCGGTCCGGCCAGACGCGCCACTTCGCGCCGCCAGCCCTCGAAGGTCTCGGCCTCGATGGCGAGAGCGCGGTGCCCGGCCTGGCTGATCTTGGCGTCCAGCTCCGACAGTTCGACGGTGGTGAAGCGCACCTGATTGGCCAGGGTCTGGCGGTGGATGAAGGGGCTGTCCGGTCCCGCCCGCAGCAGGGGCTCGGCCGCCTTGGCGCTCGTTTCGAGGAAGTAGCCGAGGACGGCGTTGTGGCGGACCTTGAAGGCGACGCCGCTGTCGGCGACGGCCTTGGCCTCCAGCTCGGCGATGACCTTGCGGCTGTCGTCGCGCAGGGTGCGGGCGGCGTCCAGTTCGGGCCGGTGGCCGGGGTTCACATAGCCGCCGTCGCGCGCCAGATGCGGCGGCTCGTCCATCAGGCCGTCGGTCAGTTCGGCCAGCAGGTGCGACAGGTCGCCCTCAAGCGCCAGTTGGTCGAGGCAGGCCGTCACCCGCGCGGGCGGCCCGGCCAGCGGATCATTGGCCGAGGCGGCGAACAGGGCGCTCAGACCCTCTGCCGTCTTCAAGCCCGAACGGATCGCCGCCAGATCGCGCGGCCCGCCGCGCCCCAGCGCCAGACGCGAGGTCGCCCGCGCCACATCGGCCGAGGCGCGCAAGGCGTCGCGCAGGTCGCGGCGCAGATCACGCCGCTCCAGCAGCCACTCCACGGCGTCCAGACCGGCGTTGATCGCCGCCTGATCGCGTAAGGGTCGCGAGACGCGTTCGGCCAGCGCCCGCGCCCCGCCCGAGGTCACGGTGCGGTCGATGGCGTGCAGCAGGGAGCCGTCGCGCTCGCCCCGCTGGGTGCGGTCGATTTCGAGGCTCAGACGCGTCGCCGGGTCGATGGCCAGAAAGCCGCTCTCGCCCGAACGGCGCGGCGGGGTCAGGGCGGGGATCTTGCCCGCCTGCGTCGTCTCCAGATAGGCGGCGATCAGGCCCAGAGCGGAAATCTCGGCCTCCTCAAAGGCGCCGAAACCGTCCAGCGCCGAGACCCCGTAAAGCCGCTGCACCCGATCTTTCGCCCCGACCGGCTCGGCCAGGGCCTGGGGCATGGCCTGAACCACGCCGCCCGAGCCGTCCAGCGCCCCCTTCATCGTCTCGTCCGAGAACAGGCGGTCGGGGACCAGCACTTCGGACGGACGGAACGCCGCCAGCGCCGCGCCCAGATCAGACAGGTCGCAGGCGACCGAATCCACCACGCCCGCCGACAGTTCGACCACCGCCACGGCGGCCCGTCCTTTACGGATCGCCACGGCCGCCAGCCGGTTGGCGCCGCGCGCGTCCAGCAGCGTGTCCTCGGTCAGGGTGCCGGGCGTCACCACCCGCACGATGTCGCGGTGAACCACGGCCTTGGAGCCGCGCTTCTTGGCCTCGGCCGGGTCTTCCAGCTGTTCGCAGACGGCGACCTTGAAGCCCTGACGGATCAGCCGCGCCAGATAGCCGTCCATAGCGTGGACCGGCACCCCGGCCATGGGGATGTCTTCGCCCTGATGCTTGCCCCGCTTGGTCAGGGCGATGCCCAGCGCCGCCGCCGCCTTCTGGGCGTCCTCGAAGAACAGTTCGTAGAAGTCGCCCATGCGGAAGAACAGCATGGCGTCCGGCTGGCCGGCCTTGACCGACAGATACTGGGCCATGACCGGCGTGGTTCCGGCGTCCGGCTTGAGATCGGTTTTGGGCGGGTGGGAAAGCGGCGCGTTCATCTGGCCCGCAGGGTGGCGGATCGGGACGGCGGCCTCAAGCGCGGGCGGCGTTCCTCATGCACAGGCGAAAGGCGACCTGTGGACAGCTTTGTGGATCAGGCCGCGCTGACCAGCCGCAGGCGCGGGCGCGAGGCCAGGGCGGCGGGCGTCTCGTCCAGCGCCAAGGCGTCCCAGTCGATGTCGGGGCGCGGGGCGTGGGAGGCGGCGATGATGGCGCGCAGTTCTGCTGATGACGCCACGCTGGCGATGACCGAAGCGACGCCCGGCAGGGTCAGGGCGTAGGCCAGGGCCGCCTGCATCGGATCGACGCGCGCCTCGGCCAGACGGCGACGCGTGCGCGACAGGGCCATGCCGTGGGCCGCCAGTTCGGGCGGCAGGCTGTCGCGGTTGGCGAACAGCAGCCCCTGGGCGAAGACCGAGGCCAGATGAACCTCGACGCCCTCGCTCGCCAGATCAGCGATGACGCCCGCGCGCGCCGCGCGCTGATCCAGGATATTGCAGGTCAGTTGCACCACGTCCGGCTGGAACCGGCGGGCCAGCAGGCCGGGGCCGTCCTCGACCGTGGCGATGAAGCCGACCTTGCGGAAAATCCCGCGATCCTTCAGCGCCTGGAGGCGATCCCACAGGGCGCGGCCCTCGGCGCCCGCCAGATCGGCGGCGTTCTGCACCAGGACGGCGTCGCCGCGCGGCAGGCCCATGCGCTCCAGCGAGCGGCGGGCGCGCGCCTCGACCCGGTCCAGACCGTCGGCCAGGGGCACGGTGCGGACGGTGACCCGGAAGGGCGAAGGGAAGGGCCAGGCCTGACCCAGCATCCGCTCGACGTCGCCCTCAGGCCGGGTGGCGACCAGACCGACCCCGGCGTCGCCCGCAGTCTGCAGCAGGTGACGCGTCGCCTCCTCCCGCTGGCCGGGCGGCAGCGGACGGGACCGATCAGGCTCGACCACCAGGGCGATGGCGAGTTTGTCGGCCGGAGAGGGCGGAACGGCGAATCTCACGCCGCCACTTTCGCCGTCAAAGCTTAAGGGAGATTGACCGAAATCAAGGTCGTTGGTGAACGAAGACGCTTAATCCGCATCCGGCTGGTTTTCCGGCACGGCGGCAATGAAGGCCGGGTGAGCCTCTGCCCGCGCCTCGATCTCCAGCAGGCGCGGGAAGGCCGCCAGATCGACGTTGAACCGCCGCGCCGAATAGAGCTGCGGCATCAGGTAACAGTCCGCCAGGGTCGGCGTCGCGCCGAAGCACCAGCCCTCGCCGTGACGTACGACCAGAGCCTCCAGCGCCGTGAAGCCGTCGATGATCCATTGACCGGCCCAGGCGTCGACGCCCGCCTGATCGGCGCCCAGACCGCGCACGGCCTTCAGCACCCGCAGATTGTTGAGCGGATGGATGTCGCAGCCGATCAGCGCCGCCATGGCCCGCACCTGGGCGCGGCCCGCCGCGTCGCGCGGCAGCAGGGGCGGCTCGGGACGGGTCTCCTCCAGCCACTCCAGAATGGCGGGGCTCTGGGTCAGCACCACGCCGTCGTCCGTCTCCAGCGCCGGGACCAGGCCCTGCAAATTGAGCCGGAGGTAGGCTCCGGATTTCTGGGCGCCCGTGCGCAGGTCCAGCGCCGCCTGTCGATACTCGACCCCCTTCAGATTGAGGGCGATGCGGGTGCGATAGCTGGTGCCCGAGCGCCAGTAGCCGTGCAGGATCATGAGCGCACCGTGAAGCTGAGCGGCGGCAGGCCCGCGATGACCGCCTCGACCCGATCGCCGGGATTCAGCGGGCCGACGCCCTCGGGCGTGCCGGTGAAGATCAGGTCGCCGGGCTGGAGCGCCCACAGCTCCGCCGCCTTGGACAGGACGCCGTCGACGTCCCAGATCATGTCCGACAAGCGGCCCGACTGGCGGACGTCCCCGTTGACGCTCAGCTCGATGGCGGCGCCGGCGGCGGGCGGCGTCAGACTGAGCGCGCCGCAGGGCGCGGACTGATCGAACGCCTTGCCGGCCTCCCACGGCCGGCCCTTGGCCTTCGCCTCGGCCTGAAGATCGCGCCGCGTCAGATCGACGCCGACGGCCCAGCCGACCGGCCTGGCGTCTGCGCCCAGGGCTACGACCAGTTCGACCTCGTAATGCAGGTTCTGCGTCGCCGAGGGATAGGCCGGGTCGCTCCCATCGACGACCAGGGCGTCGGCCGGCTTGGCGAAGAAGAAGGGCGCGGGCTTGTCGGGATCGGCGCCCATCTCCCGGGCATGGGCGGCGTAATTCTGGCCCACGCACAGGATGCGGCGCACAGGCAGACGGCGAGAATCTCCGTCGATCGACAGGGACGGCGTCTGGGCGGGCGGGAACAGCCATTGGGTCATGACGCTGTTCTAGAAGCGCCGTGAACGGCGCGCCAGATCGGATTTTCGCCGCACGGCGCCCCATGCTGCATTGCAGGAACCTTGATCGTCGGTGTGGCGTTTCGGACAGGGCTTCTCTATTTAATCGTCAAGCTTACACAAGGAGCGGAGCGCGCATCATGGCCACGTCCAAGGCTCGTGAAGACATCAAGAACGACCTCAAGACCCTGAAGGAGGACCTCAAGGCCGGCGCCCGCGAGGAAACCCAGCGTCTGAAGGAAAAGGCCTCCGAGGCCGAAGCCCGCCTGCGCGAACAGGGCGACGAACTGCGCGAGAAGGCGCGCGGCTATTACGACACCGCCAAGGTGCGCGGCCGTGAATATTACGATGACGCCGCCGAGAAATTCGACGAGGCGCAGCGCTATGTCGTCGAGCGGGTGCAGGAACGCCCGATCCAGTCGACCGCCATTGCACTCGGCGTCGGCGTCGTCCTGGGTCTGCTGCTGGCCGGGCGTCGGCGCTGATGCTCGGGCGGGGGCTCATCAACCGCGCGGTGGCGACCTTCGTCGCCGCCGGCGCGGCCTTCGTGGCCATGGTCGCCCTGGGGGCGACGGTCTATTACCTGCTGCTGCTGGTCGTGCCGCCCGTGATCGCGGCCGCCCTGACCGCCCTGTTGTTCGCCCTGATCGCGGCCGTCGTCGCCCTGGTCTTCGCGCGCCGCGCGCGCGGCGACGATGAGGATGAAGAAGACGAGGAGCCGGAAGGCCTGGGCGCCCGCGCCCTGCACCTGTTCCAGCAGCGTCCGATCCTGGGCGCCGCAGCGGCTCTGGCCGGCGGCTTCATCTTCCTGCGCAATCCGGCCCTGGCCACCATGGTCGCGGCCGCCTTTACTGAAAAAAGCAGAGGACGCCGTCGGCGCTAAAGGAACGGCCAAGTCTCCGACGCGTTGGTTCAGGCAAGCGGCGTTGTCGACGGGAGGGGTCGAAAGCCCGCTCCTGTCAACACCTTACGGAGGGTATCGCCTATGCTTCGCTGGGCCATCATTTTCTTTATCATAGCCTTGGTCGCGGCCGTTCTCGGCTTCGGCGGCATCTCGGGCATGTCGTTTGAGATCGCCAAATTCATCGCCATCATCGCCGTCATCCTGTTCGTCGTCTCCCTGCTGGTGGGCGGCCTGAGAGGGCGCGGCGGGCCGCGCATCTAGCCGAGCCGGACGCATTGAAATCAGGGCCGCGACCAAGCCGTCGCGGCCCTTTTTCATGGTCTGAAACCCTCAGGCGCGGCGACGCGGCAGCCGCCAGGTCTGGTGATCGGCGAACCGATGTCCGTCCCAGGCCACGGCCGACACCGTCACCGTCTCGGCGTCCCATTCGATGCGGTTGAAGCTTGGGGGCGCCCCCCGCTCGCGATGCGACAGGGTTCCGCAGCCGACGGCATAGGAGCATTCGTCTCCGACCCCGATCGGCAGGGCGAAGGGCACATGGACATGACCGGTGACGACCAAGTCGACGCCCGCCTCGGCGAAGATGCGCGCCGCGCGCTCGCCGCGCTTGACCTCGCCCGTCATGGGCGCGCCGATCATCTCGACCAGGGGATGGTGGCAGGCCAGTATGCGAAGCGCGCCGTCGGGCGCCTGACGCAGAGCCTCCGCCGCGCGGCGCGTCTGATCCAGGTCAATGACGCCCTTGGACCAGTTGGGACGGGCCTGCCAGCCGCGCGCCGTCGTGACGCCCCGCACCATCAGGGCGTCGTGGCGGAACTCGTGATCATGGGCCGGATGGCCGGTCGCCTGTTCGAAGGCCCGCCACGGCCAGAACAGCCGCGCCATCACGTCCCAATAGGGCACGTCATGATTGCCCACGGTGACGAAGACCGGCTCGGGCAGGGCGCGGATCCAGTCGCCGGCCGCCGCAAATTCGCGCGGATAGCCTCTCTGGGTGATGTCGCCGGTGATCAGGATCAGGTCGGCCCCGGCGGCGTGGGCGTAGTCGGCTGCGGCGGCCACCGCATGTTCATGCTCGCATCCGAAATGAACGTCCGAAAACTGGAGGACCAGACCCACTAGACGCTGTCCTCGCCGGCCGGAGGCTTGGGCGCCAGGGCCATGAAGGCGCGCGGCAGAAACCGCACCGCCGCCTCGCGGCCCAGCAGCATCGGCTCGCCGTCGATCACGGCGGGAATGCGCGACCGGGCCTCCACCTCGATCCTGCGAGCGCCTCGGGTGGTGACGGTCGGATCCTGGCGCCAGTCGTCGAACAAGGCGTGCGCGGCGAGGCGGAAGGCCTGGGCCGCGTCGGCGGTGTTCATGGCCGCCGCCTCCAGCCCGTCGCACTTGTCCATCGCCTTGGAGATCAACGGGCTGATCAGCACCAGGGCCTCAGCCTTCTCCCGCTCGCTACCGTCCAGCGCATAGCGCACCCGACCGGAAAAGGCCTTCTTCAGCGCGCGGCGGGCGTAGGTCCAGGCCATCTTCAGCTTGCCTTCGCGGATGGCCTCGCGCGCCGGAGCCCACAGGGCGGGCGAGCCCAGGATGGCCGCGCAGTAGAAGGCCTCGCCCTCGACCTCGCCGCCGGCCACGGCCAGGGGGGCGCCCTCCTCCAGCGCGAGGCGCAGCGCCTTCTTCCAATCCCCCGTGCCGTAAAGCGCCTTGGGCAGCATGTTCATGGTGCCGCCGGGCAGGGGTGCGATCAGCGGCCCGTCGGACCCGGCGCGGGCGGCCACCGATCGCGCCGTCCCGTCGCCCGCCAGGATGAACAGGACGTCCGGACGCGCCGCCAGCGCCTCGCCGATCTGGTCCGGGATCCGCGCCCCCTCCAGCACGACCACTTCGGCCTGAAGCGGATAGACGGCCAGAAGGGCGGCGGCCTCGTCGGCCGCCTGCGCCCCCACGCCGCCCGACAGCGGATTGACCAGGATGATGACCCGTTCCAGTCGGACCGCCTCCGTTAACGGTCGCGGCGTCTCACCCTGAGAGGCGGCGGCGGGGTCCAGGAGGCTCAGGAAATTCGGAGCGTCGTTCTGCGTGTCGGCTGTCATGGGCGGCGAACGTCTGCGCGGTCGGCCAGTTCCGCGCTCGCGGCCACGCACTGGAATTTAAAGTGAAGCTTCGAGCGTTTTGCCTCGGAACCGCCCTCTTCGGGCTGCGTTATCGAAGCTTCAGGGGTGCCCCCTAAGGGATGAAGGACAGAACCATGAACAAGGCGATCATCGCCATCGCCGGCGCCGGACTTCTGGTGACCGCCTGCGCCAGCGACCCGTACTACGGCGGCGGCTACGGCTCGAACGAAACCGTCCGTCAAGGCGCCGTCGGCGCGGGCCTGGGCGCCGTGGCCGGCGCCATCATCGGCAACAACGTCGGCGGCGGCAACGCAGCCACGGGCGCGGCCATCGGCGCCCTGGCGGGCGGTGCGGCCGGCGCCATCCGCGGCTCGAACCAGGACCGCAACAACCAGCAGCGCTACCGCGACAACCAGGGGCGCTACTACTACTGCTACGATAACCGCCAGACCGAGTGCTACTGGGAGAACGGCCAACGCCGTTACTGATCCCGGCGTCTAGCCTCTGGCGCCCGAAGCGTTTTCGGGACAATCTGAAAGGGCGATCCGCATGGCGCGGGTCGCCCTTTTTGCTGGAGGGCGCGCGAGCCGCACGGCGCGCGCGAGGGGCCTGACATGAAGCTCATTTCCGCTGTCGTTCTGCTGACCGCCGGCCTGACCGTAGCCGGGTGCGCCGCCACCGGCGGCTACAAGAAGCGCAGCGACCTGGTCAGCGACCCGGCCGCCTGCGCCGACAAGCGGTTCGAAGTCTATTTCACGCCCGACCGCGCCACCCTGACCGACGCCGCCCGCCAGGCCATCGGCATGACCGCGACCCAGCTTCAGGGCTGCCAGATCAAGCACGTCAAGGTCACCGGCCTGGCCGACGCCCGCAGCGGCACGGCCGCCGCCAACCTGACCATTTCCGAACAACGGGCCCGCGCCGTCGCCGAAGCGCTGGCGGGCGCCGGCCTGCCCGCCCCGGCGTTCGACATCGAAGCGGCCGGCGCCGAGGGCGCGCTCGTCGGCGGCGTCAACGACCCTCTGCGTCGCCGCACCGAGGTGCTGATCGAGGTCGCCGCCCCGCGCTGACCCCGCCAGACAGCCGGCTGCGGCCCGCCGTCGCGGGGCGTGGCTAGGCGGAGCCTGAGGGTCTAAGGTCGCGCCTTTCCCCTGGTTCTGCTTCCGGCGTCGCCCTTGCGCATCCTGCTTCTTCTCCTGACCTGGTTCGTCCTCGCCCTGCCGGCGACGGCGTCCGCGTCCCCGTCCGAGGCCGCCCTGCGCGAGGCCCTGGCCGCCGGCGCCGCGCCCGCCAGAGGGGAGGCCGTCGCGCCTGGTCCCCAGCGCACCGAAAGGATCGAGGCCGAACTCGTCCCCATGGGAGCCTGGGCGACCCCGGGCTCGACCGCTGTCGTCGCCATCCGCCAGAAGATTGAGCCCGGCTGGCACACCTATTGGCGCAACCAGGGCGATTCCGGCGGCCCGACGACCCTGACCTGGGCCCTGCCGACCGGCCTGAAGCCAGGCGACATCCTGTGGCCCCTGCCCGAGCGCCAACGGCTGCAGAGCCTGATGAACTACGGCTATTCGGGCACGGTCTTCCTGCCCGTGCCGATCGAGATTCCCGCCGACGCCCAGCCCGGCCGGAGCCTGCCCCTGCGCGTCACCGCCCATTTCTACGTCTGCAGCGACGAGATGTGCGTGCCCGAAGACCTCGACCTGGCGCTCGATCTGCCGGTGCGCGACGGCGCCGCGCCGCTGGACGCCCGCTTCGGCCAGGCGATCCAGGACGTCGTCGCCGACGCGCCGCGCCCCGCCGGGATCGAGGCCCGCGCCGCCCTGGTCGACGGCAGGCTGACCCTGACGGCCGTCGGCGGCCCGCTGACCGGCGCCGCGCCGAAATGGGCCTATTTCTATCCGTTCGAAGGCGGGGTGATCGACCACGCGGCCGCCCAGTCCGGCGAACGCGGCCCGCAAGGCCTGACCGTCAGCGTCCCCGCCGGGCGCAGCCTGACGACCAACGGGCTGAACGGGCCGATCGGCGGCGTCCTGTCGACCGATCTGGGCGCCTGGGAGATCACGGCCGAACCCGGCGCGGCCCTGACCGGCGTCGCGGGCGAGGGCGCCATCGGCGACGGCGAGGGCGTCCAGGCCGCAGCGACCGCGCCGACCGGCTACGCCGACTTCGGCAAGGCGGCGTTGTTCGCCCTGCTGGGCGGGCTGATCCTGAATCTGATGCCCTGCGTCTTCCCCATACTGGCGATGAAGGCCGCCTCGCTCAGCCGCGCCGCCCATGAACCGGTCGAAGCCCGCCGCGACGGTCTGGCCTTCCTGGCCGGGGTGCTGGCGACCTTCCTCGTCCTGGCCGGGGCGTTGCTGGCCCTGCGGGCGGGCGGTCAGGCCCTGGGATGGGGCTTCCAGCTGCAGTCGCCGGGCGTTGTGGCGGCTCTGGCCCTGCTGATGCTGGCGGTGGCGCTGAATCTGTCGGGCGTCTTCCACGTCGGCGCAGGTCTGCAAGGCGCCGGACACGGCCCGCTGGCGCGCCTGCCCGGCGCGGCGGGCGCCTTCTTCACCGGCGTGCTGGCCGTGGTCGTCGCCGCGCCGTGCACCGCCCCCTTCATGGCCTTTGCGCTCGGCGCGGCCCTGTTCATGCCCTGGCCCATGGCCCTGGCGGTCTTCCTGATGCTGGGGCTGGGCCTGGCCCTGCCCTATGTGCTGATCAGCCTCAATCCGCGTCTGCTGGCCCGTCTGCCGAAACCCGGCCCGTGGATGGAGACCCTGCGCAATCTGCTGGCCTTCCCCATGTACGGCGCCGCCCTGTGGCTGGCCTGGGTCTATGGCCGCCAGACCGCCGACGCCCTGGCTCTATTGTTCGGCGCCGGACTGATGCTGGCCCTGGCGCTATGGCTCTACGGCCGCTTCCAGGCCGCCGCGCCGGGCAAGGGTCGGGCTGCGGGGATCGCCGCCCTCCTGGCCCTGATCGCGGCCCTGAGCTTCGGCGTCCTGGCCGGAAAGGCCGCGCCTGCCGCGTCGGACGGCGACAGCGCCTCGACCCGCCTGCCCTCCCAGCCCTGGTCCGAACAGGCGGTGAAGGCCGCCCTGGCCGAGGGGCGGCCCGTCCTAGTCAACTTCACCGCCGACTGGTGCGTGACCTGCAAGCTCAACGAGGGCGCCGCCCTGTCCTCGACCCGCACGACTGAGGCGCTGGAACAGGCGAACGCCGTCTATCTGGTCGGCGACTGGACGCGCCGCGACGACGCCATCACCGCAGAGCTGCAAAGCCACGGCCGCTCGGGCGTGCCCCTCTACCTCGTCTATGCGCCGGGCCGGGCCGAGCCGCGCATCCTGCCGCAATTGCTGACCGAGGGCGTCGTCGTCGACGCCCTGAAGGACGCCGCCGACCGCTGACTTTTCATCCCAAGGAGACCGCCATGTTCCGCCTGCTGACCGCCGCCTCCGCCTCCGCCTCTCTTCTGCTGCTCGCCGCCTGCCAGCAGCAACCCGCCGCATCGCCAGAGCGGTCCGAGACCGCCGCTGTCGCCCCCGAGGCGATCGAAGCGCCCGCCCCCGGCGAAACGGCCCCCGCCTTCACCCTGGTCGACGCCGAGGGCCATCAGCGGTCGCTGGCCGACTTCCGCGGCAAGACGGTCGTTCTGGAATGGACCAACGAAGGCTGTCCCTTCGTGAAGAAACACTACAGCGGGGCCATGCAGGCCCTGCAGCGCGAGGCGACCGCCGACGGCGTGGTCTGGCTGACCATCATCTCCTCGTCGCCGGGAACCCAGGGCTTCGTCGAGGGGGAGGAGGCGCAAGCCTGGAAGGCCAAGCACCAGGCCGCCTTCACCCATCTGTTGCTGGATCCGACCGGCGAGGTGGGCAAGCGCTACGACGCCAAGACCACGCCCGACATGCGGATCATCGACCCCGAGGGGCGGCTGATCTATGTCGGCGGCATCGACGATCGGCCGACCAACAAGGTGGAAGATCTGGACGGCGCCAACAACTTCGTTCGCGCCGCCCTGGCCGACGCCAAGGCCGGCCGCGCGGTCCAGACCGCCTACGCCGCGCCCTACGGCTGCGCCATCAAATACCGCGAGACCGTGGAGGGCTGAGGATTCCTCGCGGAAACCAACCTCCCCCTAATCGGGCCCCAAGTCGCGCAAAGCGCGGCAGGCCCAAGAACAGAATCAGGCCTCAGCCGGCGGCTACGCCGCGGGCTGAGGGGGCGAGGTGATGACCTCGACGTTGTCGTTCAGCAGATAGGACAGCTCGTCGAGCGCCAGCTTGCGTGCAGCCGCATCGGGCGCCGTCTCCACCGCCGCGACCTTGACCGGGATGTCTTCAGAAATGCCGCGCAGGATGCACTTCAGGTCGTTATCCGTGCCGCGTTCCTTGAGGATCAGATGCCCCTGCATGTCGCGCTGGGCCAGATCCGTCGCCTGGGTCTTGAACGCCGCATAGGCCGCGCCGGTGAAGAAGCCGGCCCGGTCCGCCTCGCCCGAGGCCATCCAGCCGTCGACGATCGACTTCAGGGCGCCCGACCGGGCGACCAGATCGGCGAACAGGGGCTCCTGGGCCACCGAGACCGGCGCGGCGGGCGCTACCGGCGGCAGGGCCGCCGCTTCGGCGACGGCGGGATCGGCCAGCATCAGGGCGACAGCGAGGGCTATTCCGCAGGACATGGCGTGCCTTTCACAAGGGAGCGGGCCGCGGCGCTTCCGAAGGAAACCCTTGTTGACCCGATCCTGGATTGAACTCTTCTCGGCCTGAGCCGTACACCAGAGCCTGCAAGCGTCGGGCCAACCGCACCGAACCGCCATGGGGAGACGATGATGCCGCACGCCGCCGCCTGGGCCGAACTCGAAGCCGCCGCCCGCCGGGACGCCGGCGCCCGCATCCAGGATCAGTTCGCCGCCGACCCGGATCGTCTGGCGCGGCTGACGCTGGAGGCGGCCGGCCTGCATATCGACCTGTCGAAGCAGAGCTGGGCCCGCGCCGGCCTGGACGCGGCCCTGGCCCTAGCGCGCGCCTGCGACGTGGAGGGCCGCCGCGCAGCCCTGTTCAACGGCGAGGCCGTCAATCTGACCGAGGGCCGTGCAGTGCTGCACCCGGCCCTACGCGCGGCGAACGGCGCGGACTTCCACGCCCTGGGCGAGCCGGTCTCGGCCGAGGTCGAGGCCGTTCGCGCCGAAATGAAGACCTATGCCGAAGCGGTGCGGTCCGGAAATGAGACAGGCGCGACCGGGCGCGCCATCCGGACGGTGCTCCATATCGGCATCGGCGGCTCCGATCTGGGTCCTCGGCTGATCTGGGACGCCCTGCGCCCGCTTGATCCGGCCATCGACCTGCGCTTCGTCGCCAACATCGATCCGCGCGACATGGCCGAGGCCCTGATCGGACTGGAGCCCGAGACGACCCTGGTCGTCGTCGTCTCCAAGACCTTCACCACCCAGGAAACCCTGACCAACGCCGAGGCCGCCAAGGCGTGGCTGGCCGCCGCCCTGCCCGCCGAGGGGATGGCCAGACATTTCATCGGCGTGACCGCCGCGCCGGACAAGGCGACGGCCTTCGGATGCGGCCGCACCTTCGCCTTCAGGGACTGGGTCGGCGGCCGCTATTCCCTGTGGTCGGCGGTCAGCCTGTCCTGCGTTATCGGTCTGGGCTGGGAGGCGTTCCTGGAATTCCTCGACGGCGCCGCCGCACTGGACCGGCATTTCCTCGAGGCGCCGCTGGAGAGGAACGGGCCGGTGCTCATGGCGCTGGCCGACATCTACAATGTGGACGGCCTGAACCGCCCGGCGCGCAGCGTCGCGCCCTACGCCCACGCCCTGCGTCGCCTGCCCGCCTTCCTGCAGCAGTTGGAGATGGAGTCGAACGGCAAGCGGGTGCGCCGCGACGGCTCGCCCGTCGGTCGCCAGACCTGTCCCGTCGTTTTCGGCGAACCCGGCTCCAACGGCCAGCACGCCTTCTTCCAGCAGTTGCATCAGGGACCGCAGGTCGTTCCCCTCGACTTCGTCATCGTCGGCCGCACCTGCGAGGACGCGTCTTCGACGCCCCTTTGGGCCAACGCCCTGGCCCAGGCCCAGGCCCTGATGCAGGGCAAGACCGAGGGCCAGGCTCGCGCCGAACTGCTCGCCTCGGGCGCATCCGAGGCCGAGGCCGACCGTCTGGCGCCGCACAAGACCTTCCCCGGCGACCGCCCGTCGACGACCATCCTGATGGAAGCGCTGACGCCCCGTTCCCTCGGCGCCCTGATCGCCCTTTATGAGCACAAAACCTTCGTCGAAGGCGTCCTGTGGGACATCAACAGTTTCGATCAATGGGGGGTGGAGCTCGGCAAGGCCCTGGCCAAGGCCGTGCTCAAGGACGTCGAAGCCGGCGCGCCGTCCTCGGACCTCGACCCTTCGACAGCCGACCTGCTGCGACGATTGACGGCGTGACCATCGTCGCCCCCGCCTGGCAGAGGCTCGAGGGTCTGGCCCTGCTCGCCCTCTCCGCCCTGGCCTATGGGCGTTTCGGCCAGGAGGGCGGAGGTTGGGGGTTGTTCGCCATTCTCTTCCTGGCGCCGGACCTATCCTTCGCCGGCTATCTGGCCGGGCCGCGCGTCGGGGCCTGGAGCTATAATCTGGCGCACAGCCTGATCGGTCCGCTGCTGCTGGCCGGCGCGGGCCTGCTGATCTCCGCGCCGTCGGCGATCGCGCTCAGCCTGATCTGGCTGGCGCATATCGGCTTCGATCGTGCGCTCGGCTATGGCCTGAAGTCTCCGCAAGCCTTCGAGGTCACTCACCTGGGCTTGATCGGCAAGGCGCGCAAAGCTCAATTCGACTGAATCCTCCATGAAAAAGGCCCGGTCGCGAAACCGGGCCTTTCTTCATCTCGCCGTTCGCCTACCAGCGGCGGTCATAGCGGTAGTCGCGGTCGCGGCGGTTCTGATAACTGCGCCACTCGCCGTGGTTCCGCCAGTAACGACCATCGCGGTAATAGCGGCCGTTGTTGCGCTCGTAACGGCCGTTGTAATAGCCGTCGCGGCTGTTGATGCCGTGTTCGCGCTCCCAGTGGCCCTGGTTCCGGTAGCAGCGACCGCCGCGGTAATAGCTGCAGTCGTCGTTGCTCGAGGACGAGGCCGCGCCGAGGGCCGCACCCGCCAGGGCGCCGCCCGCGACATAACGTCCGTCGCCCTGGCCGATCAGGGCGCCGGCCACGCCGCCGACGACAGCGCCAAGGACGGCGTCACGGCCGGTATTGTCGCGATCGCGGTCGCGATAGTTCTGGGCTGCGGCCGGAGTCGTGGCCAGCATCGTCACAACCAGAGCAGGGGCGATAGCGCCGGCGCCGATCTTGAACAGGGTCTTCATGGCGGGCTCCTTTCGAAAGCCGGTTGATCCGTTGTCCCCCTTTTAGCGAAGCCTGTCTGAACGACCCCGGGGGCGCCCGTTCATTTTCGCTTCATCAAGGCGCCGAATTTCGGTCCGCCTCGCCCTTGACGCCCCCCGCCCCCCTGCCTAACTCCCCGGTCGTTAGCACTCGGGGAGGGCGACTGCCAAAGTCGTGGGCTCCGAGGGCTGGAACCAACATCCTAACGGGAGTTACTCAGATGGCGTTTCGTCCGCTCGGCGACCGCGTGCTGGTCAAGCGCGTTGAAGAAGAATCCAAGACCAAGGGCGGGATCATCATCCCCGACACGGCCAAGGAAAAGCCTCAGGAAGGCGAAGTCGTCGCCGTGGGCCCCGGCGTCCGTGACGAAGACGGCAAGTTCGTCGCCCTGGAGCTGAAGGCCGGCGACCGCGTCCTGTTCGGCAAGTGGTCGGGCAGCGAAGTGAAGATCGACGGTGAAGACCTGATCATCATGAAGGAATCCGACGTCCTGGGCGTGCTGTCGTAAGACGCGTCCTGGGTTTCCGGAATTCTAACGTAAAATCTTATAGATAGGAGCAGCCCGCATGGCCGCTAAAATCGTAAAGTTCAACACCGACGCTCGCGACAAGATGCTGAAGGGCGTCAACGTCCTGGCTGACGCCGTCAAGGTGACCCTGGGTCCGAAGGGCCGCAACGTCGTGATCCAGAAGTCCTTCGGCGCCCCGCGCTCGACCAAGGACGGCGTCTCGGTGGCCAAGGAAATCGAGCTGGAAGACGCCTTCGAGAACATGGGCGCCCAGATGATCCGCGAAGTCGCTTCCAAGGCGAACGACAAGGCGGGCGACGGCACCACCACCGCCACCGTCCTGGCCCAGGCCATCGTTCAGGAAGGCCTGAAGGCCGTGGCCGCCGGCATGAACCCGATGGACCTGAAGCGCGGCATCGACAAGGCTGTCGAAGCGGTGCTGGAAGAGATCAAGTCGAACTCCAAGCCGGTCTCCAACAACTCGGAAATCGCTCAGGTCGGCACCATCTCGGCCAACGGCGACGCTGAAATCGGCGACCTGATCGCCCAGGCCATGGCCAAGGTCGGCAACGAAGGCGTCATCACGGTTGAAGAAGCCAAGACCGCCGAAACCACCGTCGACATCGTCGAAGGGATGCAGTTCGACCGCGGCTACCTGTCGCCCTACTTCATCACCAACCCGGACAAGATGGAGGTCTCCCTCGAAGAGCCGCTCATCCTGCTCCACGAGAAGAAGCTGACCTCGCTGCAGCCCATGCTGCCGGTGCTGGAAGCCGTGGTTCAGTCGGGCCGTCCCCTGCTGATCATCGCCGAGGACATCGAAGGCGAAGCCCTGGCCACCCTGGTGGTCAACAAGCTGCGCGGCGGCCTGCGCGTCGCCGCCGTCAAGGCTCCGGGCTTCGGCGATCGCCGCAAGGCCATGCTGGAAGACATCGCCATCCTGACGGGCGGCCAGGTCATCTCTGAAGACCTCGGCATCAAGCTGGAAACGGTCACGCTGGACATGCTGGGCAAGGCCAAGAAGGTCCAGATCACCAAGGACGACACCACCATCGTCGAAGGTTCGGGCGAGAAGGACGGCATCGAGGCCCGCGTCGGCCAGATCAAGCGCCAGATCGAGGACACCACCTCGGACTACGACAAGGAAAAGCTGCAAGAGCGTCTGGCCAAGCTGGCCGGCGGCGTCGCCGTGCTGCGCGTCGGCGGCTCGACCGAAGTCGAAGTTAAGGAAAAGAAGGACCGCGTCGACGACGCCCTGAACGCAACCCGCGCCGCTGCCGATGAAGGCATCGTCCCGGGCGGCGGCGTGGCCCTGCTGAAGGCCTCCAAGGTGCTGGACGGTCTGAAGGGCGACAACGCCGATCAGAACGCCGGCGTCAACATCGTCCGCCGCGCCCTGCAGGCTCCGATCCGTCAGATCTCGGAAAACTCGGGCGTCGAAGGCTCGATCGTGGTCGGCAAGGTGCTGGAGTCGGCCAAGGCCGAGTTCGGCTTCAACGCCCAGACGGAACAGTATGGCGACCTAGTGGAAATGGGCGTCATCGACCCGGCCAAGGTCGTCCGCTCGGCTCTGGCCTCGGCCGGTTCGGTCGCGGGTATCATGATCACGACCGAAGCCGCCATCGCCGATGCGCCGAAGAAGGCCTCGGCCGGCGGCGCCCCCGACATGGGCGGCATGGGCGGTATCGGCGGCATGGACTTCTAAGGAAGTCCGGCTTCTCAAAGCTCAGACGACGGAGGGGCGGGATCGAAAGGTCCCGCCCTTTCTTTTTGCGCTAGGTTCCCGCCTCCCCCACCTCGCGTCCCGCCAGCCGCGCGCCTTCGACCACCGCCGGGTCGGCGCGGGCCGTGTCCAGAATCCAGTCACGGAAGCGGGCGATCTTGGGGACCAGGCGTCGGCCCGACGGGTAACAGAGCCAATAACCCTCGGCCAGGGCGACGGTCTGATGGAACGGCCGGACCAGCAGGCCGCGCTCCAGCTCGCGGCCGTAAAGGATGGGCGAGCCCAGGGCCACGCCCTGATCGCCCAGAGCCGCCGCCACCTCCATCGCCTGATTATCGGCGGTCAGCCTGGGCGGCGCTCCGGCGTCAGCGGGCGCCACGCCGGCGGCGGCGAACCATGCGGCCCATTCGCGGGGCTCTCCGATCAGATGGGCGCGCTTCAGATCGGCAGGCGACGTCAGCTCCAGCCGGTCGCGCAGGGCCGGAGTGCAGACCGGCGTGAAGACGGCCGGCATCAGAAAGCGGCTTTCCAGTCCCGGCCACCGGCCCGAGCCGAAGCGCAAGGCCACGTCCAGCCCGTCCGCGCCCAGATTGGACAGTATGGAACTGGTGTCGACCCGCACGGCCAGGTCGGGATTGGCCAACTGGAACGCGCCCAGCCGCGTCGCCAGCCATTGGGTCGCCATGGTCTGCAGCGTCGTGACGGCCAATACGCCCTGGTCCGCCTCAACCACCTCGGCCACCGCCCGCCTCAGCAAGGTCATCGCCTCGGTCGCAGCCGTAGCCAGTCGCTCGCCCTCGGGCGTCAGGGCCACCTGCCGCGTGCCGCGCGTGAACAGGGGCCGCTCGAGCCGTTGCTCCAGGTCGCGGATGCGCCAGCTGACCGCCGCCTGGCTCATGCCGAGAGCCTCAGCTGCGCGAGTGAAGCTGAGCAGGCGCGCCGCCGCCTCGAACACGCGAAGGGCGTCGACCGGAATACGGGAAAGAGGATCAGACATAAGTCAGCCTTATGAATCGGCGTCATCGTCTCGTTTGTGACCCGGCGCACCATGCGCCATCCTGACCTTCTCAGAAAGGAGGACGAAGTCATGGACCACATCTACCGCACTCATAAGGAACCCGCGTGGGGCTGGATCGGCGCCCTGCTCGACGCGCGCCGCCTTTCACGCCGAGAGACCGGCGAAGTCCGCCTCAGGGCCCGACCCTGCCCGGCGCCCCCGCGTCGGGCGGCCTGCTGACGGCCGCCGTTCCGCCGGGCGCGACCCCAAGCGCGCGACAAGCGCGACAAGGCGTCGCGCCCGGTTCCCTTCAGCCGGCGGAACAGTTGCCCCGGCGCGATACGACCGCCCATAAAGGCGCCTTCATCGTCACAGAGGGGGCCCTGATCGATGCGCCGCACCACCCGTATTCCGTCCTTCGCCGCCGCCGCGTTGATCGCCGCCGCCGGTCTGAGCGTCGCCGTTCCGGCTGAGGCCCAAGCGCGCCGCGCGGCGCCGACCGCCGAGCACGCCGACTGGCCCGCGCGCGCTGCGCCCGCACAGGCGCGCGCCGTGACCTTCGCCGCCGCCGCTTCGCCATCGGGCTCCCTCGTCTTGCCGCTGGGCTCGGAAGCTGATCTGGCCGCGCGCGGCGCAGCTCTGGACGCCGGAACGCGTCAGGCGATCGCCGCAGCCCTGAGCGCCGCACGTTTCGACTACAAGGCGCGCCAGACCCTGAGCCTGCACGGCGTCGGCGGCTGGGACCGCATCCTGATCGTCGGTCTGGGCGAAGCGCCCAAGGCCGCAGACGTCCAGACCGCCGGGATCGTCGCGGGCCGCGTGCTGAACAGCCAGCCGGGCACCCTGACCGCCCTGACCTCGGGCCTGTCGGCGGATATGGCCTCTGAACTGGCGACTGGCTTGGGCATCGGCCACTACCGCTCGGACCTGTATGTCACCACCGGTCGCGACCGCGCGGCGCCCGGCGCCCTGACCGTTGTGGCCGATGACGCCGCGAACGCCCAGGCGCACTATCGTCGCGGCGCGGCCCTGGTCGAAGCCATGGCCTGGACCCGCGACGTGTCCAACGAGCCGGCCAACGTCGTCTATCCCGAAAGCTTCGTCGAGCGCGCCCGCGCCGCCTTCGCCGGCGTGCCGGGGGTCGAGATCACCGAACTGGACGTGCCAGCCATGCAGCGCCTGGGCATGGGCGCCCTGCTGGGCGTCGGCCAGGGCTCCAGCCGCCCGCCGCGCCTGCTGGCCGTGCGTTATCGCGGACAGGGCGCGTCAAGCGACGGCCCGATCGCCCTGCTGGGCAAGGGCATCACCTTCGATTCCGGCGGCCTCTCGCTGAAGCCCGGCTCGGGCATGGGCAATATGAAGATGGACATGTCCGGCGCCGCCAGCGTCGTCGGCGCGGTCCTGGCCCTGGCCAAGGGCGGCGCTCCGGTGGACGTGGTCGCCGTCGCCGCCTTGGCCGAGAACATGCCCGACGGCGGCGGCATCCGCCCGGCCGACGTCCTGACCGCCATGAACGGGAAGACCATCGAGATCATCTCGACCGACGCCGAAGGCCGTCTGGTTCTGGCCGACGCCGTGGTCTGGGCCGACACGACGCTGAACCCGGCCGCCATCGTCGACGTGGCGACCCTGACCGGCGCGGTCGGCGGCGCGTTGGGCGGCGACTATGCGGGCCTGTTCAGCCGCCACGACGCCCTGTCTGATCAGTTGAAGGCCGCTGGAGACGCCACCGGCGAAACCCTGTGGCGTCTGCCGTTGCATCCCAACTATGTGCGGGCGACCTCTTCGACCATCGCCGACATCAAGAACTCGGGCGAGGGCGGCGCCGGCGCGGGCACCGGCGCTCACTTCATC
This sequence comes from Brevundimonas olei, assembly GCF_037055245.1. Taxonomy (GTDB): domain Bacteria; phylum Pseudomonadota; class Alphaproteobacteria; order Caulobacterales; family Caulobacteraceae; genus Brevundimonas; species Brevundimonas olei. The sequence goes on from NZ_CP146369.1 coordinate 163,714, forward strand.
GGCTATTTCGCGCGGCCGGAGACGCCCTGGGCGCACCTGGACATCGCCAACATGGCCTTCGGCGCCGCCAACGACGTCAAGCCTGCCGGTTCGGGGGGCTACAGCGTGCGCCTGCTGGAGCGCTTCGTGCGCGACTTCCAGCCGGTGGCGAAGGAGAAGGGCGCGGGCGGCTACTGAAGCCGCCCCCCAGCCTTCACGCTTCTCAGCCTTCCTTGATGGCGACGATCTCGACCGACTGGCCCGCGACCGTCGCCTCATCCCCCTCGCGCCTGCCCATCAGGGCGCGGGCCAGGGGCGAGACGTGGCTGACGCTGCCTTGGGTCGGGTCGGCCTCGTCCTCGCCGACGATGCGCCAGGACTGAGTGCGCCCGTCCTCGCGCTCGATCGTCACCGTGTCGCCGAAGCGCACCTTGCCGTCCGGCGGCGCCTCGACCAGCTGGGCCGTGCCCCGCCGCGCCGACCAGTAGCGCAGGTCGCGCGTCGCCCGCGCCATGGCGGTGCGGTCAGCCTCGATGGAGCCCGCCGCCTGAGCCGCCGTATAGGCCGCGCGCGCAGCCGCCAGCTCGGCCTCGATCTGGGCCAGGCCCTGCGGCGTGACGAGGTTGGGATGGGGCGAGATCGGCCGGTCCGGCAGGTCCGCCGCCGTGGCTTCCAGATCTTCTTCCCGTGTAAAGGCGACGCTCATGTCCGCCAGCATAGGCCGCGGCGGTCATTCCGGCTAGGAAGGCGTCGATGACGCGCTCCCCCTCCACAGTCGCCGTAATCGGCGCCGGTCCCGCCGGGCTGATGGCCGCCGAACGTCTGGCTCAGGCGGGCCTGCGCGTCGTCGTGCATGAGCGGATGCCCTCGGTCGCGCGTAAATTCCTGATGGCCGGGCGCGGCGGGCTGAACCTGACCCATTCGGAGCCGTTCCAGCCGTTCCTGAACCGCTATGACGCCGCCGCTCAGGCGCGCATCAAGGGATGGCTGGACGCCTTTTCGTCCGCCGATCTGATCGCATGGGTCGAGAGGCTGGGCCAGCCGACCTTCGTCGGTTCATCCGGACGGATGTTCCCCAAGGCGATGAAGGCCTCGCCCCTGCTGCGCGCCTGGCTGGCGCGGCTGGAAAGGCTGGGCGTCGAGATTCGCACCCGCTCGCGCTGGACCGGCTGGCGTGACGGCGACCTGACGTTCGATACGCCCGACGGCCAGCGGATCGAGCGCCCGGACGCCGTGATCCTGGCCCTCGGCGGCGCCAGCTGGGCCAAGCTGGGCTCGGACGCCGCATGGGTTCCGGCGCTAGAAGAGGCGGGCGCCGCCGTCGCCCCCTTCCGCCCCTCTAATGTCGGCTTTGATGTCGCGTGGTCGCCGATCTTCCGCGACCGTTTCGCCGGAACGCCGCTGAAAGGGGTCTCCCTGACGCACGACGACCGCACCGTGCGCGGCGAAGCCATGGTCGCCGCCTATGGGATCGAGGGCGGCGGAATCTACGCCCTGTCCGCCGGTCTGCGCGAAGCGGTGGAGCACAACGGATCGACCGCGCTGACGCTCGACCTGCGGCCCGATCTGAGCGTCGAGGCCCTGACCCAGCGCCTGTCGAAACCACGCGGCAAGGACAGTCTATCGAACGGGCTGCGCAAGGCGGCGCGACTGGACGCCGCCGCCATCGCCCTGTTGCGCGAAGGCGGCTCCCTGCCCGCAAAACCCGCCGAACTGGCCGCCCGGATCAAGGGCGTCGCCCTGACCCTGACTGGCGTGCAGGGCCTGAGCCGCGCCATCTCCTCGGCCGGGGGCGTGGCGCTGGACGCCGTGGACGAACGGCTGATGCTGAAGGCGCGGCCCGGCGTCTTTGCCGCAGGCGAAATGCTGGACTGGGAGGCGCCGACCGGCGGCTATCTGCTCCAAGCCGCCTTCGCCTCGGGCGTCGTCGCGGCTGAGGGCGTACGCGTCTGGCTGGACGAGCGCTGAGGCTTTCGGGGTCGACAGCGGCGGCCTCAGGGGGCAGCGTGGCGCAAATCGTTCAAACGCCGAGCCTGCCCATGACCCTCGCCCGTTCCGCCGCCGTCGGCCTGATCGCCATCCTGATGTGTTCGACCTCTGCGCTCGCCCAGACCGGTCGCATCGACCCGGCCCGACTGAACGAAGCCACCCGCGTTCTGGCGTCCGATGAGTTCGAAGGTCGCGCCCCGGTCACGCCCGGCGAAGACCGCACCATTGAGTGGTTGTCGCAGCAGTTCCAGGCGCTCGGTCTCGAACCCGGCGGCCCGAACGGATCGTGGGTGCAGGTCGCCCAGGTCAGCCGCACCAGCCAGGACGGCCCCGCCGCCATCAGCGTTTCCGCCAACGGCCGCACGACCGAGCTTCAACGGGCCAAGGACGTCATCGTATCCTCCGACCGGCCGGTGGAGCGCATCAGCCTGACCGACGCGCCGCTGGTCTTCGTCGGCTATGGCGTCGACGCGCCCGAGCGTGGGTGGGACGACTACAAGGGCGTCGATCTGACCGGCAAGATCATGCTGGTGCTGGTCAACGACCCCGACTTCGGCGCGCCCGAAGGCCACCCGGTCAACGGCAAGTTCGACGGTCAGGCCATGACCTTCTATGGCCGCTGGACCTATAAGTTCCAGGTGGCGGCGGCGCATGGCGCGGCGGGCGTTCTGGTCATCCACGACACGCCGGGCGCGGGCTATCCATGGTCGACGCTGGAGAATTCCTCGACCGCGCCCAAGTTCGACATCGTCCGCGCCGACCCGAACAAGGAGCGCGTCGCGGCGCAGGGCTGGATTCAGGGCGCTGTAGCCGAACAGTTGTTCCGGGACGCAGGCCTCGACTTTGCCGCCCTGAAGGATCAGGCGCGCACGCCCGACTTCCAGCCCGTGGCGCTGGACGGCGTGACCATGTCCATCGACTTCGGCCAGAAGGCCGACCGGGTCGAGACGCGCAACGTCATCGGCCGCCTGCCCGGAACCAAATACCCGAACGAGACGGTGATGTTCGGCGCCCACTGGGACGCCTATGGCCGCGCCACGCCCAAGAGCGGCGACGACATCTATAACGGCGCCGTGGACAATGCGACCGGCGTCGCGGGCGTCATGGAGATCGCCCGCCTGTTCGCCGAGGGGCCGCGCCCCGAACGCTCGACCGTCTTCATCAGCTGGGCGGCCGAGGAAACCGGCCTGCTGGGCGCCGAATACTATGCCGCCAACCCGGTCTGGCCGCTGGAGACGACCGTCGCCAACATCAATATGGACAGCCTGCTGCCGGGGACCGAGATCGACCCCAACATCGTCGTCATCGGCGCAGGCAAGAACGATCTGGACGACCGGCTGGCGGTGCTGGCCGAACGCGAGGGTCGCCGCCTGATCCCCGACCCGGCGCCGCACGCGGGGGCCTTCTATCGCTCGGACCACTTCCCGCTGGCGAGAAAGGGCGTGCCCGCCCTGTTCGCGGCCGCTGGCTTCACCGGCCACAACGAAGCCAGCCGGGACTATGTCGCCAACCGCTATCATCAGCCAACGGACGAATGGACGCCGGAATGGACAATGGACGCCGCCGCCGCCGACGTTCAGCTGCTGTATGAGGTCGGCCGCGACCTGGCCAATTCGCGCGACTGGCCCGCATGGAAGCCGGGCGACGAGTTCGAAGGCGCGCGCAACGCCTCGGCATCGGCGCGCCAGTAATCGGCCGCAAGTGACGTGAAGCCGCCAAGGCGCTAGACCGCATCCATGACCAGCCTCCCCGAACTCCACGGCGTCTGCCCGCCGCGTTTCAACGCGGTGAAGGACGCCTTCGCCGCCAACTTCACCGACGCCCCCGAAGGGCTGAACGAACTGGCCGCGCGTTTCAGCGTGACCATCGACGGCGAGGTGGTGGTGGACCTGTGGGCCGGGTCGGCCGATCTGGCGGGGACCAAGCCGTTCGCCGAGGACACGCTGGTCCCGGTCTTCTCGACCGGCAAGGCGGTGATGGCGCTGATGATCGCGCGCTGCGTGGACAAGGGGCTGTTGTCCTATGAGGACCGGGTCGCCGATCACTGGCCCGCCTTCGGCGCGGCAGGCAAGGATCAGCTGACCGTCGGCCAGTTGATGAGCCACCAGTCCGGCCTGCCGGGCTTCGACGGCGGGGCCGAACCCGCCATCTGGTTCGACCGTCAGGCGGTGCTGGACAAGCTGGCGGCCCAGACGCCGATGTGGGCGCCGGGGACGGCGTCCGGCTATCACCCCATCACCATCGGCTATCTGGCGGGCGAGCTGTTCCGCATCGTCGACGGGCGGACGATGGGAACGGCCCTGCGCGAAGACTTCGCCCAACCGTTCGACCTGGACCTATGGATCGGCCTGCCCGAGGCCGAACACGGCCGAGTCGCCCAACTGCGCAAACCCGCCGCCGCGCCGGACCTCGGCGCCATCGACGCGATCAAGAAGGCCGCCTTCCTGGATCGCGGCTCGGCCCCCGGCGGGCGCGGCTCGACCGAGTGGCGGATGGCGGAGATTCCGTCGGCCAACCTGCACGCCACGGCCAAGGATCTGGCGCGAATGATGTCCATCGTCGCTACCGGCGGCGCTCTGGACCACCTGGCGGTGCTGTCGGAAGAGACCCTGGCCCAGGCCACGCGCGAGCGCATCCACGGACCGGACCGGGTGCTGCCCTTCGACATGAGCTGGGCGGCGGGCTTCACCCGCAATCAGGGCCTGAACATCTTCGGCCCCAATCCCGAGGCGGTCGGCCACTGCGGCTGGGGCGGGTCGATGGTCTTCGCGGATCAGGCGGCGGGCGTCTCGGCCGCCTACGTCATGACGCGCCAGTCGCCGCACCTGATCGGCGATCCGCGCGCCTTGAGGTTGATCGACGCGCTTTACGAGGCGCTTTAGGCTTCCGGTCCCCAGGCCAGCTGATCGTGGACGATCAGCCAGCCGTCGACCGTGCGACGCAGGATGCGGGTGAACAGGCCGCGATGGGTCTTGCCGTCGCGCGTCATCACCGCCCGGCCCGAGACCACCGCCGTATTGACGTCGAACTGCAGGGTTTCGAACCATTCATAGGACAGGGCGCCCAGGCCGCCCGGCTCGGCGGCGCGGGCGTCCAGGGCCGCGCGCACGCTGTCCGGTCCCTTCAGGGGCGTGTCGCCCAGGAAGACCAGCAACGGCTCGTCGTGGACATAGGTGGCCATGACCGCGTCCACCTGACCCGAGGTCCAGGCGGCGGCGGCGGCGTCCAGGGCGTCGCTGACCGCATCGAAGGTTTCGGCCGTGGTCGGCGGCGCGGCGACGGGCGCCGGCGCGCCCTCGACAGGAGCCGGGGCGGCGTCTCGCGAGGCGCCCACGCGCGCGGTGCGGATCACTTCATCGCCGCCGCCCATGACGCTGCTGCTTTGAGCGCAGGCCGAGGTCCCCCCCGCGATCAAGGCGGATACGGCGAGGGCGGAGAGCAGGCGGGAGCGGATCATCATCGCCTTCTCTTTAGGACGGGACGGCCTTCGACCTCAACGCGAAGTCGAAGGTTTCTCGCCGATGGCGTCCATTCGATCCTCGGCGGGATCGTCCAGCAGGCCTGGTTCGGGCGCGACGATGGTCTCGGCCGTATGCGCCGCGCGACGCACCTTGAGCACGGCGCCGACGGCGAAGACGGCCACGGCGACCCAGATGAAGACGAAGGAGGCGATGCGCAGCGGCCCCAGGGCCTCGCCTTGCAAGGCGCCGATGATGAAGACGATGGTCGGCGCCAGGAACTGCAAGAAGCCCATGCTCGACAGGGGCATCCGCCGCGCCGCCCAGGCGAACAGGGCCAGGGGAATGACCGTGGCCGGTCCGGCGAACAACAGCCACAGGGTCGCCGAGGGCGAGGCGGTGAAATGACCCGCGCCCGTGCTTTCGATGTGAATCAGCCAGATCAGACCCGGCAGGGCCAGCAGCAGACACTCCAGGAACAGCCCCGTCTGGGCGTCGACCGAGACGCGCTTCCTGATGATGCCGTAGGCCGCAAAGGTCAGGGCCAGGATGATCGAGACCCAGGGCGCGTGTCCGAGGGCTATGGTCTGCAGCAGCACTCCGACCGCCGCCAGCGCCATGGCGATCTTTCCGGCCCAGTCGATCTTCTCACGGAACAGCCACGCCCCCGCCGCCATGTTCAGCAGCGGATTGAGGTAGTAGCCGAGCGAGGCGTCGAGGGTCCGCCCGTCGTTCACGGCGATGATGTAGGTGGTCCAGTTCCCCGCGATCAGCACCGCGGACAGGGCCAGCCAGCCCAGCACCCTGGGCTGGCGCAGCACGGCCAGGACCTGCGTCCACTGGCGCGACAGCATGACCAGCAGCGCGGCCCAGACCAGGCCCCAGACGGCCCGGTGCCCCATGATCTCCCAGGCGTCCGCCCCCTGATGGCCCATCTGCTGGAACACCAGGGGCACGAACCCCCAGATCAGGTAGCAGAAGACGCCCGCCGCCAGGGCGGCGCGGGCTTCGGAGGCGGGAGCAGGGGAGGCGCTCACTCTGGTACCTTTCGACCCCCGCCGCATCGCCGACGCGGCGGGGGTTCAACACATATGACGCCCCTCACGCCTCGCGCCACGCGCGAGGCGTGAGGGACCTCTGCTTACACAGTCAAAGTGCGATAGCCGCTCTTGGGCGAGATGACGCCGGTCTCGTCCAGCAGCTGGGCGATCTGCACGGCGTTCAGGGCCGCGCCCTTGCGCAGGTTGTCCGACACCACCCAGAAGGACAGACCGTGCTCGACGGTCGGGTCCTTGCGGATACGGCTGACATAGACGGCGTGCTCGCCCGCGGCGTCGACCGGGGTGATGTAGCCGTCGTGCTCCTGCTTATCGACGACCAGGATCCCCGGCGCCTCGCGCAGGATCTCGCGGGCTTCGTCCGGGGCGATCGGACGGTCGAACTCGACCGTCACGGCTTCGGAATGGCCGACGAAGACCGGCACGCGCACGCAGGTGACGGTCAGCTTGATCGACGGATCGATCATCTTGTGCGTCTCGTCCCACATCTTGGCTTCTTCATCGGTGTAGCCGTCCTCGTTGAAGGCGCCGATGTAGGGGATGACGTTGAAGGCGATCTGCTTGGGGAATTTCTTCGGCGTGGCGTCGCCCAGGCCGTAGATGGCCTTGGTCTGGTTCCACAGCTCGTCCATGCCTTCCTTCCCGGCGCCCGAGACGGACTGGTAGGTCGAGACGACGACGCGCTTGATCTTGGCCGCGTCATGCAGCGGCTTCAGCGCCACCACCAGCTGGGCGGTCGAGCAGTTGGGGTTGGCGACGATGTTCTTCTTCGTCGCCAGCTTGGCGGCGTCCGGGTTCACCTCCGGCACGATCAGCGGCACGTCCGGGTCCATGCGGAAGGCCGAGGAGTTGTCGATGACGATGGGACCGGCCTTGCCGATCTTCTCGGACCATTCGCGCGACACCCCGCCGCCGGCGCTCATCAGCACCAGGTCGACGCTCGAGAAGTCGAACTGCTCGATGTCCTCGCACTTGATGGTGCTGTCGCCGAAGGAGACCTCGACGCCTTTGGATTTTCGAGAGGCGATCGCGTGCATTTTCTCGACGGGGAAGTTCACTTCCTCGAGGATGGCCAGGATTTCCCGGCCGACATTGCCTGTGGCGCCTACGACGGCGACGCGATAGCCCATGATGAAATCATCCTTTGTTCGGGGGCGTTTGGGAGAAACGCTTCTGCATTTGGGTCCTTCGCAGCCGCGAAGCAACCAGAATCCTCCAATTCGGCGCCGGAATCCGCGAACGCCTTCCCCCGGCCCCATCGGGGAGCTATCTGCTGGCCATGACCTCCCGCATCCGCAACGCCTACGACATCCGCGTGGAAGAGGGCGTGATCACGCCCGAACCGGCCCAGGCCGCCCTGATCGGCGCGCTTGAGCGGCTGGAGAGCGACCTGTCGAAGAAGGGGCTGTTCGGCGCCCTGCCTGAGGTCAGGGGCATCTACATCTGGGGCCCGCCCGGACGCGGCAAGTCCATGCTGATGGACCTCTTCTATTCCTCGACGCCCGAGCAGAGGAAGGTCCGCGCCCACTTCCACGCCTTCATGGCGCGTATCCACGACCTGGTGAAACAGTGGCGCGAAGGCACGTCGCGCAGCCGCAAGGAAGTCTTCGGCACGCACAAGGGCGACGACCCCATTCCGCCCATCGCCGCCCTGATCGCCTCTGAGGCGCGTCTGCTGTGCTTCGACGAGCTTCAGGTCACGGACATAGCCGACGCCATGATCCTGGGCCGTCTGTTCGAGGCCCTGTTCGAAAAGAAGGTGGTGCTGGCCGTCACTTCGAACCGCGCGCCCGAAGATCTCTACAAGAACGGCATCAACCGCCAGCTCTTCCTGCCCTTCATCGACATCCTGCGCCAGCGCTGCGACGTGGTCGAGACGGCGGGCGCCCGCGACTTCCGCCTGGACCGCATGAGCGGAGCCAAGGTCTGGTTTTCGCCCCTGGACGCCGAGGCGCGGCAGGGGTTCGAGACCCTGTGGGCCGACCTCAAGGGCGGCGAGCCGGAGGAGCCCATCGCCCTGCCGGTGCTGGGCCGTGAGGTGAAGCTGGAGCGCACGGTCGGCGCCATGGCGCGCGCGACCTTCAACGAGCTGTGCGGCCGTCCGCTGGGACCGCAGGACTATCTGGCCGTCGCGCGGCGCTTCCACACCCTGTTCCTGGCCGACGTGCCCCTGCTCAGCCCGGCCAACCACCACGAGGCGCGCCGCCTGGTGACGCTGGTCGATGCGCTTTACGAGGCCAAGACCCGCCTGGTCGTCCTGGCCGAGGCCGCTCCCGAGGCGCTCTACACCGAGGGCGTCGGCGCCTTCGAGTTCGAGCGGACCGTGTCCCGCTTCAACGAGATGCAGAGCGAGGCCTGGCTGGAGCAGCGTGAGGAAGCCGAGGCGGCCTGAGCCCTTTTTCCGCTCATCCCCAACGCCGTAACACCGTCATCCTCGGGCTTGACCCGAGGATCGAGCATTGGACGGGCGGGAGGGCGGCGGAACGGGCGCGGCCGTCGGATGCCGGGAGCAGGAGGACGGCCCGATCCTCGGGTCAAGCCCGAGGATGACGGCGGGAGAGACCCCACGAAAAAGGGCCGCACCCGAAGATGCGGCCCTTTCCAATTTAGACGCCTAAGCGCTCAAGCAGCGAGCCGCCGCGCGGCTCGCGTCAGCGCCCTTAAGCCAAGGAAGGCTCAATGTCCTTGCAGGCCTGGATCAGGCCCTGGACCGAGGCGACCGACTTAGCGAACATCGCCTTCTCGTCGTCGTTGGTGGTGAACTCGATGACCTTCTCGACGCCGGCGGCGCCGATCAGGGCCGGGACGCCGACGTAGAGGTCCGACAGACCGTATTCGCCCGACAGCCACACGGCGCACGGCAGGACGCGCTTCTGGTCCAGCAGGTAGGACTTGGCCATGGCGATGGCGGATTCAGCCGGGGCGTAGAAGGCCGAGCCGGTCTTCAGCAGGGCCACGATCTCGCCGCCGCCCTTGCGGGTGCGCTCGACGATGGCGTCCAGATCGGCCTGCGACAGGAAGCCAGCGGCGACGGCGTCCGGCAGCGGCAGGCCGCCGACCGTCGAGTGGCGCACCATCGGCACCATGTCGTCGCCGTGACCGCCCAGGGTCCAGGCGTGGATGTCCTGCACCGAGACGCCGGTCTTTTCAGCCAGGAAGTAGGCGAAGCGGGCCGAGTCCAGCACGCCGGCCATGCCGATGACCTTCTCCTTGGGCAGGCCTGAGAACTTCTGCAGGGCCCAGACCATGGCGTCGAGCGGGTTGGTGATGCAGATGACGAAGGCGTTGGGGGCGTGCTGCTTGATGCCCTCGCCGACGGCCTTCATGACCTTGAGGTTGATGCCGATCAGGTCGTCGCGGCTCATGCCCGGCTTGCGCGGCACGCCGGCGGTGACGATGCAGACGTCGGCGCCCGCGATGTCGGCGTAGTCGTTGGCGCCCTTCAGGGCCACGTCCTGACCGAAGACGGCCGAGGCTTCGGCGATGTCCAGAGCCTTGCCCTGGGGGGTGCCTTCGGCGATGTCGAACAGGATGACGTCGCCCAGCGCTTCGCGCGCGGCCACGTGGGCCAGGGTTCCGCCGATCATTCCGGCGCCGATAAGGGCGATCTTCGCGCGAGCCATTCAGGTCTCTCCAGTCGATATTGCGTGTGCGAAACGGTAGTCGCTGGAACGGCGGTCTAGACCTGTCGGCGGATCGCGGCAAGCGTTCCGCGTTGCGCCTTTCGTCGGGGCCTGCGAGGCTGCGGCCATGGCCAAACCCACGGACGCTCCACCGATGACGGACGCCGCCTATGAGGCGCGCGCCCTGGCCGAGGCCCTGGCCTGGCGCGATCGCCAGCTGAAACGGCCTGGCCTGTGGGACAAGACCACCCGCGCGACCCAGGACCGCATCAACCGCGTCATTCCCGAGCGCGTGCACGAGATCGTGACCGGCGCCGTGCAGCAGATGACGCGCGGCCTGCTGGCCGGATCGGAGTGGACCACCGCCCGCCCCCTGACCGAAGGCGCCCTGCAGGAGCGCGAGGCCAGGGTTCGCACGCGCGTCGAGCTGTATCGCACCACCGCCAGCGTCGAGGGCGGGGTGGCGGGCGCCGGGGGCTTCCTGATGGCGGCGGCGGACTTTCCCGCCCTGATGGCGATCAAGGTCAAGATGCTGTTCGAGATCGCCGCCCTCTACGGCTATTCCGGCCGCGACCTGAAGGAGCGGGTGATCGTCCTGCGCATCTTCCAGTTGGCCTTTTCCAGCGCCCGGCATCGGCCCGAAGCCCTGGCCGCGCTGGAGGCCGCCATGCGCGCGCCGGACGATCCCGACGCCCTGAAGGCCTTCGACTGGCGCAAGTTCCAGCTGGAGTACCGCGACTACATCGACGTGGCCAAGCTGGCCCAGCTGCTGCCCCTGGTCGGCGCGCCGATCGGGGCCGTGGTCAACTGGCGCCTGACCCAACGCCTGGCCGAGACGGCGATGAACGCCTATCGCCTGCGCCTTCTCGCCGATCAGGATGCCGCATGAGCTTCACCGCCGATCCCGCCTTCGAGGCCGCCTCCGTCTTCACCGCCGACTGGCCCCTGTGCCAGGTGCGTTTCCAGGACGACGCCCGCTTTCCCTGGCTGATCCTGCTGCCCCGCGTCCCCGGCGCGGTCGAGCTGGAGGACCTGTCGCCCGAGCAGCGCGCCCTTCTGAGCGAGGAGATCGTCCGCGCCGGCGCCCTGGTGCGCGAACTGGGCGCCCTGCGCGAGGCTCCCGTCGACAAGCTGAACGTCGCCGCCCTGGGCAATGTCACAGCCCAGCTTCATATCCATGTCGTCGGCCGTCGGCGCGACGACCCCCTGTGGCCCGATCCGGTCTGGGGACGTCCGGGGGCGGTTCCGTGCGCGCCGGAAACACGCGATCCCGCCCTGGCGCACATCGCGGCCTTTTGACTCTAGGACGGAGGGCCGACTTTCGTCGGAATCGGCCCCCTTCGTTGACACCCCCCCGTCTGCGTCACTAAAGCCTGTTGCACTGCAATCCGGCCCTGAAATTCCTCGGGTTTTTTGAGAATCATTCGCATGTCGAACACTCCCACGGCTGCGGGCGAAACTGGCGACCGGACGGGCCGCTACGTCCGTCACCCCAACGGGCACGTCGCACCGATGTCGCCCTTCACCGATATCTGGCGCTGGCACATGACCATGGTCGCGTCGATCCTGTTCCGCGTCACCATCGGCGCGGCCAGCGTGGGCGCGATCCTGCTGCTGGGCTGGGTCGCCGCCACGGCTTCCGGCCCGGACGCCTTCGCCTCGGTCGCCGCCTTCTCGGGCTCGCCGTTCGGCCTGTTCATCTGGTTCGGCCTGACCTGGGTGCTGTTCTCCTTCCTGCTGAACGGCGCGCGCCACCTGATCAACGACACCGGTCGTGGGCTGACCATCAAGTCGGCCAATCTGCTGGCGCAGATCGCCGTCTGGGGCCCGATCGTCCTGGCCGTCCTGTTCTGGGTCGTGCTGTTCGCTGCTGGAAAGGTTTCGCTGTGAGCGCCGCGCCGAAGTTCAAGAACAATGTGAAAATCTCCGAGCGTCACGGCGCCGGGGAATGGAAACTCGAGAAGCTGGCTCTTCTGGCCCTGATGCCGCTGGGCCTGTGGGTCCTGTCGTCGGGCTTCACCCTGGCCGGCGCCGACTACGGCGCGGTCATCGCCTGGTTCGGCAGCACGCTGAACGCCGGCCTTCTGGCCGTGACGGCGGTGGTCTTCTGCCTGTTCGCCAGCCTAGCCTGGAAGGTGATCATCGAGGACTACGTCCCCGCCTCTTCCCGCTCTGGACTGGTTCTGGTCTCGAACCTGGTCTTCCTCGTGCTGGCGGCCGCCAGCGTCTTCTTCATCGTGCGTCTGGCGCTGGGCTCGGCCCCGCTGCCGGCCGGAGTCTGACCCCGCCATGGCTGCATACGAGCTTATCGATCACGAATACGACGTCGTCGTCGTCGGCGCCGGCGGTTCTGGCCTGCGCGCCGCCCTCGGCGCCGCCCAGCAGGGGCTGAAGGTCGCCTGCGTCACCAAGGTCTTCCCGACCCGCTCCCACACTGTGGCGGCGCAAGGCGGCATCTCCGCCTCGCTCGGCAACATGGGCGAGGACTCCTGGCAGTGGCACATGTACGACACCGTCAAGGGGTCGGACTGGCTGGGCGACCAGGACGCCATCGAATACCTGGTCCGCAACGCGCCCCAGGCCGTCTATGAGTTGGAACACTGGGGCGTGCCCTTCAGCCGCACCGACGAAGGCAAGATCTATCAGCGCGCCTTCGGCGGCATGACCCGCAATTTCGGCGAAGGCCCAGTGCAGCGCACCTGCGCCGCCGCCGACCGCACCGGCCACGCCATCCTGCACACCCTGTACGGCCAGTCGGTCCGTCGCGAGGTGAAGTTCTTCGTCGAATATTTCGCCCTGGACCTGATCATGCAGGACGGCGCCTGCACGGGCGTCACCGCGCTGCAGCTCGACACCGGCCAACTTCACCAGTTCCGCGCCAAGATGGTGGTGCTGGCGACCGGCGGTTACGGCCGCGCCTACTTCTCGGCCACCTCGGCCCACACCTGCACCGGCGACGGCAACGCCATGGTGCTGCGCGCCGGCCTGCCGCTGCAGGACATGGAGTTCGTGCAGTTCCACCCGACCGGCATCTACGGCGCCGGCTGCCTGATCACTGAAGGCGCCCGCGGTGAAGGCGGCTACCTGACCAACTCCGAAGGCGAGCGCTTCATGGAGCGCTATGCGCCGACCGTGAAGGATCTGGCTCCGCGCGACATGGTCTCGCGCTCCATGACCATCGAAATCCGCGAAGGCCGCGGCGTGGGTCCGAACAAGGACCACATCTTCCTGCACCTGGATCACCTCGATCCGGCCGTGCTGCACGCGCGCCTGCCGGGCATCTCGGAAAGCGCCAAGATCTTCGCCGGCGTCGATGTGACCAAGGAGCCGATCCCGGTCATTCCGACCGTTCACTACAACATGGGCGGCATCCCGACGAACTATCACGGCGAGGTCCTGACCCTGCGCGACGGCAACCCCGACAGCGTGGTGCCGGGCCTGATGGCCGTGGGCGAGGCGGGTTGCGTCTCGGTGCACGGCGCCAACCGTCTGGGCTCCAACTCCCTGACCGACCTGGTGGTGTTCGGCCGCGCCGTCGGCCTGCGCTGCGGCGAGGTCGTGGACAAGAACTCGGCCGTCCCGTCGGCTTCCAAGGCCCAGACCGACGAACACATCGCCCGCCTGGACCGCTTCCGCAACGCCTCGGGTTCGACGCCCACGGCGCACCTGCGTCTGGACATGCAGCGCGCCATGCAGGCTGACGCCGCCGTGTTCCGCACCGGCAAGACCCTTGAAGAGGGCGTGCAGAAGCTGCGCTCGATCGAGGCCGCCGGCGCCGACATCAAGACCACGGATCGCGGCCTGATCTGGAACACCGACCTGGTCGAGACGCTGGAATACGACAACCTGATCTCGCAGGCCCTGGTCACTATCGAAGGCGCGCTCAACCGCACGGAATCGCGCGGCGCCCACGCCCGCGAGGATTTCCCCGACCGCGACGACGAGAACTGGATGAAGCACACCCTGGCGTGGAAGCGTCCGGGCGAAGGCGTCCAGATCGATTACCGCCCGGTGCACAAATACACGATGACCGACGAGGTCTCCTACATCGAGCCCCGGGCTCGGGTGTACTAAGGAGGATTGCAGATGGTTCAGCTCAACCTCCCGCGCGGCTCCAAGCCGACCACCGGCAAGGTGCACAAGGCCCCGGCCGGCGCGCAGAACGTCAAGACCTACAAGGTCTATCGCTATGACCCCGAAGTGGACGCCGATCCGCGCTGGGACGTCTATGAGGTCTCGACCGACGATCACGGCCCGATGCTTCTGGACGCCCTGCTCCACATCAAGAACGAGATCGACCCCACCCTGTCGTTCCGTCGCTCGTGCCGCGAAGGCATCTGCGGCTCGTGCTCGATGAACATCGACGGCCGCAACGCCCTGGCCTGCACCAAGGGCTGGGCCGAGTGCTCGTCGCACAACATCACCATCGCCCCCCTGCCGCACCAGCCGGTGGTCAAGGACCTGGTGACGGACCTGTCGCTGTTCTACGCCCAGTACGACTCCATCCAGCCCTACCTCCAGTCCGACCTGCCGGACCCGGAGAAGGAGCGCCTGCAGTCACCGGAAGACCGCGAAAAGCTGGACGGCCTGTACGAGTGCATCCTGTGCGCCTGCTGCTCGACCTCATGCCCGAGCTACTGGTGGAACCAGGAAGAATACCTCGGCCCGGCCGCCCTGCTGCAGTCCTATCGCTGGATCGCCGACAGCCGCGACGACGCCACCCAGAAGCGTCTCGACGACCTCGAGGACCCCTTCAAGCTGTATCGCTGCCACACGATCATGAACTGCGCCCAGGTCTGCCCCAAGGGGCTGAACCCGGCCAAGGCGATCGCCGAGACCAAGAAGCTGATGGTCTCGCCGTCGCGCAAGAAGACGGCCGCCTGATCCAACCGATCAGGACGAAAAGAAGGGCCCCCGGAACCGCTTGGTTCCGGGGGTTTTCCTTGGCCGTCGCGTAGCAAGGCTTGCCAAGCCTGCATCCAGAGTTAAGACCGCTTCCATGCCCAAGATCACCTACATTGAACACGACGGAACCGAGCACACGGTCGAGGTCAAGAAAGGCCTGTCCGTCATGGAAGGCGCGATCCGCAACAATGTACCGGGCATCGACGCCGATTGCGGCGGCGCCTGCGCCTGCGCCACCTGCCATGTCTATGTCGACGAGAACTTCGCCGCCGAGACGGGCCGCGCCTCGGCCATGGAGGAGTCCATGCTGGACTTCGCCGAGAACGTCGAGCCGAACAGCCGCCTGTCCTGCCAGATCCGCGTCACCGACGACCTGGACGGCCTGATCGTGCGCCTGCCGGAAAGCCAGCACTGAGATGATCGACGCCCGGTTGCTGGACGCGGTCGGGTCTCTGGCCGCGCGGCCGAGGGGTCAAGTCAGCATCGACCTCGTGGACACCGACCGACGCCTCAGTCCGCCGGCATCCGGCCGTAGTTGACGGCGATGCGGCCGATCAGGCCCTTGACGATCAAGTCGACGGGCGAGCCTTCACGATAGTCGCCCGCCGCGACGAAGTTGACCCGGTCCTCCGAGATCAGGCGGTGGATCTTGTCGTGGTCGCGCGGGGTGCTGTCGGGGTCGTAGACGGCGATGGAGAAGCCGCCCTTGGTGTGCATCATCTTCATGGTCGGCACGTCGGTGTCGCCGTCGCCCAGGAAGATCATGCGGTCGAAGGGGATGGGGCGCTCCTCGTCCGGGATGAAGCGGTTGATGCGCTCATCCTCCCAGTGGTTGTGCACCCCCTTGTTGATGCGGAACAGATACTGGGTCTTGGTCGTGTAGTTGACGCCCACGGCGGGCCAGACCGCCACGTCCTCATCGTCATAAGCGTATTTCGAGGCGAAGACGTGGGTGAAGGCCTCGGCGATGGGGCAGCCCTCGATCATCTCGGTCAGGCCCGCCGAGATGATGTAGTGCTCGATCTCCAGCCCGAACTGGGCGCCGAAGGCGTTCATCCGGTCGAACCAGGAGCGGTCGCGCAGGCCCTCGAACAGAGCCACGTCGCGGCCGTGATCGCGCAGCGTCTGGCGCGTCACCGGGGCGCCCTGTTCGCGCGCGGCCAGCAGCATCATCTGCATGTACATCAGGATGCCGTCGCCGTCCGAGGCGATGGTCCGTGGACGGACGGTCTCGTTCCAGAACTGGGCCGGCGTCATCCCGATCGAGGGGATGAAGCTGACCTCCTGCATGTTTCCCCGAGCCAGGGTGCCGTCGAAATCATAGATGACGGCGGTCTTGAGCAGGGGGCGGGTCGTGTCGGCCATGAGGACGTCCTGGAAGGCTTGGACACGCCCTCTAGCACGACTGGACGGCCAAGATCAGCCCAGCAGCAGTTCCGGCGCAGCCGTCGGCGCCGTCGCCTCGACCGGCAGGTGCAGGATGAAGGCCGCGCCCTTGCCCGGCTCCGACTGAACCTCGGCCCAGCCGCCGTGCAGTTCGACCAGCGCCTTGACCAGGGCCAGGGCCACGCCCGGCCCGCCGCGCTCGCGCCGCACGAAGCGGTCGAAGACGTGGGCCTGCAGGTGATAGGGGATGCCCCGGCCGGTGTCCTCTACGCGGATGCGGACCTCGCCCGGCCCGGCCTCGGCGGTCAGGCTGACGGCGCCGCCTTCGGACACGGCGCGGCAGGCGTTCTCCAGCAGGTGATCGACCGCCTGGGCGATGCGGCGGGCGTCGGCGCGGATCGGCTTCAGCCCGGTCGGGCAGGCCAGGTGCAGCGTCGCGCCGCGGCCCTCGACCTTGGCCCTGATCTTTTCCGCCGCCTCGTCCAGCAGGTCGCAGACCCGCACGTCGCCCAGGGTCAGCTCCATCTCGCCTGCGTCGATCTGGGCCATGTCCAGCACGTCGTCGATGGAGCGGGCCAGATGGCTGGCCGCCACACGGATGGCGCCCGCGTGCTGGCGGCTGCGTTCGGGCAGGTCGCCCATCGCCTCCAGCAGCTCAGAATAGCCGACGATGGTCGTCAGAGGCGTGCGCAGTTCATAGGAGACGCTGCCGACGAACTCGCGCTTCAGGGCCTGACTCTCGGCCAGGGCGGCCTCCTTGGCGGCCAGGGCCTGCTCCAGTTCACGGCGGGCCGTCACGTCGAAGAAGGCGACCAGGGTGGCGCCGTCGGGCAGGGGGCGGGTCTGCCAGGCGGCGATGCGGCCGTCCTCGGTGCGACCCTCGCCGGAAATGGCCACGCGGCTTTCCGGATCGGGATCGGCCACCCGCGCCTTCAGCCCCAGCCACAGGGCGGCGTCGGGCAGGACCGGGCGGCACAGAGCGGCCACGGCGTCGAAGTCGCCCGCCTCCATCAGCCGCTCGCCGGGGACGCCCCAGAAGCTCTCAAAGGCTTCGTTGTGCAGCCGCAACCGTCCGTCCGAGCCGAACACGGCTACGGCGTCGTTCAGCTTGTCCAGCGTCGCGCGCTGGACCTGAATCTGGGCGTTGTAGCGGCTGCGAAGCTGCAGCTCGCCGGTGATGTCCGAGAAGATCAGCAGGATGCCGCCCAACGGGTGCGGCTGGCGCACCACCCGCAGCGTCCGCCCGTCGGGCAGGGACCAGCTGTCGTCCGGCGAGGCCTGGGCGGCGCCGTAGAAGTCCAACTCCTCGGCCTTCCAGGCGGCGTAGTCGACGACCTCGGGCAGCAGGCGCTTCTGACGCAGTCGGTCCAGCAGTTCGGCGTGGGTCGGGCGCTCGTCCAGCCAGGCCGGATCGACCCCGAACAGCGACTGGAAGGCGGTGTTGTGGAAGGCCAGCCGCTTGGACGGGCCGAAGATGGCCACGGCGTCGGCCAGATGGTTCAGCGTCTCGTCATGCGCCTCGACGTGACGACGCAGGGTGTCGCGCGTCTCCTCGGCCTCGGTCATTTCGATGGCGAAGGCGATGACGGCGCCGCGCCCGCCGGCCAGCGGCTCGGCCAGGATCTTCCACGCCCGGCGCCGCCCGCCCGCCGTGGTCCAGCGGAAGCCTTCCTGACGCGCGTTCAGGCGCAGGGCCTCGGCCACCACGGCGTCGGCGCCCCGATCGAAGCTGAGGGTCCGGCTACGCGCCTCGTCCAGCGTCTCGGCGCCCGTCTCCAGCAGCCAGGCGCTGTTGGCCCAGATCAGGTGGCCCGCCCCGTCCACCACCCAGGTCGGAGCCGGGGACTGCTCGGCCAGGGCGCCGGGGCCGGCCTCGCCGCCCTTGTCCGGTCCGCCCAGGCGCGACAGCCGCAACCAGGTCCCGCCGCCGTGCGCCCGCCCTTCGACGGCCCAGGCGCCGTCCGGGGTCTCCAGCAGGGTCTCGAACGCCTCGCCCGCGTTGACGAGCGCCTCCATGCGGCCGGTGTGGGATTGCCTCAGGGTCGACAGGACAGCGTCGGCGGCCCCCGCCGCATCCCGGCCCGGCGCCAGGGCCGCCAGCATGTCCGGAGCGCCGAAGACGCTCTCGATCTCGCCGTCCGGGTCGAGGCCCAGGCGCACGTCGTCGAACGCCATCAACGCCGTGGCGCCCGTGGTCGCCTGGACCTGGACGCCGGCGAAGCTCTCCTCGACCTCCATCTCGCGCGCGACCAGCCGGGCGCGCAGGCGCCAGGCCCAGACGCTGACCGCCAGCGCCAGCCCCGCCGCCCCCGCCGTGGCCGCAAAGGCGATGTCGGCCGCGAGATCCGCCTCGGCCATGCCTTCCCCAGAAATTCCGATCCAAGCGTCAGCCGCCCGTCAGGACAGGCCGATTCGGCGTTTACCATACTCTGATTGGGCGAATTGCGATGCGGCCCATGCACGCGCGGCTCCGTCCCTGATTGCGACCGGCCCCGACGCGGGCGATATCCCTTGCCATGACCACGCCCTGGACCGACCAACTCGCCCCCTCGCTCGACGATTTCGCCCGCCTGGCCGAGGAGGCCTTCGCCGGATTGCCCGACCTGTTTCGCCAGGCGGCCGGGGAGGTCGTCATCCGCATCGACGACTTCGCCGACGAGGAGACCCTGCGCGATCTGGAGATCGAGGACCCGTTCGAACTGACCGGCCTCTATTCAGGCGTCCACATCGGCGAACGTGACGCCATGGGTCCGGCGCCGGAGCCGTCGCGCGTCTTCCTCTATCGCCGTCCGATCCTCGACGAATGGTGTGAGCGCGGCGACGTCGGCCTGGCCGAGATCATCGCCCACGTCCTGATCCACGAGATCGGCCACCACCTCGGCCTGGACGACGACCAGATTCACGCCATCGAAGATGACGATGACTGAAGCGGCCGAGACCTCCATCCCGCCGCTGCTGCACATCGAGAACGCCAGCGTCGTGCGCGCCGAGCGCCGCATTCTGGACGACGTCAGCCTGACCCTCGCGGCGGGCGAACACACGGCCATTCTGGGCCGCAACGGCTCGGGCAAGTCGACGCTGGTCAAGTTGATCCTGCACCAGCTCTATCCGGTGCATGGCGCGCGGGTCGAGGTGTTCGGCCAGAGCCCCTGGGACATCTTTTCCCTGCGCCGCCGCCTCGGCTTCGTCTCGCCCGCCGCCCAGGCGGACCTGACCGGCGAGGATGCGCTGGAGGTGATGGACGCGGTCGTCTCAGGCTTCTTCGCCTCGCGCGGGGTCTGGCGGCGCGAAACGATCACGCCGGCCATGCGCGACGCCGCCGCCGAGGCCCTGCACCGCATGGGGGTCGAGCATCTGATCGGCCGCTCCATGGCCACCCTGTCGTCCGGCGAGGCGCGGCGTGTGCTGATCGCCCGCGCCCTGGCCCACCGGCCCGACGCCGTCCTGCTGGACGAACCGTGCGGCGGGCTGGACCCGGCGACGCGCCGCCTGTTTCTGGACAGCCTTCGTCCGCTGGCGCAGGGCGGCGCCACCCTGATCCTGGTGACCCATCACATCGAGGAAATCCTGCCCGAGATCGACCGCGTCATCATGATGAAGGACGGCCGCGTCGCCCGCGACGGCGCCAAGGCCGACATGCTGACCGACGCCGCCCTGACCGACCTGTTCGGCCTGCCGATGACGGTCTCGGACCGCGACGGCTGGTTCGGCCTTCAGCTCAGCTAGGCGATCCGTTCCAGCTTCGCCGCGAAGAAGCCGTCCAGACCGCCCTTTTCCGCCCATTGCGACGGCAGGATGCGCAGCCAGCCTTCGGGGGTCAGCGCCTCGTCAGGCGCGCCGACCTCGGCGGGAACGGCGGCGACGGTGCGGAAGGCCGGATTGCGGCGCAGGAAGGCGATCACCTGCGTCTCGCCCTCTTCGCGCTCCAGCGAGCAGACGCAATAGACCAGACGGCCGCCCGGCTTCACCTTCCCGGCGGCGGCGTCCAGCAGGCGGTGCTGCACGTCGGCCAGCTTGGCGACATCGGCGGGACGGGTGGCGCGCAGGACTTCCGGGTTGCGGCGATAGGTGCCGGTGGCCGTGCACGGCGCGTCCAGCAGAACGGCGTCGAAGGCGCGGTCGTCTTCCCAGTCCTCGGCCGGGACGGCGACGACCTCGGCCTTGAGGTTCATGCGCTCGAAATTCTGGCGCAGGCGCTTAAGGCGCGCCTCGGAACGGTCCAGCGCTGTCACCTCGGCTCCGGCGGCGGCCAGTTGCAGCGTTTTGCCGCCCGGCGCGGCGCACAGGTCCAGCGCCGTCTCGCCCGCCTTGACCGCCAGCAGGCGCGCCGGGACGGCGGCCGCTGCGTCCTGCACCCACCAGTCGCCCGCCTCGAAGCCGGGCCAGGATGCGACGTCGCCCCGCTTGCCGGTGCGGACCGTGCCGCCGGGCAGGGCCTCCCCCTCGACCGACGCCGCCAGTTCGGCCGGGTCCACGCCGGGCTTGGCCGTCAGGTCGGTGGCGGGCTCCTCGCGCGTGGCCAGGGCCAGGCCGATCAGGGCCGCCTCGCCATAGGTGGCCTTCCAGCGCTGGGCCAGCCAGTCGGGCAGATTGGCTTCCGCCGTCGTCAGGCCCGGACCGTCGCGGCCGACGCCGCGCAGCACGGCGTTGACCAGATTCTTGTAGGGGCGCGTCTTTGGATCGCGCTCGGCCAGCTTCACCGCTGTCGACACCGCGGCGAAGGCGGGCGTCTCCAGCACCAGGGTCTGGGCCAGTGCGATGCGCAGGATGGTCATGACGGCCAGCGGCGGCGCCTTCTGCAGGCGGCGCTCGAGGATTTGGTCGATCTCGCCCAGACGGCGCAGGGCCGCCATGGCCACAGCGCGAGCGAAGGCGCGATCTTGAGGCGGCAGGTCGCGCGCTGGCGATTGGGACAGGGCCTCGTCCAGACCGGTGCGCTTCTCCAGCGCCGCGTTCAGCAGCAGGCCGGCGACCAGGCGCGCCTCGACGCCGATGTCGGCGTGGGGGTCGTCTGCGGCCGGGCGCGGCGCCGGTTCGCGACGCGGGCCGCGCGCCTTCTCGGCGATGCGGCGGCCGCGCGCGGCGGAGCTTTTGCCCTTGGGCGTCCCCCCGCTCACACCGACACCTGGGTGCCGAGTTCGACCACGCGGCCGGGCGGAATGCGGAAGAAGTCGGTCGGGTTGGCGGCGTTACGCATCAGGAAGATAAACAGCTTGTCCTGCCAAAGAGGCATGCCCTGGCGGGCGGTGGGAACGACGGAACGGCGGCCCAGGAAGAAGCTGGTCGACATGATGTCGAACTTCAGCCCCTGCTTGCGGCACAGGCCGAGCGCGCGCGGCACGTTCGGCGTCTCCATATAGCCGAAGGTCAGGGTCAGGCGCTTGAAATCATCGCTGATCGGCTCGACCGCCACCCGCTGGAGATCCGGCACGCGCGGCCGGTCGGACGTGTGCACCGTCAGGATGATGTTCTTCTCGTGCAGCACCTTGTTGTGCTTGAGGTTGTGCATCAGGGCCACCGGCGCGACATCGGCGTCCGAGGTCAGGAAGATGGCCGTGCCCGGCGCCCGGTGCGGCGGACGGGCGCGCAGCATCTCGATCAGATCGGTCAGCGGCAAGCTGTCCTTGCGCGTCTTGTCGGTCAGGATCTGCGTGCCGCGCACCCAGGTCCACATCAGCATGACCAGACCGCCGCCCAGCACCAGCGGCATCCACGCCCCGGCGGGAATCTTCAGCAGGTTCGAGGTCAGGAAGACCGCATCGATGAAGCCGAACGGCACCAGCGTCAGCAGCACGGCCCACATCGGCCACTTCCACTTGTGCCGCACCACGGTGAAGGACATCAGGGTGTTGACCATCATGGTGCCGGTCACCGCCACCCCATAGGCCGCCGTCAGATTGTGCGAGGACTGGAAGGTCACCAGGACGAACAGCACCCCGACCATCAGCAGGCTGTTGATCGCAGGCACATAGATCTGACCCGCCTGGGTCTCGGAGGTGTTGCGGATGTCCAGTCGCGGCAGGAGGCCGAGCTGGACCGCCTGCTGCGTCACCGAGAAGGCCCCTGTGATGACCGCCTGGCTGGCGATCACCGTGGCCGCCGTGGCCAGAATCAGCATGGGCCAATAGACCAGTTGCGGCACCATGTTCCAGAACGGGTTGTCAGCCGCGCCGGGGTGCGACAGCAGGAAGGCGCCCTGACCCAGGTAGTTCAGGGTCAGACAGGGCAGGACGATGAACAACCAGCCCTGGCGGATCGGCGACTTGCCGAAATGGCCCATGTCCGCATACAGCGCCTCGGCGCCGGTGACGGCCAGGAAGACGCTGCCCAGGATGACGAAGCCCAGGAAGCCGTCGGCGATCAGCAGCTTGATCCCGTAATAAGGCGACAGGGCCTTCAGGATCGACAGGTCGTCGAAGATGTGCGCCACCCCCATCAGGCCCAGAGACAGGAACCAGACCAGGGTGATGGGGCCGAAGAACCTGGCCAATCCGGCCGTACCGCGCGACTGCACCAGGAACAGGGCGATGAGAATGCCCGCCGCCAGGGGCACGATGAAGGGGTCGAGGCGTCCGTTCAGGCCCGGCGCCTCCTGCAGGCCCTCGATGGCCGACAGCACGGAAATGGCCGGGGTGATGACGCCGTCGCTGTAGAACAGGGCCGCGCCGCAGACGCCCAGGATGAACAGCCAGGCGCTGCGTCGCCCGATGGCGTGCTGGGCCAGGGCCATCAGCGACAGGGTGCCGCCTTCGCCCTTGTTGTCGGCCCGCATCAGGAACATGACGTATTTGAACGTCACCACCACCATCAGCGCCCAGAAGGCCAGCGACACCACGCCGATAACGGCCAGGTCGCCCTCGACGCCCTTCTGGGCGTGGCCGATGGCCTCGCGCAGGGCGTAGATGGGGCTGGTGCCGATGTCGCCGAACACCACGCCGATGGCGCCCAGGATCAGGGCGCGACGGCCGGCCTTCCCGCCCTGACCCCGGGACCCGCCGTCAGGCGGAATCTGGGCGTTCGCGGGAGAGGAGGCGTTGGCGGTTGGCGCGGCGTCGCCGCGGGGCGTGTCCCCGACCATGCAATGTTTTCTCCGGGTCGCGCGAGGAGGCGCGCGCCCATCAAGAGCGGCGGGCCTTTAGACCTTTTCCGTCAGCGGTTCAATCGCGCCCCGGTTCCGGGCGAGCTGCGGACGACAGGATGCGACGGTCGTCCTTGGCCTGAAGCAGCACCACCACCCCTTCATCGATCCCCGTGTCCTGAGGCAGGAGGAACAGCACCGGTCGCCCGTTCCAGTCGCCCAGACGGCGCACCTCGCGCACCACATTGACGTGGGTCACGGCCCGGCCGCGATTGTCGCCGCCCTTGACCTCGACCGTCTGCTGCCCCGGTTGATAGACGACGGCGACGACCTCGGCGCCGCCTTCCGGCGGACGCCCCGAACCCACGCCGACGCGATCGCCCGTCTCGCGGAATTCGATCTCGGGCGGCCAGCCCCGGTCACGCGCCTCGGCCTCGACAGCGGCCTTCAACTCGGGCGGACGGGCGCCGGAGACATGACGCCGCCCGTCGATCACTACCTGAGGCGTCGAGACGTTCCGCAGCTTCAACGCCTGGCGATAGGCGCGCTGGCGCTCGGCGAACTCGGGCCGGGCGAAGGTGTCGGACCAGCCCAGATAGTCCCAGTAGTCGACGCCGTAGGTCAGGACGATCACGCCCGGATTCTCGGCCACCGTCTCGACCGTGCGGTTGGCGTCGGGACAGCCGGCGCAGCCCTGGGCGGTGAACAGTTCGACCACGACCGGCTGGACCGGAGCGTCGCGCTCGCGCGACGGCGCGGCGGCGGCGGCCAGCAAGCCCAAGCCTGCGGCCGCCGCCGTCATCCCGTACCTGAACAGGCCCCGTGCCATCATGGCGGCGATCCTATCCCTTCGACCCGATAACGCCGCTCATAAATGCGTGAGCGGCGCGTCGGGCGCGACGAGCGCTGCTTCAGTCCATCAACTGCTGGCTGAGGTAGACGTAGTGGCGGGCCCAGCGGCGGGCGTTGGCGACCGGATCGGCGTCATTGGAATGACCGCCCGCCGTGTCCTCGAAATAGAGGTGGTCGTGGCCCTGGTCGCCCAGACGCGCCGCGAACTTGCGGGCGTGGCCGGGGTGGACCCGGTCGTCGCGCGTGTTCGTCGTGATGTAGACGCGCGGGTATTTCACCTCGGGCCTCAACTGCTGATAGGCCGAGTAGCGGGCGATGAATTCGGCGTCGCCCGGAATGCGCGGATCGCCGTATTCGCCCATCCACGATGCGCCCGCCGGCAGCTCCTGATAACGCAGCATGTCGATCAGGGGGCTCTCGATGACCGCCGCGTTGAACAGTTCCGGGTGCTGGGTGATGGACACCGAGGTCAGCACCCCGCCATTCGAGCGGCCGTAGATGCCCAGATGGCGCGGGCTGGTGATGCGGCGCTGCTCCAGATCACGGGCCACGGCGGCGAAGTCGTCGAAGGCGCGCTGGCGGTTCTCGCGCAGGGCCGCCTGGTGCCACTGCGGACCGAATTCGCCGCCGCCGCGGATGTTGGCCTGGACGAAGGCGCCGCCGTTCTCGAGCCACAGCTTGCCCATCTCGGGCTTGTAGGCGGGCGGGAAGCTGGCCTGGAAGCCGCCGTAGCCGAACAGGATGGTCGGGCCGGTCCCGTCCATCGCCAGGTTCTTCGGCCGGGTGACGAAGTAGGGGATCTTGGTCCCGTCGGTCGAGGTCGCCTCGAACTGCTCGACCACATGGGTCGAGGCGTCGAACTTGGCCGGGGCCGATTTCAGCTCGGTCAGGGCGGCGGTCGAGACGTCCGCCAGGCTGAGGGTCGGCGGGGTCAGGAAGCCCTGGGTCGAAACGAAGACCTGACCCTTGGCCTTGGAGCTGTCGCCCAGACCCACGGCGCTGTTGGCCGGCACCGCGAGTTCGGTCGCAGTCCAGCCCTCGGCGGTCGGGGCGAAGCGCTGCAGCGTGCCGACGACGTTATCGGCGATCACGGCGACGATGCTGTCTTCGAACACGCGGACGTTTTGTAGCGACTGACGCGGGCCGGGCGCGAAGATGGTCGCGGACTTCGCGTCGATGCGGATGCTCTGGCGCACGTCGCCCAGCACGCCCAGCGGCAGGGCGACCAACGAACCGGCGGCGTAGTCCTGACCGTCGAAGCTCCAGGCCTGTTCCGGCGAGAAGACCAGTTTCCCGCCCAGGACGCCCTGGACGCCCACGCGCTCGGGCAGGTTCAACCTGTACGGCTTGCCGTCGGCTCCCAGGGCCCAGATTTCCGAGCGGAAGGTGTCCAGCGGGCGGCTGAATAGCACGGCCTCGACCGCGCCCGCCTTGTCGCGGAAGACCATGGGCGAGACGCCGTAGCCGCCGTCGCCCTGCTGGCCGCGATAGACCTCGGTCGCGTGCTCCAGCGGATGGCCGCGCGTCAGGGACTTGACGATGTAGGGATAGCCCGACTCCGTCAGGCTGCCGGGACCGAAGTCGGTGGCGATCAGCAGGGTGTCGCGGTCCAGCCAGGAGATGCGGTGCTTGCCCTCGGGAATGACGAAGCCGCCGTCCACGAAGGTCTTGGTGGTCAGGTCGAACTCGCGCACCGTCACGGCGTCCATGCCGCCGTTGGACAGGTTGATCAGGCAGCGCGTCTCGTCCGGCGCCAGGCAGTTGGCGCCCTTGAACACCCAGTCCTTGCCTTCCGCTTTCGCCAGAGCGTCAATGTCCAGCAGAGTCTCCCACTGCGGCTGGGCCGTGCGGTAGGAAGCCAGCGTCGTGCGGCGCCAGACGCCCTTGGGATTGGCCGCGTCCTGCCAGAAATTGCCCAGACCCTCGCCCAGGAAGCTGACGCCGGGGATGCGGTCGGTCGCCGTCAGTATGGCCTCGGCCTGCTGGCGGAACGGCTCATAGCGGCGGTCGCCGGTCAGGGCGGTCAGGGCCTTTTCATTGGAGGCGGCGACAAAGGCCCGGGCCTCGGCGCCGTCCACCTCTTCCAGCGCCAAATGGTCGTCGGCGGCCTTGACCCCCTCGGGCGACAGGTCGCGCGGGAAATGCGGCGCGCCCGGCACGATCACAGGCGAGCCAAGCATCTCATAATGCGCGTGAGGTCCGTGGAATTCCGAAGCGTCAATCGGACTGGCGCAAGCCCCGAGAAGAAGGGCAGGCAGGGCGGCGGACAGGAAGAGGGACTTCATCGAAGAAAACTCCGCTTTCGAAATCCTCCCCTGCGCAGCGGGGGAGGGGGAACGCCGTCAGGCGGTGGAGGGGGCGGGACCAGCTTCGGCGTTTCGGGGGCGGCCCCTCCACCACTTCGTGGTCCCCCTCCCCCGCTCGCCGAAGCTCACGGAGGAGGACCGGATCACACAGACTACTGCTGCGCCGGCTGATCCATCAGCCTGCGGGTCAGATAGGTGTATTCCAGCGCGATACGGCGGGCCGTCTCACGCAGATTGGCGCCGGCCGCGTGGCCGCCGTCGGTGTTTTCATAGAAGAGCACGGGATAGCCCAGTTCTTCCAGTCGCGCCGTCGCCTTTCGCGCATGACCGGGGTGGACGCGGTCATCCTTGGTCGAGGTGTGGATGAAGACTTCCGGATAAGGCTGACCCGCCGCCAGCCGCTGATAGGGGGAATACTGCTCGATCCAGGCGCGCTGTTCGGGAATGTCCGGGTCGCCGTACTCACCCATCCATGACGCGCCCGCCAGCAGCTTGTGGAAGCGCAGCATATCGAACAGGGGCACCTGAATGACCGCCGCATTGATCAGGTCGGGGCGCTGGGTCAGCATGGCTCCCATGAACAGTCCGCCCTGCGAGCCGCCCATGATCCCGAGGTGCGGCTGGCTGGTGATCCCACGCGTGATCAGGTCCTGGGCCACGGCCTGAAAGTCTTCATGGGCGCGCTGGCGGTTTTCCTGCTGGGCCGCCTGGTGCCACTTGGGACCGAACTCGCCGCCGCCGCGCGTATTGGCGATGACGTAGACTCCGCCGCGCTCCAGCCACAGCTTGCCGACCGTCGGCGAATAGCCGGGCAGCAGGGACGACTGGAAGCCGCCATAGCCATACAGCAGCGTCGGGTTCGAGCCGTCCATCGCCATCGCGTCCTTGTGGACCACGAAATAGGGGATCATCGTCCCATCGGCGCTGCGGGCCTCGAACTGATCGACGCGCATTCCGCTGGCGTCGAACTTGTCCGGCAGAGCCTTGGTCAGGGCGACAGCGCCGGTCGCCGCATCGGCCAGATAGAGGCTGGACGGGTTCAGATAGCCGGTGACGCTGACGAAGACCTTGTCGTCCTGTTCCGACGCCGAACCGACGCCGACCGAAACGTTCTGCGGCAGGTCCAGGCGCGTGCGGCTCCAGTCGGCCGGGTCATAGACATAGACCGAGCCGCGCACGTTCTCGTAAAGGGCCACGACCAGCTTGTTGCGGGTGGCGTTGAGCCCCTCGATCGCCTCGCGCTCGCCGGGGCGGATCACCAGTTGGGCCGAGGTCTTCGGATCGGCCAGCCAGGCCTGCAGGTTCCAGGCGATGACGTCGCCGGTCCTGAATTCCTGACCCGAGGGCGCAGTCCAGTCCTGATCCGTCGTCACCACCAGCTGGCCGGCGACCAGGGCGTTGATGTTGGACTTGAGCGGCAGCTCCAGCTTCGTCGTCGAACCGTCGGCGTTCAGGCGCCACGTCTCGCTCTCATAGAAGTTGATCCCCCGGTTCAGCAGCACCGCCTGAACCGCGCCGTCGGCGTCGCGCAGGGTGTAGCCCGAAACCGAGACGTCGGTCTGCTGACCGGCGAAGACCTCGACCGCCTGATCGACGCTCTGGCCGCGCTTCATCAGACGCACGGTGCGCGGATAGCCCGAGTCCGTCAGCGAGCCCTCGCCGAAGTCGCGCGAGATCAGCAGCGTATCCTTGTCGATCCAGCTGGCGCCGCCCTTGGATTCCGGCAGCGAAACCCCGCCTTCGACGAAGGTTTTCGTGACGCTGTCGAACTCGCGGATCGTCACCGCATCCTTGCCGCCGTTCGACAGGGAGATCAGGCAGTAGCGCTCCTCCGGCGCCAGGCAGGTCGCGCCCTTGTAGACCCAGTTGGCGCCCTCGGCCGCCGACAGGGCGTCGATGTCCAGGATCGTCTCCCACTGCGGCGCATCGGTGCGATAGGACGCCAGCGTCGTGCGCCGCCAGATGCCGCGCACATGGTCGGCGTCCTGCCAGAAGTTGTCGACGTGGCCGTCGTGAGTGAAACCGGGCGAGGGGATGCGGTCGCGCGACTGCACCAGGTCCAGCGCCTGCTGGTGCAGGGTCTCATAGCGTGGGTCGCCCTGCAGCGTTCCCAGGGAGGTCTCGTTGTGCGTCTTGACCCATTCCATGGCGCGGTCGCCCTCGACCTCCTCCAGCCACAGATAGGGGTCGGTCGCATCGCTGGTCGCGAAGCCCGAAGCCGTCGAGGCGGCGCTTGTGGAAACGGTGGTCTGGGCCATGGCGACGGGTGCGGCTCCGGCGGCGAGAAGAAGGGCGGCGACGGACGCCAACGAGCGGATGGTCATGGATGTCCCCCAACGGACGAATGTTTCGCGCGGCACCTTGGCGAGGGCGGCGGCGAGGGGCAAGCGCCTGTAATCTTACGGACTTGTAATCTTTCGCCGCAGGCTGCGGCTCAATCGCCGTCGTCCGGGATGCACAGGATCTGGCCGCAGGCCTTGCAGTGCACGGCGTCGGGATCGTGCTTCTGCAGCCCGCAGGTGGGGCAGGGGAATTTGACCTTGTGCGGCCGGATCAGCGTCTGAGCCAGACGAATGAAAAGGGTGATGCCCACCAGCATGACGACGATGGAGATGACCCGCCCCCAGTTGCCCGGCAGGGTGATGTCCCCGAAGCCCGTCGTCGTCAGGGTGGCGACGGTGAAGTACAGGGCGTCCAGATAGCCGTTGATGTGCTCGGCCTTGCCCCGGAAATAGGCGTAGACGAAGCCGGTCGTCACAAAGACGAAGGTGACCAGGGCGGCCAGGGCGCGGGTGATCTCCTCGACGCGGGTGTCGTCGAACCGGCGGCCGATGGTGCGCCAGAACAGGTCGCTGTTCAGCAGGCTCCAGAACCGCAGCAGCCGCAGGAAGCCGAAATTCGCCAGCCAGGCCGGGAACAGCAGGGTCGCCAGCACGAACAGGTCGACCCAGACGATGGGTTTCTTCAGCCAGTCGCGGACGTCGGAATAGGCATAGGCCCGCGCCGCCAGGTCCAGGCCCAGAATGGCGGCGATGAAGTAGTCGGCGACATAGAAGACCCAGCCCGCCTCCTTCAGGATCGGCGCGGCCAGGAAGAAGCCGATGATGATCAGGTCGACGATGATCACCATCAGGCGGAACTTCACCGCCGCCGGCTGGGCGCCGTGATAGAGGTAGCGCAGGCGCGCCCTCAGCCGCAGCCCGTCGGATTTGGCGGTTTCGCTATGATCAGACGTCATCGTCGTCAGCGATACATGAACCGGCGAAAAATCCTATATGAAGGGCGTCATGAGCCAACCCGCCCGACCCTACATCCGCATGAACGGCGCCGGAAACGCCTTCATCGTCGTCCAGGCCTTCGAAGAGCCCTTTCACCCGACCGCGGACCAGGTGCGCGCCCTGGCCGATCCGGCGGCGGGCCTGGGCGGATTCGACCAGTTGATCGGCATCGAGCCGTCCGAGACGGCCGACGCCTTCATGCGGGTATGGAACGCCGACGGCTCCATGGTCGAGACCTGCGGCAACGCCCTGCGCTGCGTCGGCTGGCTGATGCTGGAGGCGACCGACAAAGAAGAGGTGGTCATCGACACCCTGGGCGGCCCCACCACCGCGCGCCGCGCCTCATCCTCTGTTCCAGGCCGCGCCGGGTCGGGAGATCCCGAAGGGTCGACGACCGCGGCCATCCACGAAGTAACGGTCGATATGGGGGCGCCGCGTCTCGACTGGTCCGAAGTGCCGCTGGCCGAAGAGATGGACACGCGCGGGATCGAGCTTCAGGTCGGACCGATCGACGCGCCCGTGCTGCATACGCCGGGTGCGGTGTCGATGGGCAACCCCCACGTCGTCTTCTTCACCGACCAGCAGGACGACGCCTTCGTGCGCGGCTCCGGCTCCCTGGTCGAACGCCACCCTCTGTTCCCCGAGGGGGTCAACGTCGGCTTCGCCGACGTCCTGGATCGCGACCGCATCCGGTTGCGGGTGTGGGAGCGCGGGGCGGGCCTGACCCTAGCGTGCGGCACCGGCGCCTGCGCCGCCCTGGTGGCCTCCGCGCGGCGCGGACTGACCGATCGCCGGGCGACGGTGATCGTCGACTGCGGCGAACTGACCATCAACTGGGACGAAGCGTCGAACCACGTCTTCATGACGGGTCCTGTCGAGATCGAAGGAACCGGTTTCCTGCCTGCGGCGTGACGGAGAAACCACGCAATCGCCCTTGACCCGGCGTCAGCGGTTGTCGGCGAAGGTCCCACGATCTAGGAACGAAATGCGCCTGCCTCTTCCCGAGATCGAAATGCCCGAATTGACCGACAAACAGACCTTCTCCGACGACGACGCTCTGGAGTTCCACAGCGATCCGACGCCGGGCAAGATCTCCATGGCCCCGACCAAGCCGATGGCGACCCAGCGCGACCTGTCGCTGGCCTATTCGCCGGGCGTGGCAGTGCCGGTCCTGGCCATCGCGGAGGACCCGGACAAGGCCTACGACTACACCTCCAAGGGGAATATGGTCGCCGTCATCTCGAACGGCACCGCCATCCTGGGCCTGGGTCACCTGGGCCACATGGCCTCCAAGCCGGTGATGGAAGGCAAGTCGGTCCTGTTCAAGCGCTTCGCCGACGTCGACAGCTTCGACGTCGAGGTGAAGACCATCGACCCGGACGAGTTCGTCACCGTGGTCAAGAACATCGGCGACACCTGGGGCGGCATCAACCTGGAGGACATCAAGTCCCCTGAGTGCTTCGAGATCGAAGCCCAGCTGCAGGACCTGCTGGACATTCCCGTCTTCCATGACGACCAGCATGGCACGGCCATCATCTCGACCGCCGGCCTGATCAACGCGGCCCACATCGTCGGCAAGAAGCTGGAAGACCTCAAGGTCGTCCTGTCGGGCGCCGGGGCGGCGGGCCTGTCGTCCATCGCCCTGATGAAGGCCGCCGGCGTCAAGGCCGAGAACACGGTCATCTGCGATCGCCAGGGCGTCATTTACAAGGGCCGCGACAACGTCTCCCAATGGCAGGCCGCGCACGCCACCGACACGCCTCTGCGCACCCTCGCCGAGGCCATGGTCGGCGCCGACGTCGTGCTGGGCCTGTCGGCCAAGGGCGCGATCACCAAGGAAATGGTCGCCTCCATGGCGCCCAATCCGATCATCTTCGCCATGGCCAACCCCGACCCGGAAATCACCCCGGAAGACGTCAAGTCGGTCCGTTCGGACGCCATCATGGCGACGGGCCGCTCGGACTATGTGAACCAGATCAACAACGTCCTGGCCTTCCCCTATCTGTTCCGGGGCGCGCTGGACGTGCGCGCGCGCCAGATCAACCACGAGATGAAGATCGCCTGCGCCCACGCCCTGGCGGCGCTGGCCCGCGAGGACGTGCCGGACGAGGTCGCCGCCGCCTATCGCGGCCGCAAGCTGAAGTTCGGCCCGGAATACATCATTCCGACCCCGTTCGACCCGCGCCTGATCTGGTACATCCCGCCCTTCATCGCCCAGACGGCGATGGAGACCGGCGTGGCGCGCAAGCCGATCGAGGACATGGACGCCTATCGCATCAGCCTGCGCCAGCGGGTCGATCCGTCGGCCGCCCTGATGCAGAAGATCCAGGCCAGCGTGCGCTCGGGTCCGAAACAGCGCGTCGTCTTCGCCGAGGGCGAGGAGCAGTCGGTCATCCGCGCCGCCTGGGCCTTCAAGCAGGCCGATCTCGGCACGCCCATCCTGGTCGGCCGCGAGGAGCTGATCCGCCAGAACGCCGCCGAGGCCGGCCTGAGCTTCGATGAGCTGGGAATCCAGATCATGAACGCCCGCGTATCGGACCGAAACGCCGAATACGTCGACTGGCTCTACGCCCGCCTGCAGCGTCGCGGCTATCTGCGTCGCGACGTCCAGCGCATGATCAATCAGGACCGCAACTATTTCGCCGCCGCCATGGTCGCGCGCGGCGAGGCGGACTGCATGGTCACCGGCGTGACCCGCAACTTCAACATGGCGCTGAAGGAAGTCCGCCGCGTCCTCGACGTCACGGACCGCATGATCGGCCTGTCGATCCTGCTGGCCAAGGGGCGCACCCTGTTCGTGGCCGACACCTCGATCCACGAACTGCCCGACGCGGCCGAACTGGCCGAGATCGCGGTCAAGGCCGCCGCCACGGTCAAGACCCTGGGCCGCAAGCCGCGCGTCGCCTTCCTCAGCTATTCGACCTTCGGCGATCCGCCGGGCAACCGCGGCGAGAAGGTGCGCGAAGCCATCCGCATCCTCGACGGCATGGATCTCGATTTCGAATATGAAGGCGAGATGCCGCCGGCCCTGGCGCTCAACTCCGACGCCCGCGCCAACTACCCCTTCATGCGCCTGACCGGCGACGCCAACGTCCTGGTCATGCCGGCCATCCACTCCGCAGCCATCTCGACCCGACTGGTCCAGGCTCTGGGCGGCGCCACCGTGATCGGCCCGCTGCTGGTGGGTCTGGAGAAGTCGGTCCAGATCGTGCCCCTGGGCGCCTCGGTCAGCGAGATCATGACGGCGGCCACCTTCGCCGCCTACGCCGAAGGGGTCGAGGTCGAGGACTGACCGCCTGCCCATCGCAACAACGTCGAGAGGCGGCCTTCGGGCCGCCTCTTTGCGTTTCGGCCTCTAGACCTCGAGCCCGAGACGCCGGCGCTCCATCACCTGACGCACCCATTCCATCGCGCAGAAGACCACCGCCACCACGCCGAGCCAGGCGGCGATGACGAACATGGCCGCATAGCCCTGACGCTCAATCAGTTCGCCCAAGGCGCCACGCCCCAAGGTGCCGATCAGCAGCGCTAGGGAGGTGAAGACGGCGAACTGCACCGCACCGAACATCTTGTTCGACAGCGCCGACAGATAGGCCACGAAGGCCGCGCCCGCGAAGCCGCCGGCGATGTTCTCGCCCGCGATCGCCAGCATCAGTCGCGCCAGAGGTTCGCTCACCCCGAAGGCGCCGAACAGCTTGTACAGGCCGGTCGCGCTCATGAAGCCGCCGATCACCGGCGCGCCGAGCGCCAGGTCCATCATCAACAGATTGGTCGCGGCAGACAGGGCCGCGCCCAGTAGAAGACTGGCCATCCGGCCGATGACCAGCAATGCCCATCCGCCCAGGGCGATGCCGATGATAGTCATCACCACGCCGAAGGTCTTGGACGCCAGAGCGATCTCGGTCTTGGAGTGGCCCAGCGCCCCGCCTGTGTCCCCCATGTAGAAGGGGAAGGCGAACGGACCCCAGACGCCGTCGGTAATGCGATAGGTCAGGATCAGCCCCAGCACGATCACCGCACCCCAGCCCAAACGGCCCATCAGTTCGACCAGAGGCGCCAGGATGGCGTCGTAGAGGGTATCAGCGAAACCCGTCTCCCTGGCCCCCGAAGATGTCGACGATGAGGGAGCCGCCTTGCCGCCCCGCCAAACGATGATCCCCGCAAGGACGGCGGGCAGGATCACCGCCATGCCGACGATCCACGGCCCCCAGACGGCGGTGAACTCTCCGGCGCTGGGCGCGGGCTTGACGGTCAAAGCCGTGACCATGAAGCGCACCAGCATGAAGGCGGCCCAGGCCCAGGCAGCCAGGGTGACGGCCAAGGCGGTCATCCGCAGGCGCGGTGACCCGATGCGTTCGCGTGCGATGGCGGCGCGCGGCGCGGCCTTGGGTTCGGGCGCGATCAGCGTGCCCAGAACGCCCAGCCCCATCAGCCCGGCGCCGATGACGAAGGTCGCCGACCAACCCAGCTGATCAGCCAGCACGAGGGCGCCCGCCCCACCGACGAGGGCCGCCGTGCGGAAGCCTAGTTGATAGACGGTCGACAACAGATCTACCGGCGTCCTCTCGTCAGCCACCTCGATGCGCCAGGTGTCGATGACGATGTCCTGCGTCGCCGAAGCGAAGGCGCCCAGGGCGGCGGCGCCCGCCAACACCACGATCGCCCCCGTGCCCGGATGCGACAGGGCGATGGCCAGAAGCGCGCCCGCCAGCACGATCTGGCACAAGATCAGCCATGACCGACGCCGGCCCATCCGGCCGACAACAGGCGGTGTCAGCCCGACCGCAGGCGACCACAGAAACTTGAATGCGCCGAACAGTCCAACCCAGGACAGCACGCCGATCGTCGCCACCGACACGCCCGCATCTGACAACCACGCGTTCAGCGTGCCGAACAGCATGGCGAAGGGCAGGCCCGCCGAGAAGCCGAGCAGCAGCATGGCCAGGGTGCGCCGTTCGCGAAACGCCGCCTTGAGCACGCCCAGTCCCTTAGGAGACGGCTGCAACGCCGCGACCTCGGAAGCGGGCGTCTTGGAATCAGTCATGCATGGCTCCGGCGGAGGCGCCGCCGGGCGTTACGGACGACGGACTACTGGCGGTTAGGACACCGCGACCTTGGCGCGGTTGGCGGCGTTCGTCCAGCGCGCCAAGGCGACGCGCAGGGCGTCCGCCTCCAGCGGCTTGGCCAGGTGATCGTCCATCCCGGCCTCGAGACAGGCCGCGCGGTCCTCCGCGAAGGCGTTGGCGGTCAGGGCGATGATCGGCGTCTGGTCCCCGCGCGCCCGCAGCGCGCGCGCCGCGCTCGGCCCGTCCAGGCGCGGCATCCGCATGTCCATGAAAACCAGGTCGAAGCGCGCCGCCTTCAGGGCGTCCAGCGCCTCCTGGCCGTCGGCGGCGGTCTGGACCACGCAACCCTCGCGCCGCAGCAGCGTCCTCGCCAGAAGGGCGCCGACCGGATTGTCCTCGACCAACAGGACGCGCACGCCCTTGAAGGCCACATGGGCCACCCGGTCGTCGTCGCCCGGCCGGACCGGCGGCGCGGGCAGGCCCCGGCGCGGCGCGGCCGCCGCCAGGGCGCGCTCCGCCAGGGACGCCCGGCGCAGCGGCTTGATCAGATAGCCGCAGAAACCCGCCGCCCGATAGCGGCTGATCAGATCCCGTTCAGACGGGCGCAGCAGGATGATGGCCTGACCCTGGCTGGGCCGGACCGCCAGCGCCCCGTCTTCGGCGCCCGCATGATCGATGAGGGTCACCCCGGCCTGGCGCGCGACCCGACCGCCCGACGCCTCGATCTGATCGGCGGCCGCACGACGCACGAAGGGATCTGGCGTGCGGATGGCCACGGCCAGCCCCGCCAGGGGCCGCGCACGCGCTTCAGCCTCGTCCGCCACGGGAAACTCGGCCTCGAAACGGAAGCGGGCGCCGGCGCCGTCCGGGCGATCCTCGACCACCGCGGTTCCGCCCATGGCGCGCGCCAGCCGCCGCACGACCGCCAGGCCCAGTCCGGCGCCGTCGAACCGGGCGGCGTCGGAGGCGTCGGCGTGGCCGAACTCCTCGAAGATGCGCCCCCGCGCCTCCTCCGGCACGCCGGGGCCGGTGTCGTCGACGATGAAGGCCAGACGCGTGCGCGATCCAAGGCGTTCGCCGATGGGCTCGACCGCCAGGCGGACCCCGCCCCGGTCGGTGAATTTCACGGCGTTTCCCGCCAGATTGAACAGGATCTGGCGCAGACGGCCCTCGTCGGCGATGATGTCCGGAGCCTCGGCCGCCACCGACCAGACGATCTCCAATCCCTTGTCGTGGGCGCGCGGGCTCAGCAGTTCGGCCACGCCCCGCACCAGCCCCTCCAGGTCGACAGGGGCCGGGTCGAACTCCAGCGTCTCGGCTTCGAGCCGGGCGTAATCCAGCAGATCATTGACCAGGCCCAGCAGATGCTCCGCCGACTTCTGCGCCGCCTCGGCATAGGCGCGCTGCGCCCCATCCAGACGCGTTCGCGACAGCAGGCCCAACATGCCGATCACCCCGTTCAGGGGCGTGCGCATCTCGTGACTCATCAGCCGCAGGAACTGCTGTTCGGGCGAGCTTCCATCCACGGCGGCGACGGGCGCGGCCGGGAAAAGCTCGGTCTGCGACGAAGGTCTGCGGCGCGTCTGTCCCATAGCGGCAGCCTAGGGCCGAGGTGTTAATTCCAAACGAACGGCGTTTGTCCCGGCCCTGTCTCGCGAACAGGAAACAGAATCCGCCGGCTGGCCTGACGGTCGAAATCCTCATGGGCACCGACCGTGCTGCGCCGGTACATCAAGGCTTCGGCCACATGGCGGCGCAGCACGCCGTCGGCCCCGTCCAGATCGGCGATGGTGCGGGCCAGACGCAGGGTCCGCGTCCAGCCGCGGGCGGTCAGGTCCCCAGCCTCTCCGGCCTTCATCAGCAGGGCGCGCCCCGCCTGATCGGGCGCGGCGAACCGCTCCAGCGCCTCGCCCGAGGCGCGGGCGTTGAGCGCCTGCATTCCCGTCAACCCGGCCTCGGCCATGCGATTCTCCTGCATCTGCATGGCGGCGGCCACGCGGGCGGCGGCCTCGGCCGTGCCTTCGGCCGGAGCGGGCAGGATCATGTCGGCTGCCGTCACCGCCGGCGTCTCCACCGTCAGGTCGATGCGGTCGAACATCGGGCCGGAGATGCGGTTCTGATAATCCTTCTGGCAGCGGGGAGCCTTGCCGCAGGCGCCGCGCCCCGGCCCGCCCACGCCGCAACGGCAGGGATTCATCGCCGCCACCAGCTGGAACCGCGCCGGATAGCGCACATGGGCGTTGGCGCGCGCCACCACGATCTCGCCCGTCTCCAGCGGCTGGCGCAGGCTGTCCAGCGCCTGGGGCGAGTATTCGGGCAGTTCATCAAGGAAGAGGACGCC
The DNA here is from genome assembly GCF_037055245.1 of Brevundimonas olei. Lineage (GTDB taxonomy): Bacteria > Pseudomonadota > Alphaproteobacteria > Caulobacterales > Caulobacteraceae > Brevundimonas > Brevundimonas olei. The sequence goes on from NZ_CP146369.1 coordinate 201,033, forward strand.
GTTGTGCGCCAGAGAGGCCTCGCCCGGCTTGGCCTTCAGTCCGCCGCCCGTCAGGGCGGCCATGGAGGCTGAATGATGGGGCGCTCGAAACGGCCGCTCGCGCGTCAGGGCCCCGCGCTCGATCAATCCGGCCACCGACCAGACCATCGACGTCTCAAGCCGCTCCATCGGCGTCAGCGGCGGCAGCAGGCCCGGCAGGCGCGCCGCCATCATCGACTTGCCCGAGCCGGGCGGGCCGACGAACAACAGATTGTGGCCCCCGGCGGCGGCGATCTCCAGCGCCCGCTTGGCGCCCTCCTGTCCCTTGACCTCGCGCAGGTCGGGCACGGCGCGCCCTTCCAGCACCGGCCCCGGCTGGGGTGGGCGCAGCACCTGGGTTCCGCGAAAATGGTTGATCAGGCCGATCAGGGAGCGCGGCGCCAGCAGTCGCGCCTCGCCCGCCCAGGCCGCCTCGGGCCCGTTGGCCTCGGGGCAGATCAGACCCAGCCCCATGGCGTTCACCGCCATGGCGGCGGGCAGGGTTCCGCCGACCGCCGCGATCTGTCCGTCCAAACCCAGTTCGCCCACCGCCGCCCAGCCGTCCAGGGCGTCCGGCCCGATCACCCCCATGGAGGCCAGCAGGGCCAGGGCGATGGGCAGGTCGAAATGACTGCCTTCCTTGGGCAGATCGGCGGGGGCCAGGTTGGCGATCACCTTCTTGGCCGGCAGCGCCAGGCCGATGCCCGCAAAGGCGCCGCGCACCCGTTCACGGCTTTCGGCCACCGCCTTGTCCGGCAGGCCGACGATGGCGAAGGCGCCGGCGGGCGAACCGACCTGCTGCACCTCCACATCGACCCGACGCGCATCGACGCCGTCGAAAGCCACCGTCACCACTCGCGCGACCATGCCGTTCCCTCCCGTATTTGAGAGAACAAATCACGAACTCACAGCAACTACAAGAGCGCCGTTCGGTCAGCTCGTCGGCAGGTCGGCTTCCGGCGCGATCGTATGAATCACCTGACCCTCGGCGTTCAGGAACTGGATGGCGCCGAAGCCTTCCTCGGTGACGGTCAGGCGCACGCGCGGCTTGTCGTTCTTGTCGGACAGGGCGACAGCAGGCGTGCCGTCGGGCGCCACTGACAGACGCATACGCGTCGGCGTCTCCACGCCGGGCACCAGGGCCCCGCCCAGCTTCGGTTCGCGCACCGGCGGCGGCGCCTGGTTGATGATGAAGCTGACCTCGCCGTCCGGCGCCACGCGCCAACCGATCGCATCCATGGCGGGATGGTCCAGCGCCAGGATGGCCATGCCGCCCTCGACGTCCGCCGTGCCGAAGCCGCCGCGCTCGCTGCCCTTGTCATCATAGAGGATGAGCCCGGCCACGTTGATGGAGCGTCGATACTCGACGCCGTCTATGATCGCCGAAGGGTTGTCGCCCGCCAGGGTCATGCGGATAACGCCATCAGCATCGACGATGTCGATACGGCGTGCGCTTATGCGCTCGTGGTCAGGCGCTTCAACGCGCGTTTCCGGCGTTCGGCTCGTGATAAGCCGCTCCAGCGCTTCGATGGGCGGCCCTTTGGGCGTCTCCTCGGCGACAGTCGGACAGGCGAAAGCCATAGCCAGAGCGGCCAGCGCCCCGGTCCGGATGATGGTCGTCATGATTTTCCCTCCCTTAGAGATCGGCCAGGATCAGGCCGCTGCGGTCTTTCTTTGCTCGATGACTTCCCACATGCGCTCGGTCGCATCGATCCCGGCGAACTTCAGCAGCTGCTGGGCGCCGGTCGGGGAAGTGACGTTGATCTCGGTCAGATAGTCGCCGATCACGTCAATGCCGACGAAGATCAGGCCGCGTTCCTTCAGATAGGGGCCGATGGCGGCGCAGATCTCCAGATCGCGCGGGGTCAGTTCGACCGGCGCCGCCGTGCCGCCGACGCGCAGGTTGGAGCGCACCTGATCCTTGGCGGGGATGCGGTTGATGGCGCCCACCGGCTCGCCATCGACCAGGATGATGCGCTTGTCGCCCGCCGAGACCGCCGGGATGAATTTCTGGATCACCAGAGGATCGCGCGAGGCCTCGGCGTGAATCTCGATCAGGGCCTCCAGGTTGGGATCGTCGGCCTTCAGCCGCACCACGCCCGAACCGGCCGCGCCGTGCAGGGGCTTGAGCACCACATCGCCGTGGCGGCGATGGAAATCGACCAGGGCCTCGGGGTCGGACGACACCAGGGTCGGCGGCTGCAGACCGGGGAAGAGGGTGGCGATCAGCTTCTCCGGCGCCGAGCGCACCTCGGCCGGGTTGTTGACCACCAGGGTCTGCGGATGCACCCGCTCCAGCAGATAGGTGGCGGTGACATAGGCCATGTCGAAGGGCGGGTCCTGACGCATCAGGATGACGTCGACGTCCTCGGCCAGGTCCAGGCGCTGCTCGGGACCGAAGTCGGCGTGGTCGCCTTGCTTGCGCTGCACCGTCACCGGGCGGGCGCGGCAGAACAAGCGGCCGTCCTCCAGCGCAAGGGTGCGGAAATCATAGACCCACAGCTTGTGGCCGCGCGCCTGTCCGGTCAGGGCCATCAGGAAGGTGGTGTCCGACTCGACGTTGACCGCCTCGAGCGGATCCATCTGGATGGCGACCTTGAGCATGGGGAGTCCTTCTTTTGTGGCGCTATCGCTCGCGCCGCGGGCGCTCGCTGCTTGAGCTGGTTTTAGTGGCGCTGACGCTCGCCGCGCATGCGCGTGCTGCTTGAACGCCGAAGCGCCGTCAGTGCCTACTTGAGGCTCGGACCTGCCCGCCGCAAGGCCGCGCTTCAGTTCAACCGCATCCGCACCCGGTCCAGGCGGGCGTCGCAGGCGGCGATCGGCTCGCCCAGGGTGCGGGCGCGCGACAGGGCCTGCATGGCGCCGGTCAGGGCGCCCTGCTTCTCGCGGGCGGCGGCGACGTCCAGCCACGGGCGGTGATCCTCGGGGTCCAGCAGGGCGCGGCGCAGGGCCGAACGTTCGGCCCCTTCGTAGTCGCGGGCCTGAAGAGCCCGGGTGAACAGGATGTTCTGCAGGCGGATCAAGGTCTGGCGCTCGCTGACCGGGGCCATCAACAGGTCGAGCCGGTCGGCCACGTGCGGCGTCAGCCCGGCCAGCAGGGCTCGGCGCGTCAGCTCCGACGGCAGGACCAGCCGCCCCTGGCTGAACGGGTCCAGCGCCACCGGCCCCTCGGGCGTCTCGACCCGCAGCAGGACGTGGCCCGGAAAATCAACCGGCGCCGCCGTCAGCCCGGCTCGCCGCGCCGCATCCAGATAGAAGATGACCAGAACCGCCGACAGGCCGCGCCGCCGTTCGGCCACGTCGATGACGTCGGTGTTGGCCGGATGGTCGTAGTTCAGCAGGTCGCCGTTCAACCGCAGGTCGCCGGCCAGGGCCTCGGTCAGGGCGTCGTCGGGGCTTTCATTGGCCGCGCGCTCCTTGAGCCGTTGGGCGGCGTGATCGGCCAGAATGCGCACGCCGTCGGCGTCGCGGAACGGATAGTCGTGGATGGCGCAGGCGATGGCGCAATCCAGCAAGGGAAAGGCCTCGTCCGGCCCCTGTCCCGCCTGCGCCAGCACCGCTTCTGCTTCCTCGCGCGTCAAGACCGGTCCGCTCCCGTGGAGATCACGCCGCGAAGATGACGCGGAAAGCGTCCGGGGGCCAGCGCCACCATGTCGATTCTCAGGTCCAGACCCGCCAGGGCCGGCCGTCCGCGCGCCGCCGCCTCGGCCGCGCGGATCAGGCGCTGGTGCTGATCCGCCCCCAGGGCCAGCGTCGCGGCCTCGAGCGTCGCACGGCGCTTGACCTCAACAGCGGCCAGAACGCGCCCGCGCCGCGCCAGGATGTCGATCTCGCCGCCCCGACCTCTCAGGCGGAAGGCCAGCACCTGATAGCCCTTGAGCATCAGCCACAGGGCCGCGATCCATTCGGCGTCATGCCCCTGGCGATGCGACCGTCCGCCCAGCTGTCGGCGCCAGCCGGCCTTGGGCTTCCTCGGCGGCGGAGGCGGCCGCAGGGCCGGGCTCACCGCCCCTTCAGCTCCAGCGCGCGCTTGTAGAGCGGCTTCCTGGGCAGGTTCAGCGCCTTGGACACCTCGGCCGCCGCCTCGCCGGGCGGCAGGCGGGTCAGAGCCTCGGACAGGGCGGCGTCGGCGTCGGCGGCGCTGGCCGTCTCGGCCTCGCCGGGGCCGACCACCACCACGATCTCGCCCTTGGGCGCGTCCAGGCGCGGATCGGCGGCGAGCTCCGCCAGCGTGCCCCGCACGCATTCCTCATAGAGCTTGGTCAGTTCACGGGCGACGGCGGCCGGGCGCGGCCCCAGCACCTCGGCCATGTCGGTCAGGCTATCGCGCAGGCGCGGCCCGCTCTCAAAGAAGACCAGGGTCTGACGACCGGGCCGCAGCTCCTCCAGCGCCGTGCGGCGCGCCGCCGACCTGGGCGGCAGGAAGCCCGCGAACAGCACCCGGTCGGCAGGCAGCCCGGCGATGCATAGCGCCGCCAGCAGACTGGACGGGCCGGGCACGGGATGGATCGGCAGGCCCTCGGCCGCCGCCGCGCGCGCCACCACATAGCCGGGATCGGACACCAGGGGCGTGCCCGCGTCGGACACCAGGGCCACCACCTCGCCCGCCTTCAGCCGTTCGAGCGCGATCTCGGCCGCGCGGGCCGAGGCGTGGTCGTCGCAGCGCTCAAGCCTGGCCTTCAGCCCATAGGCGGTCAGCAGCTTGGCCGTCACCCGCGTGTCCTCCGCCAGGACCAGATCGGCCGCCGCCAGCACGTCCAGCGCCCTCAGCGTCATGTCACGCAGATTTCCGATCGGCGTCGCCACCAGATAGAGGCCCGGCGAAACGGGGCGCGCGGGCGGGGCGGTCGGCGGAAAAAGCGGGGCGTCTGACATCGACCGAACCCTGCCAGTCCGGCGCGGCGCGGTCTAGGTCAGCAGGGTCTTGAGCACGGCGTCCAGCAGCGGTCGCCCCGTCGCCGTGGCGGCGATGCGGTCGTCCTTCAGACTGACGAAGCCGTCCGCCAGCAGATCGGCCAACCTTCCAGCATCCGCCGACAGGCCCAGCCGCTGCAGCAGGGTCAGGGGCACGCCCTCGACGGTGCGCAGGCCCAGAAGAACGCGCTCCTCGTCAGCGTCGCGCGGGTCGAGAACCTCGCGCTCGGCCCAAGGCGATCCAGCGGCGACGCCCTGCACATAGTCCCCGATACGACGCTTGGCGACGGTGGCGACCCGACCCTCGGCCAGGGTCATCCGGCCGTGGGCGCCGGGGCCGAGGCCGAGGTAATCCCCGCCGCGCCAGACATGCAGATTGTGGCTGGAACGCGCGGCGAGGTCCCGGGCGTGGTTGGACACTTCATAGGCCTCGAACCCGGCCGCCTCGAGCGTCGCCTGCGTCGCTTCATAGAGTTCGGCGGCCAGGTCCTCGTCGGGCGGCGACCAGGCCCCGCGCGCCACGGCCCGCCCGAACGCCGTCGTCCCCTCTATCGTCAGCTGATAGGGGGAGACGTGCTCGAACCCCAGATCAAGCGCAGTCGCCAGTTCGGCGGTCCAGTCGGCGACGCTCTGACCCGGCCGGGCGTAGATCAGGTCGATCGACAGGCGCGGAAAGACGCGGCCCGCCAGGCCGATGGCGCGACGCGCCTCGGCGGCCGAATGATCGCGGCCGAGGAATTCGAGCGCCGCGTCGTCGAACGACTGCACCCCCATGGACAGGCGGTTGATCCCGGCCTGGGCCAGGGCGGCGTAGCGCCCGGCCTCGGCGTCGGTCGGATTGGCCTCCAGACTGATCTCGATGTCGTCCGTCGGCGGGAACAGGGCGCGCGCGCGCTCGACCACCGCCGCCACGGCCTCGGGCGGCATCAGGGAGGGCGTGCCGCCGCCGAAGAAGATGGAGGCCAGGGCGCGCGGCCCGACCAGGGCCGCCTGGGCCTCCAGGTCGTTCAGGATCGCCCGCGCCAGCCCGGCCTGTTCCTCGACCCGGCCCCGGTCCCGCACGACGTTGAAGTCGCAATAGGGGCAGATGCGCGCGCAATAGGGCCAGTGGACATAGAGGGCGACGGCGCCCTTCTCCCCTCGGGGGAGAAGGTGGGCGGCGGAGCCGTTCGGATGAGGGGGCGGGTTGAGCATGGGGGCCTTCGTAGAGTCTGGAGCCGACAGCCCCCTCATCCGTCTGCCTTCGGCAACCGCCTTCTCCCACAAGGGGAGAAGGACCACGATCAATCCATCAGCGCCGCCTTGAGTTTGTCGAAGGCCCGGCCGCGATGGCTGACGGCGTCCTTTTCGGCGGCGTCCATCTCGGCGAAGGTCTTGTCCGAGCCCTCGGGCTGGAAGACGGGATCGTAACCGTGACCGCCGTCGCCGCGCGGAGGGAAGACCAGCTGGCCGTCCACCCGACCCTCGACCACCACGCAGGGACCGTCCGGCCAGGCCACCGCCAGGGCCGAGGTGAACCAGGCCGACCGATCGCGCGAACCGGTTTCCTCCAGCCGCTCCTCGACCTTCTTCATGGCCAGGGCGAAATCCTTGTCCGGTCCCGCCCAGCGCGCGGAATAGATCCCCGGCGCCCCGTCCAGCGCAGCTGCCGACAGACCGGAATCGTCGGCCAGGGCGACCTCTCCCGAAACCTGGGCCGCATGGCGCGCCTTGAGCATGGCGTTGCCGACGAAGGTGCTCTCCGTTTCCTCCGGCTCGGGCAGATTCAGCTCTCCCGCCGTGACGATCCGGTAATGTCCATCCAGCAGCGCTTCGATCTCGCGCGCCTTGCCCGGATTGTGGGTGGCGGCCACGAGCCGCATCCCCTTGATCAGCTTGAGATTCATGACGCGACCTTACTCCCGTCGGATCCATTGCGAAATGGTAACATCGTTAAACGATATGTAAGTTGGCTTTCTGCAGGGCATGACCTATCTTCATTCTCAAGAACGGGGGCCGCACCGTTCAAGCGAGAGAAACATCTCGCAACAATGACCCAGCGGTACAACAAATATGCACAAGAAACGTGCATTGACGGAGAGACTGATATGCAAGCCATGCGAAAGACCAACCTTATGGACCGTCTGGCCCACAGCCTGGGCAACGCCTTCCTGCTGGCCGCGCTGCCGGTCGCGGCGATCGCCCTGATCATCCAGGGTTTCTGATCCTGCGGGATCGGAGGGGGACTTTGACGATCGCCATGAACGCCGCAAAGAATAGAGCCGCGCGCGGGTCGGCCGGACCCGCCGCGGCGACGGCGCCTCCCTTCCCGGCCTGAGACGCCCGATGACGCGATTGCGGAAACCGAACCGGCTGCCCGCCCAGACCCCGCTTCGCGCCTCCTCCCTGCGGACGCCGAACCTGAGAACCATCGGTCCCGGCTCCGTCGCCAGCCTGCTGAAGATCGCGCTGGACGCCGCCTATGTGGTGATGATCCTCGTCACCGGCCTGCTGCTCCTTCTGTGGGTCGCCTCCATCTTCATCCCGATCGACAATCTGAACGTGACCGTCTCGGACGGCGCCGACGGCCGCGAGATGCCTCTGACGCGTCCGCTGCTGCTGTTCGCCCTGGGCGCCCTGACCGCCTATTTCGGCGGCTTCCTGATTATTCTGCGCCATCTGCGCAAGATCTTCCGCACCCTGACCCTGGGCGATCCGTTCCAGCCGGACAACGTGCGCCGCCTGCGCCATGTGGGCCTGATCCTGGCCGTCGTGACCGGGGGCGTTTGGCTGGTGCAGGGGCTGGTCGCCTCGCGCCTGGCGCCGGGCGTCATGGAGCCGCAGGGAATCAGCGACCTGCTCACCCCCGTCTTTTCCGTGCTGGTCGTCTTCGTCCTGGCCGAGGTCTTCCGCGAAGGCGCGCGCCTTCGCCGCGAATCCGAACTGACGATCTGAACGAGAAACGCTAAAGCTCAACCCATGGCCATCCGCGTCCAGCTCGACCGCATCCTCGCCCAGCGCCGCATGTCGCTGACGGAACTCGCCGACCGCGTCGGCGTGACCGTCGCCAACCTGTCCATCCTCAAGACAGGTAAGGCGCGCGCCGTGCGCTTCACCACCCTGGACGCCCTGTGTCGCGAGCTGGACTGCCAGCCCGGCGATCTGCTGGCCCATGAGCCCGGCCCGTCGGCCGCCTTCGACGACGAGGACTGAGCGTGGCACGCCCCCCTTCCGGAAAGGGGCCGAAAGCCGCATCGGCGACAACCGATGACGACAGGCGCATCTGGGGCAGGGTGACCGCCACGGTGACGCCGCCCGCCCATCGCAAGGCCGCCCGCGTGACGCCCGGCGCCGTTCTGCCCCAAGCCGATGAGGCGCTCGCTCTTACGCCGCCGCCTCAACGCGGCGCGGCGGGCAAGAAACGCGCGACAGCCCTGACCCCCGCCTCGGCCGGGCGCGTCGCCGCATCGCCCCCGCTCTCGCCAAAGACCGTCGCGCCCCGTCCTCGCCCCGCGCCGGAAGAATTGGAGCCGCGCCGCCAGCGCCGCCTGTCGCGCGAGCGCGATCCCATCGAGGCGCGCATCGACCTGCACGGCTTCGGCCGCTTCGAGGCCGAGGATCAGCTGCGCGGCTTCCTGATCGGCTGCCAAATGCGCGGCCTGCGCTCGGTGCTGGTCATCACCGGACAGGGCCGGCGAGGCGGCGGCGTCATCCGCGCCTCGGTCCACGAATGGCTGACCGGACCGCATCTGCGCGGCGTGGTCTCGGGCTTCGCCCCCGCCCACCGCCGTCACGGCGGGGACGGCGCGCTGTATGTGACGCTGAAGGGGCGCTAACCCTGCGCGTTCCTGACGGCCGCGGCCCCGGCTACGGGCGCGATCACCAGGGCGAACAGGACATAGGCGCCCAGCAGGGCCAGGGCCGAGGCCGGGCTCTGGCCGGCGGCGACGCGGGTCAGGGCGCCGGCTCCGAACACCACCGGCGGAATGAACAGCGGCAGCACCACCACGGCGATCAGCAGGCCGCCGCGCCGCGCGCCCAGGGCCAGGGCGGCGCCCAGGGCTCCGGTAAGGGCGAAGCCCAGACCGCCCAGCGCCGCCGAGGCGCCCGTCAGGCCGATCAGCTCCGGCGGCTGACCCAGAGCCAGGGCCGCGACCGGCGCGGCGACCGCCAGCGGCAGCCCCGTCGCCAGCCACTGGGCCAGGGCCTTGATCCCGACCACCGCTTCCAGCGGCAGGGGGCCGGTCGCCAGAAGATCCAGCGCTCCGTCCTCCAGATCCCGCTCGAACATCCGCTCCAGCGACAGCAGCGAAGCCAGCGCCAGCGCCATCCAGCTGGCCCCCGAAGCCGCTGGCGCGAGGACCCGCGGGTCGCCGCCCGCCGCCAGCGGCAGGATGGCCGTCAGGCACAACAGGAAGCCGCAAGCCAGCAGCGGCCCGCCGCCGCCGCCCCAGGCCAGCGACAGCTCGCGCGCGAACAGGGCGCGGACAGCCTTCACTGAACGCCTCCCAAATCCAGCGACCGCGCCGGGACGGGCAGGGGATCGTGCACCGCAGCCAGAATCATGCCGCCGCCCGCCAGATGTTCCGCCATCAGCTCGGCGGCGACGCTGCGCCAAGCCTCGTCGAGCGGCGCCAGCGGTTCGTCCAGCAGCCACAGGGCGCGCGGGGCCGCGACCAGACGCGCCAGCGACAGACGCCGCCTCTGCCCCGCCGACAGCTTGCGCGTCTCCAGGTCCAGCAGGGGCGAAAGTTTCAACCGGGCGACCGCCGCATCGAGGGCGACGGCCGAACCGCCCAGCCATTCGACCTGAAAGCCCAGCTCCTGACGCGCGGTGCGCTGCGGCTTCAAACCCTCGTGATGGCCCAGCAGATGTAGCGCCGAGCGGCGCGCCGTCTCCGCCTCGACCCGACCGGACGCGTCGTGAAAAACCACCAAGCCGGCGTCCGGCCGGATGAAGCCCGCCACGGCGCGCAGCAGACTGGTCTTGCCCGCCCCGTTGGCCCCTGTCAGGGCCGCCGCCTCGCCCGCCGCCAAGGCGAAGGACAGGCCGGCGAACAGCCGCCGCTCGCCGCGCGACAGGGTCAGGCCCTCTATCTCCAGACGGGTCAGCACTTGCGAGTCTCTCTCAATGTCCACGTCACGGGTGTGGATACATGGACGGCCCTCGCGCGCGGGACTATATGCGCAAGCGCCGCAGCAGGCTTTCGCCGCGCGCGCCGGGGACCTGTGCGCCCCGACGTCCAGCGCGCGAAGGCGCAACCGAATTGTCGGGCGGCGTTTGTCAGAGGACTCTTCTCCATGCCGTCGATTGACAGCCTCAAGACCCGCCAGGACCTCGCGGTCGGGCGCAAGAAATACGCCTATTACAGCCTTCCCGCCGCCGAGGAAGCCGGTCTGGCCGGGATTTCCCGCCTGCCGCGCTCGATGAAGGTGCTGCTGGAGAACCTGCTGCGCAACGAAGACGGGGTTTCCGTCACCGAGGACGACCTGAAGGCCGTCGCCGCCTGGATCGAGAACAAGGGCGCCGTCGAGCACGAGATCGCCTTCCGTCCGGCCCGCGTGCTGATGCAGGATTTCACCGGCGTTCCGGCCGTGGTCGACCTGGCCGCCATGCGCGACGCCATGGACAAGCTCGGCGCCGACGCCAAGAAGATCAACCCGCTGGTCCCGGTCGACCTGGTCATCGACCACTCGGTCATGGTCGACCACTTCGGCAACGCCGCCGCCTTCGGCCAGAACGTCGAGCGCGAGTATGAGCGCAACATCGAGCGCTACAACTTCCTGCGCTGGGGCTCGTCGGCCTTCAACAACTTCCGCGTCGTGCCGCCCGGCACCGGCATCTGCCACCAGGTCAACCTGGAGCACCTGGCCCAGACCGTCTGGACCGCCGAGGAAGGCCGCAAGACCGTCGCCTATCCCGACACCGTCGTCGGCACCGACAGCCACACCACCATGATCAACGGCCTGGCCGTCCTGGGCTGGGGCGTCGGCGGCATCGAGGCCGAGGCCGCCATGCTGGGCCAGCCGATCCCGATGCTGATCCCCGAAGTCGTCGGCTTCAAACTGACGGGCAAGCTGCCGGAAGGCGCCACGGCCACCGACCTGGTGCTGACCGTCACCCAGATGCTGCGCAAGAAGGGCGTGGTCGGCAAGTTCGTGGAATTCTTCGGCGACGCCATCGCCGGCATGACCATCGAGGACCAGGCCACCATCGCCAACATGGCCCCGGAATACGGCGCCACCTGCGGCTTCTTCCCGGTGTCTCAGGCCACCATCGACTATCTGACCGCCACCGGCCGTGAAAAGCCGCGCGTCGCCCTGGTCGAAGCCTACGCCAAGGCGCAGGGCCTGTGGATCGACGAAACCTCGGAAGATCCGATCTTCACCGACGTTCTGGAGCTGGATATCTCGACGGTCGTGCCGTCGCTGGCCGGTCCCAAGCGCCCGCAGGACCGCGTCGAGCTGACCACCGCCGCCCCGGCCTTCGAGACCGCCCTGGCCGACGTCTTCTCGCGTCCGACCGACGCCGCCCGCGTCGCTGTCGAGGGTGAGAAATTCGACCTGGGCGACGGCGACGTCGTCATCGCCGCCATCACCTCGTGCACCAACACCTCCAACCCGAGCGTGCTGATCGCCGCCGGCCTGGTGGCGCGCAAGGCCCACGCCCTCGGCCTGAAGCCCAAGCCGTGGGTCAAGACCTCCCTGGCCCCCGGTTCGCAGGTCGTCACCGACTATCTGACCGACGCCGGCTTGCAGAAGGACCTGGACGCCCTGGGCTTCAACCTGGTCGGCTACGGCTGCACCACCTGCATCGGCAACTCGGGCCCGCTGGACCCGGCCGTCTCCAAGTCGATCAACGACAACGGAATCGTCGCCGCCTCGGTCCTGTCTGGCAACCGCAACTTCGAAGGGCGCGTGAACCCCGACGTCCAGGCCAACTACCTGGCCTCGCCGCCGCTGGTGGTCGCCTACGCCCTGGCCGGTTCGATGCGCATCGACATCACCAAGGAGCCTATCGGCCAGGACAAGAAGGGCAATGACGTCTTCCTGAAGGACGTGTGGCCGACCTCGCAGGAGATCGCCGCCATCCAGAAGAAGTCGGTCACGCCCAAGATGTTCGCCAAGCGCTACGCCGACGTCTTCAAGGGCGACGAGCACTGGCAGGCGATCGCCGTCACCGGCGGTCAGACTTATGAGTGGGAAGACACCTCCACCTACGTCCAGAACCCGCCCTACTTCGAGGGCCTGACCATGGAGCCTGCTCCGGTCACGGACATCGTCGAGGCGCGCATCCTGGGCATCTTCGGCGACTCGATCACCACCGACCACATCAGCCCGGCCGGTTCGATCAAGAAGGCCTCGCCTGCCGGTCAGTACCTGACCAACCACGGCGTCGACGCCCTGGACTTCAACAGCTACGGCGCCCGCCGCGGCAACCACGAAGTCATGATGCGCGGCACCTTCGCCAACATCCGCATCCGCAACCGCATCACCCCCGACATCGAGGGCGGCGTCACCAAGCACTTCCCCTCGGAAGAGACGATGTCGATCTACGACGCGGCCATGCGTTACCAGTCGGAAGGCCGTCCGCTGGTCGTCTTCGCGGGCAAGGAATACGGCACCGGCTCGTCGCGCGACTGGGCGGCCAAGGGCACCCGCCTGCTGGGCGTGCGCGCCGTCATCGCCGAGAGCTATGAGCGCATCCACCGCTCGAACCTGGTCGGCATGGGCGTCGTCCCGCTACAGTTCAAGGAAGACGGCTGGCAGAAGCTGGGCCTGACGGGCGAAGAGATCGTCACCATCCGCGGCCTGACCGACGCCAACATCGGCAAGCTGAAGCCGCGTCAGGACCTGTGGGTCGAGCTGTTCCGCCCGTCGGACGGCAAGATGGCCCGCTTCCCGGTCCGCTGCCGCATCGATAACCAGACCGAGCTGGACTACTTCAAGGCTGGCGGCGTCATGCCCTACGTCCTGCGCAACCTGGCGCGCGGCGACGAGAAGTAAGAGGTCTCAAGCAGCGCGAAAGCGCGTTAGACCAACTAGAATGAAGGCTGGCGGAGCGATCCGCCGGCCTTTTTTCTTGGAGGCCGAGATGAGCGGGAGGCGAAGCTCTTGCCGCCTCGCCGTTTGACGCCCATATTGCCGTCATATGACGAAAGCCGCCGCCATGACCGCCCTCGACCTCTACGCCTCGCCCGAGACCCTGCCCGCCAGCGACGCGGCGCGGATCGGCAAGCTGCTGGGCCTGAACGACAATGAGGCGCTGGACGACGTGGCCCTGGCCGAGCGGGTGTCCCAAGGGCTGAAGCCCGCCGCCGCCGCCGCCCTGGGCCAGGTCATCGGCATGCCGCGCGTGGTCGGCCAGATCATTCCGGAGGCCACGCTGCGGCGCGCCCGCACCAGCCGCAAGCCCCTGTCGCGCGAAATGAGCGAGCGTCTGTACGAGGTCGGCCGCGTGGTCGACGCCGTGGGCCGCGCCTATCGCGGCGACAGCGCCGCCGTCGTCCGCTTCCTGAACCGTCCGCACCAGTTGCTGAACGGCCGCACGCCGCTGGCCATGGCCCAGTCCAGTTCAGCGGGAGCCGAGGCGGTGATCAATCTGGTGCGCCGCGCCGACGCCGGCTTCGCGGTCTAGGTCCGGCATGCACCGTCGGCTGGACGACGCGCTCAAGGGATTCCGCATCGGCGATCCGCGCGGGGAGCACCCGATCTGGAGCGACGGCGGCTCGCGCCTGGCCTCGGGCCGGTGGCACGAGGCGGGTCAGAGGGTGATCTACGCCGCCGAACACTATTCCACCGCCATGCTGGAGAAGCTGGTCCACTTCGGCGGCGAACTGCCGCTGGGCCAGCACCATGTGGAGATCCACATTCCGGCGGGCGTCTCCTACGAGGTCGTCAACCCGGACCTGGTTCCCGGCTGGGCCGAGCCGGGCGGGGCGGCGGCCCGCGCCTTCGGCCGCGCCTGGCACGCGGAAGACCGCTCGGCCCTGTTGATCACGCCCTCGGTCGTGGCGCGGATGGAGCGCAACTTCGTCTTCAACACAACTCACCCCGACTTCGCCCGCATCAAGCCGGGGCTGGAGACGCCGGTCTGGTGGGACAGCCGCCTGTTCGGCTGATCCGGCTCGCTCAGTCCAGCTTCAACGCCTCTGCCAGCAGGCGCGCCTCGGCGGCGCGGCTGGAGCCCGCCCGCCAAGCGACGACGATCTCGCGGCGCGGGGCGTCTTCGGAAATAGGCCGCACCACCACCCCGGGATGATCGGCCAGACCCGCCCGCACCGCCATCTGCGGCAGGAAGCTGACCCCAAGGCCCGAGGAGACCATCTGCACCAGAGTCGGCAGAGTGGTGGCGGCGAAGACGTCCTCGCCGCGCGGCGCGTCGATCTTGACTGCGGCCAGGGCCTGGTCGCGCAGGCAGTGGCCGTCTTCGAGCAGGATCAGGTCCTCAGCCTTCAGGGCCCCTTCGGGGATCGGCCCGGACCCCGCCAGGGCGTGACCGGCCGGCGCCGCCGCCAGGATCTCATCGTCGCCGATGCGGGCGTGATCGATGCCCGGCGCGTCATAGGGCAGGGCGATGACGGCGGCGTCCAGCTGACCCGCCTTCAGCCCGACGATCAGGCGCGGCGTCAGATCCTCGCGCAGGAACAGCCGCAGGCCGGGATAGAGGTCCCGTACGCCCGGCAGGGCCTGGGGCAGCAGGAACGGGGCCACCGTGGGAATGATGCCCAGGCGGAACCGGCCCGACAGGGGCTTGCCCGCGTTCTGGGCGGCCTCGACCAGATCCTCGGCGCGGGCCAGGACGTCCTCGGCCCGCCGCACCGCCTCGGCGCCGACGGCCGTCAGGATCACCGCCCCGCGCGTCCGTTCGACCACGGCGGCGCCCAGAACCCGTTCCAGCTCCTGCACCCCGGACGACAGGGCGGGCTGGCTGACGTGAGCGGCCTCGGCTGCTCGGCTGAAGGAGCCGTGCTCGGCCAGAAGTTTCAGATACTGGAGCTGACGCAGGGTCGGCAGAACGGACATGTTTCGCGCATTCGAGAGAGGAGGCGACATAGGCGCCGCCTATGTCTGATGCAGACGTCATCAGCCGTTCTTATAACTCGCCCAGGGCGATAAGTTAAATCTATTTGTGAAAGCAAAATGATCGATTTGACTTAAGCATCGCCAAGGCCCATCTCATGGCCTCGACGGTTCGCACTCCCCGCGTTCCGGCGGTCCATTTTTTCTGCATCTAGGAGAAGCGCGATGCTCGGCGTCGGTCAAAAACTGCCTGATTTCAAAATTATCGGCGTGAAGCCGGGCTTCAACAGCCACGAGGAAAACGGCGCCTCGGCCTTCGAGCCGGTCACGCAGGACAGCTTCGAGGGCAAGTGGAAGGTCATCTTCTTCTACCCGAAGGACTTCACCTTCGTCTGCCCGACCGAAATCGCCGCCTTCGCCAAGCTGGGCAAGGACTTCGAGGACCGCGACACCGTGGTTCTGGGCGGTTCGACCGACAACGAGTTCACCAAGCTGGCCTGGCGTCGTGACCACGCCGACCTGAACAAGCTGCCGATCTGGCAGTTCGCCGACAACGGCGGCAAGCTGGCCCGCGCCTTGGGCGTGCTGGACGAAGAAGAAGGCGTGGCCCTGCGCGCGACCTTCGTCGTCGACCCGCACAACGTCATCCAGCACGTCTACGTCACCAACCTGAACGTCGGCCGTTCGCCGGAAGACACGCTTCGCGTGGTCGACGCCCTGCAGACCGACGAGCTGTGCGCCTGCAACCGCCCGGTCGGCGGCGACACTCTCGCCGCGTAAGTACTGGCCCAAAGGTCGAAACGGCCAGGCCCGGACCGCGTGAGTAGGGTCCGGGCCGCCCCTCGAAAGAGGCGGCGGCGGGCGACTGTCGCCGCCTTTTTCATGCCTGATGATTTTATTTGGGCGCTATGCTCGGCTCGCGGAGCCTCGCGGCTTGAGCGCCCATCACGCAATGCGGCTCAAGAAGTAAGCGACCGCGTCGCGAACGATAGCCGCTTCTTTGAAGCGTCGCTTCCTGAAAGGAACACGAAAATGTCCATCGACGCCCTTCGCGATCTGATCCCGGCCTATGGCAAGGACATCTCGCTGAACCTGTCCTCGCTCGCCAATGAGACCGTGCTGAACGACCAGCAGAAGTGGGGCTGCTTCCTGGCCTCGGCCCACGCCATCGGCGTCGCCCCCGTGGTCAAGCTGATCGAGGCCCAGGCCGCGACGGTCCTGTCGCCCGAAGCGATGACCGCCGCCAAGGCCGCCGCCGCCATCATGGGCATGAACAACATCTACTACCGCTCGCTGCACCTGATGAAGAACCCGGAGTACACGACGCTGCCGGCCAAGCTGCGGATGAACATCATCGCCAATCCGGGCGTCGAGAAGCTGGACTTCGAGCTGTGGTCCACCGCCGTCTCGGCCATCAACGGCTGCGGCGCCTGCCTGGACGCCCACGAGGGCGAACTGCGCAAGCACGCCGTCCCGGCCCTGCAGATCCAGGCCGCCCTGCGCATCGGCGCCGTGGTCCACGCCGCCAGCCGCATCGTCGCCTCGGAGACGGCGCTGACCGCCTGATCTCGAACGAGCTCCAAGTCAGGAGAAGGCGCGGATCGCTCCGCGCCTTTTTCTTTGTCCCGGTTTCGTCAGCCTCGGCTCAGGCGGCGGGTTCGGCTTCGCCTTCCTCAACCAGTTCTCGCATCAGGTCGACCACCAGCTTCTGCTGGCGTGACGACAGGCGCGGCGCCAGGCGGCCGATCTCGATGGTCTGGCGGGTGGCGGGGAAGTCGTGAACGAAGGGCTCGGCCTCGCCCTCGGCCATGCCGGGCTGCGCCGTCCCGGTCAGACCCTCGAAGAAGTAGCCGATGTCGACGCGGAAGAAGCGGGCGATGTCCCACAGCTTGGACGCGGAGATCCGGTTGGCGCCCTTCTCGTACTTCTGCACCTGCTGGAAGGTGACTCCCAGCGCCTGGCCCAGATCGGTCTGGTTGTAGCCCAGGGCGATGCGTTTCTCGCACACGCGCCGCCCCACATGTCGATCCACCAGATGGGGACCTTCTGTCCCGGAACCCCTGACCATGTCCTGCCCTCTTCCCCGTTTTTCTTGTCGACATGCCGCCGTCGCCGGGCCGATGTCATGTCAATTCGCGTCTCAGGGGCGCCGCGGGAACGACGCCCCCCGATAGGCTTAACGACCCAGCCTCGCTTTTCCAGCGCGGCCTCGCCCCGCGATCAGCATTATAACCAACAGGACGGCGAACCCCAGATCGCCCCAGCGGCCGTAAACGGTCGGCGGAGCCGGTTGCGGCAGACGCACGTCGATGACGCCCGCCTGGCCGGGGTCCAGCCGCTTGCCCTCGACGATGCGGCCCCACGGATCGATCATGGCCGAGACGCCCGTAGGCGTCGCCCGCGCCACCGGCAGGCCCGTCTCCAGCGCGCGATAGGAGGCCAGGTTCAGATGCTGGCGCGGACCTGACGTCCGGCCGAACCAGGCGTCGTTGGAGACGTTGACGACCCACGCCGGGCGCGTTGCCGCCGTCGCGGGCGTGAAGCCGGGATAGAGGGCTTCGTAGCAGATCAGCGGCTGCACCGGCGGAGCGTTGACCAGGCTGATCGGCGCAGGGGTCGGTCCGGCGCTGAAGTCGGCGGGGACGTGCACCAGGCTGCGCACGCCGATCCGACTCATCAGGTCGCCCATCGGCAGGTATTCGCCGAACGGCACCAGCCGGTGCTTGTCGTAGATCTGACCGATACGCAGGCCCGCCGCGCCTTCATCATGCAGGGCGAACAGGCTGTTGTAATAGCGGGCGCCCGTCTCGGCGCTCGGGTCCGGCTCGCCACGGCTCAATCCCGCGAGCAGGGTCTGGCCCGTCTGCAGGGCCCCCGCCACCGCCTGGGCGTCCGTGGAGGCGAACAGGTCGTTGGCCGTCGTCGGCAGGGCGCCTTCAGGCCAGATCACCACGTCAGGCAGAGCATCGCCCGGACGCGCCGTCAGCTCCAGATAGCGGCCCAGAATGGCCTGATAGGCCTCGGGGCTCCATTTGTAGTCCTGCGGGATATCGGCCTGGACCAGGCGCACCAGGGTCGGCGTCTCCACCAGCCGCGCCGAGGACAGACGCGCCGTCCCGAAGGCGAACAGACCGGCCAGCGCCAGCGTCCCCAGCCCCGCCGCGATCAGGCGCGGGCGTCGCGGCCCGGCATCGGCCAGAGGCGCGAAGGCGCTGACCGCCGCCACCGTGATCAGGCCCAGCCCATAGACCCCGACGACCGAGGCGAACTGCGACATGGCCGATCCGGCCGCCCAGCCTGCGCCCGCCGGATTCCACGGAAAGCCGGTCAGCACATGGCCGCGCGTCCACTCCAGCAAGGCGAACAGGGCGGCGAACAGCAGGACGCGCCGCGCGCCGGTCGGCCGGAGCCAGCGATAGGCCATGGTCGCCAGCCCCCAGAACAGCCCCATGCCCGCCGGCAGCAGACTGGCCGCAAACGGCGCCATCCACGCCTGAGCCGGATTGACCAGAAAGGCCTCGGCCACCCACCAGCAGCCGATGAAAAAATAGGCGAAGCCCGCCAGCCAGCCGACCCAGAAACCACCCTTCAGCGTCCCTGCGCGATCCGCCAGCAACAGCAGCAACGGATAGCCCAGCAGTCCCGGCAGGAAGCCGAACGGCGGATGGACCAGGGCGGCGCCCGCCCCGGCCAGCAGCGCCAAGCCGATCCGGCCCCAGCGATGGTTCAGCAGGCCCGGGAAACGGGCGGCGAGCGCCCCGCTCACGCGGCGCCCTCATGCTCGGCTGCATAGGGATCGGCGACACCCAATTCGCCCAGGATCTCGCGCTCCTCGGCCTCCATCTCCTCGGCCTCGGCGTCGTCCTCGTGGTCGCGGCCCAGCAGGTGCAGGACGCCGTGGACGACCAGATGGCTCAGATGATCCGACAGGGTCTTGCCCTGCGCCTGCGCCTCCGCCGCGCAATAGGCGTAGCCCAGCACCACGTCCCCCAGATGCGGAAAGGCGCTCTCGGCGGCCGGAAAGGACAGCACGTTCGTCGGCCGGTCCTTGTCGCGGAAACGCGCGTTCAGGTCCTGCACCGCCGCGTCGTCAGCCAACAGCACGACCACATCGCCCTCGACCGTTCCCAGGGCCGCGAGGGCGGCGCGCTCGGCGATCGCCGCCGCCTCGGGCAGGGCCTCAGTCCAGGCCTCGCTGTCGATCTCGACCTCGATCATCAGGCGTCGTCCTCAAGGTCGGGGAAGGGGCGGCTGCGCGCGGCGTCGCTGTCATAGGCGCGCACGATGCGCTCGACCATGGCGTGCCGCACGACGTCCTCGGACTTGAACTGCTGCACGCCGACGCCCTCCACGTCCTTGAGGATGCGCAGGGCGTGGGCTAGGCCGGAATCGCGCGGGTTCAGCAGATCGACCTGCGACGGGTCGCCCGTCACCACCATACGCGCGCCCTCGCCCAGACGGGTCAGCACCATCTTCATCTGCATCCGCGAGGTGTTCTGCGCCTCATCGACGATGATGAAGGCGTGGCTGAGGGTGCGGCCGCGCATGAAGGCGATGGGAGCGGCCTCGATCTCGCCCTTCTCGCGGCGGCGGCGCACGTCGTCGACGCCCAGAATGTCGTTCAGCGACTCCCAGATCGGGGCCAGATAGGGGTCGACCTTCTCGTTCAGATCGCCCGGCAAGAAGCCCAGCTTCTCGCCCGCCTCGACCGCCGGGCGGGTAATGACCAGCCGATCCACCTGCCCCCGCTTCAGCAGGGAGGCGCCGTAGGCCGCCGCCAGGAAGGTCTTGCCTGTGCCCGCCGGCCCGACGCCGAAGGTCAGTTCGCAGCGGCCCAGCATCTCCAGATAGCGCGCCTGCGACGCCGTCTTGGGGGCGATGGCGCCGCGACGGCCGACGGGCAGGGCGGCGCCCTCCGGCACGCTGCGGCCCGTGGTGCGACCTGCGGGCTCAGCGCGCGGCTGGGTGACGGCAGCGCCCAGGGCGGTGCGGACGTCGGCCTCGGTGATCTCGGCGCCTGCCTCGGCCCGGTTCGACAGGGCCTCGATGACGCGGCGCGCCTGCGCCCGATCCCGCGTGGAGCCGTTGATCGACACCCCGCCGCCCGGCGTCTCGACCAGCACCTTGAAGGCGTCCTCGATCAGGGCCAGGTGACGGCTCTGCGGCCCGATGACCGCGCGCAACGCCGCATCGCTGAGGGACAGGAACTCGGACTCTCGCGCCATGAGGTCTCCTTGTTGGTCCCCTAACGCCTCGCGCGCGGCGCGAGGCTGCTTGAGGGGGATTGTAAGCATTCCTGGCCTCACGCACGGCGCGTGGCGGAACAGGCGTCAGTTCGTCTGGATCAGGCGGCCGGTCAGGCTGTTCTGCTGGCCGCTGATGATCTCGACCGGAACGATCCGGCCGATCAGTTGATCCGCGTCCTCGACGTGGACCGATTGCAGATAGGGGGAGCGGCCGATGGCCTGGGCGCCGTGGCGGCCCTTCTTCTCGAACAGCACCGGCAGGACGCGCCCGGCCAGAGACTGGTTGAAGGCGACCTGGTGCTCGGTCAGCAGGGCCTGAAGGGCATGCAGGCGCGCCTTGGCGATTTCGTCCGGCACCTGAGCCGCCATCGTCGCCGCAGGCGTGCCGGGGCGCGGCGAATACATGAAGGAGAAGGCGCTGGCGTAATTCACCCGCCGCACCAGATCCATCGTGTCCTCGAAATCGCGATCGGTCTCGCCAGGGAAGCCGACGATGAAGTCGCCAGACAGCGCCATGTCCGGCCGCGCCGCGCGGATGCGGTCGATCAGGTCGAAATACTTCTGACGCCCGTGCTTGCGGTTCATCAGCCGCAGGACGCGATCCGAGCCCGACTGAACCGGCAGGTGCAGATAGGGCATCAGGGCGTCCAGATCGCCGTGCGCCGAAATCAGGTCGTCCGACATGTCGTTCGGGTGGCTGGTCGTATAGCGGATGCGCTCGATGCCGGGGATGTCGGCCAGGGCGTAGGCCAGCTTCGCCAGGGTGAAGGGCTTTCCGTCCGGCCCCTCGCCGTCATAGGCGTTGACGTTCTGGCCCAGCAAGGTGACCTCGCGCACGCCCCGGTCGGCCAGGGCGCGGGCCTCGTCCAGCACCGCCGCGACCGGGCGCGACCACTCGGCGCCGCGCGTATAGGGCACGACGCAGAAGGTGCAGAACTTGTCGCAGCCTTCCTGCACCGTCAGGAAGGCGGTGACGCCCTCGGTCCCGCGCGTGGCGGGCAGGGCGTCGAACTTCTCATTGGGGGCGAAGTCGGCGCCGATGCGCTCGCCGCGCGCCCGCGCGGTGCGGGTCAGCAACTCCGGCAGCTGGTGATAGGCCTGTGGCCCGACCACCAGATCGACCGCCGGCTGGCGCTTCATGATCTCCTCGCCCTCGGCCTGGGCGACGCAGCCGGCCACGGCGATGGTCATGCCGCCATCGCCCGCCGCTGCTTTTTCTTCCTTCATCTGCCGCAGCTTGCCGAGTTCGGAATAGACCTTCTCGGCCGCCTTCTCGCGGATATGGCAGGTGTTCAGAATGACGAAGTCGGCGCCTTCGGGCGTGTCCGTCGGCGCATAGCCCAGCGGCCGCAGGACGTCGGCCATGCGTTCGGAATCGTAGACGTTCATCTGGCACCCGTAGGTCTTGATGAACAGGCGCTTGGGCGTCGCCTCGCCTTCGGGCGCGACGCCGTGGCCCAGGACAGGGGCCGGGACAGGCTTTTCGAGCGTATCGGTCATGTCCGGCTTATGATCGCCGAAACCGACGACGGCAAGCGTCGGCAGGGTCTGGGGCCGACGGCCGAGGTCAGTCTTCGGCCTCTTCGCGGGGGCGGCGCTTGTAGATCAGCCCCTCCCGCTCCACCGGCTCGGCGCCGGGGATGACGTGACCGTACAGCTCCAGCTTGTGACCGACCAGCTCATAGCCGAGCTTGCGGGCGATCTCAGTCTTGAGGCGCTCGATCTCAGCGTCGAAGAATTCGATGACTTCGCCCGTCTTGGTGTCGATCAGGTGGTCGTGGTGGTCGTCGCCGGCCTCTTCATAACGGCTGCGGCCGTCGCCGAAGTCGTGCTTCTCGACCACGCCCGCCTCTTCGAACAGGCGCACGGTGCGATAGACGGTGGCGATGGAGATGTGCGGATCGATCGCCGAAGCGCGGCGATACAGCTCCTCCACATCGGGGTGGTCCTCGGCATTCGACAGGACGCGGGCGATCACCCGACGTTGCTCGGTCATGCGCATGCCGCGCTCGGCGCAGAGTTTTTCGATCCGGTCCATGGCGGCGAAGATAGGATGGACCGTCGCCTTATGGAAGCTATCGAGAAAAGTTCAGGACCAACGTCAGCGCATCCTCTCGGCGTCCGTCCGCATGCGAATAATAGCCGCGTCGCCGCCCCATCTCGACGAAGCCGCTTCGGGCGTACAGGGCGCGGGCGGCGCCGTTGCCCTCGGCGACTTCCAGGAACATCCGTTCGGCGCCCAGGGCGGCGGCGCGCACCACCGCCGCCTCGACCAGTCGCGCGCCCAGCCCCGCGCGCTGCGCCGAGGGCCGCACCGCCAGGGTCAGAATCTCGGCTTCGTCGACCACGACGCGGATCAGGATGAAGCCGCCCTCCTCGGCCACGGCGAATACGCCCGGCGAGGCCAGGAGTTCGGCCAGCACCGCCCGGTCCCAGGCCGCCGCGAACGCCTCGGCGTGGATCGCGGCGAGGCGAGCAGGATCGACCGCCGGGAAGATCGGGTCGCTCACGCGGCGGGCTGACGCGGCTGGCCCGGCAGACGGCTGGGCGACGTGGCGTCGGGCGCGCGCAGATAGAGCGGCTGCGGCGGGGCGGTCGTCGGATCGGCGGCCAGGGCGACGGCCGCCAGCGCCTCGGGCGCGGGAGCGGGCAGGGGATGCAGGGCGGCGCTCGCCAGTTCAGGGAAGGCCTCGGCCAGCACCTCGGCCCCGCTTCCGACCAGGACCGGCCGCGCGTCCCCGGTTTCAGCCTGAATGCGGTCGCGCGCCGCCTCGAGGGACAGCGCCTCCGCTTCGCGGAGCGCCACGCCGTCGCGGAACAGACGCGCATAGACCTGTCCCCGGCGGGCGTCGATGACAGCGGCGACCAGGCCCTCGGACGGGACCGAGGCCGCCAGGGCGTCCAGGGTGGAGATTCCGACCACCGGCCGATCCAGCGCCGCGCCCAGCCCCAGGGCGAAGGCCAGGCCGACACGCAGGCCGGTGAAGGAGCCCGGCCCCACCGTCACCCCGATGCGCGCCATCCCGTCGAAACCGCCCGCCTCCGCCGCCGCATCGCGCGCCAGTCCGCCCAGTCGCTCCTGATGGCCCTTGGTCATCAGCTCGACGCGCAGGCCCAGGTGCCGGGGCTGGGGCTGGGGCTGGGGCTGGGCGTCGCCCGCTTCGCCCTCGAACACTCCGACGGCGCAGGCGCCCAGCGCCGTGTCGATGACCATGATCTTCATGGCCCTGTCCCTAATGCGAAACCGGCGCGGATGCGACCGCTTCAACGCCGAAGACCGTCAGGCCGCCGCCATGGCCTGGGCGACGCGGGTCAGGGCGCGACGCGCGCCGGCGTCGGGAATCCGCGCGAAGGCCTCGGCCAGACCTCGCCCTTCGGCGCTGGTCAGAACCGGGTGCAGCAGCTCCGCCTCGCCCTCGGTCTCAGGTCGCGCTGGGAAGAAGTCGCCCACCGAACAGCCCATGGCCATCGCCGCCTGATGCAGACGCGAGGCGGAGACGCGATTGACGCCGGTCTCATACTTCTGGACCTGCTGGAAGCTGACTCCCAGTTCTCGCGCCAGAACGGACTGGGACCAGCCGAGGGCGGAGCGCCGGGCGGCGATGCGCAGGCCGACGGCCTGATCGATATGATGGCTGCGACGCGACATGATCCCTCCGACTTCAACCAGAGAGTTTCATGAATGACGGAGCAATACAACTATTTTGTTTCATTCATCGTCAAAGCGCGCGGTCACAGCCGACATCGACTGGATGCGTGAACGCGCGATCCGCTCCGTCCGGTCCAGACCGCCTGCGCCGAGAACCACGACTTCGGCGTCGTCGGCGCGATCATAGAGGCGAACCCTCTGGGCGCCGTCGTCGATCTGGATGACGCAGCCCTGGCCCCGCCGGGGCCAACGCCCCGGCACATACTCCAGCACCGTTCCGGCCGACGCCCAGGGCGCCAGTTCGTCCGTCTCCAGCCGCAGCCGACGGGTCTGAAGGGGCGCGCCGTCGAAGACGCGGCCGCGGGCTGAAAGTCCAGTGGCGGGAAGGGCTTCAGGCGAAGCCGGCTCGCCGCCCATCTGCAGGACCAGCGCCTCGGGCGTTGCATCCAGGGCGCCGGTCAGGCGGCGCTGGACGTCGGGACGGAACAGGTTGGAGCGTTTGCCCGCCTCATACAGGCCCCAGCCCTGGCTGGTCATGCCGATCCTTGCGCCCGCCTCGGCCTGGCTCAACCCGCGTTCACGCCGCAGCGTCGCCAGGGCCTCGCCCAGGGCGCGAGCCTGGGATGTCTCGTCCGAACCGCTCATGACGCCATCATGCCCGAGGGCGCGCCGTCCGACGAGTGTTTCATGTGAAACAGGGCGGCGCTTACAGCACCTGTTCGACGCTGGTCACCTCGGGAACGTAATGGCGCATCATCTGCTCGACCCCGGCCTTCAGGGTCGCGGAGGAGGAGGGGCAGCCCGCGCAGGCGCCGCGCATCCGCAGACGCAGCACGCCGGTTTCCTCGTCGAAATGGTCGAACAGGATGTCGCCGCCGTCCTGGGCCACCGCCGGACGGATGCGGCTGTCGAGCAGGCCCTTGATCTCGGCGACGATCTCCGTGTCCTCGCCGGCGTCTTCGCTCACGGCTTCACCGGCTCGAACCAGGGGCGCGCCAGAGACGAAATGATCCATGATGACCGACAGGATCGGCGCCTTCATCTCGCTCCAGTCGGGTCCCTGCGCCGCGCGGGTGACCGAGACGTAGTCGGCGCCGAAGAAGACCCCCTCGACCCCTTCCAGTTCGAAAAGGGCCTCGGCCAGAGGCGAGGCGGCCGCCTCGTCGATGGTGCGATACTCCAACACGGCCTGCGGGGCGACGTCGCGGCCCGGCAGGAATTTGAGCGCGTTGGGATTGGGCGTGGCTTCGGTCTGGATGAACATAAGCCCCAGATGCGCCCTGCCGCGGCCCGGTTCAAGTGGGCGCTCAAGCAGCGAGCCGCAGCAGGGCGAGCGATAGCGCCCCTTGGATCAAGCCAGATCCAGAATCTCGTCGTCGGTCAGTTCGCCGGGAACGATGGTGACGGGCAGCTTGCGGCCGGTCAGGGCGGCCCCCTGCTTCAACACCGCCGACACCAGGGGGCCTGGGCCGCGTCCGTTGGCCCCGGCCGCCAGGATCAGGATCTTGATGTCGGGATCGTCGCCCACCGCCTTGCGGATGGCGGCCTGGGGGTCGCCTTCCTCGATCAGATAGACGGGCGGCGCGCCCGAGGTCTCGGCGACCTTCTCGCCGAGCCGGGCCAGCAGGCCTTCGGCCTCCTCGCGCTGCTGGCGGCGGATTTCATCGCGGACGCCGGACCAGTGCTCGTCCGATCCGCCGGGCAGGGCGCGCAGCAGGACCACATGGCCCCCGGTCGAACGGGCGCGGCGCGAGGCGTAGGCCAGGGCGGCGCCCAGCTCGGGACTGTCGTCGACGACGACGAGGAACTTCCTGGGCATGGGCCCTCCGGTTCACTGAACAGCAGGCGCCACCTAAACCGACCCCGCCCCAAACGCCAAGGCCCGCCCGCCTCGCCAGACGACGAAACGGACGAGCCCTGATTTTCTCGCGACGAATGATCGCGCTCCAAGAAGCGCTCAAGCAGCGAGCCGCCGCGCGGCGAGCGTAGCGCGTGACGGCGTGCTTTCGCCCGACGTCACTCTGCTTAAGAAGCTGAAGCCAACACCTCGCGGATCGCGCCGTTGGCGATGGTCAGCTTGGCGAAGGTCCAGCCGGAGCCCGAGGTCTCGATCTCGTCGACCGAGCCGCGCAGGGCCTCCACCTGATCCATGCGGGCGCCGATCCAGGCGTCGACCGCCTGTTCCGCGCTGTCCTCGCCGGCGCCGGCCGCCTCGGCCGAGGCCTTGGCCACGGCGCTGGTCAGCTGCTGCTGCTCGGTCATCAGGTCCTGGATCAGGCGACGCACGGCCAGGCGATCAAAGTGATCGCCCGACGGCACCGACCCGGCCGCCACGCGCAGGCGGTCGAAGTCGAAGGCGGCGCCGACCTGGTGATAGACGCGGGCCATGGCCGGAGCGTCCCAGCCCAGTTCGCCAGCCAGGTCGCCGATGTCGGCCGTGGCCACCATCGGACGCAGCATGGCGATGTCGCGCGCCAATTCTTCCGGCGCGCCCAGACCGATGAAGGTCTGGACCCGGCCTTCGTAGCGGGCGTGCTCATAACGCGACAGCACTTCGGGGCCGGCGGCGCGCAGGGCGTCTGCGGCGGGCTGATAGGCGGCGATCATGCCGCCGACCGTCGTCTCGGTGCGCGCCGCGCGACGCGCCAGCCAGAAGGTCTGGCGACGCAGGACCAGGGCGATCTCCTGATACAGGGCCGTCTGGGCCTCGGCCGGGATCTTCAGGTCCAGGGCCGACACCGCCTTCCAGGCCTCGTCGAGGCGGAAGACGTGACGCGCGGTCTCGAAGGCCGTGACCATGGCGGCGGTGTCGCACTCGGCCGCCGCGCGCAGGCGGTCGGCGAAGGTCGGGCCGGCCATGTTGACGATCTCGTTCGACAGCACGGTGGCGATGATGTCGCGACGCAGGCGGTGGCCCTTCATGTCGCTCTCGAACTGGGCGAGCGGCGTCGGGAAGTAGTCGACCAGCATCCGCTCGAAGAAGGCGTCGTCCGGCGCGGCCGAGGCGACGATCTCATCGAACAGTTCGAGCTTGGAATAGGCGGTCAGAACCGCCAGCTCCGGCCGCGACAGGGCCTGGCCCTGCAGCTTCATCTCGGCCATGCGGACGTCGTCGGGCAGGTATTCGACCGCCCGGTTCAGCTTACCGATCGAAACCAGGTGCTGCATGAAGGCCTGCTGTGCGTCCAGGGCGTTCGCCCCTTCGGCCTGTTGCAGGGTCAGGGCCAGCGTCTGATCGTAGTTGTGACGCAGGACGTTATGCGCCACCTCGTCCGTCATCGACTTCAGCAGGGCGTTGCGATCCTCGGCCTTCAGATGGCCCGAGGCGATGGCGCCGCCCAGCAGGATCTTGATGTTCACTTCCTGGTCGGAGGAGTCCACGCCGGCCGAGTTGTCGATGGCGTCGGTGTTCAGCCGCACGCCGACGCGCGCCGCCTCGATGCGACCCAGCTGGGTCATGCCCAGGTTGGCGCCTTCGCCGATGATCTGGGCGCGAACCTCGCCGCCGTTGATGCGGATGGCGTCGTTCGCCTTGTCGCCGACCTGCAGGTTGGTCTCGCCGGAGCCCTTGATGTAGGTGCCGATGCCGCCGAAGTAGAGCAGTTCGGCGCGGGCCTTGAGGATGGCCTGCATCAGGGTGACCGGGTCGACGCTGTCCGCCTCGATATCCAGAAGTTCCTTGATCTGAGGCGTCAGGGCGATCGACTTGGCCGAGCGCGAGAAGACGCCGCCGCCTTCGGAGATCAGGCTCTTGTCATAGTCCTGCCAGCTGGTGCGCGGCGTCTCGAACAGGCGCTTGCGCTCGGCCCACGACTTCGCCACGTCCGGGTTCGGGTCGATGAAGATGTCGCGGTGATCGAAGGCGGCCACCACCTTGGTCGCCTGCGACAGCAGCATGCCGTTGCCGAAGACGTCGCCGGACATGTCGCCGACGCCGACCACGGTGAAGGGCTCCGTCTGGATGTCCTTGCCGACTTCGCGGAAGTGGCGCTTGACCGCCTCCCAGGCGCCGCGCGCGGTGATGCCCATCTCCTTGTGGTCGTAACCGGCCGAGCCGCCCGAGGCGAAGGCGTCGTCCAGCCAGAAGCCGTAGGACTGGCTCACCCCGTTAGCGATGTCCGAGAAGGTCGCCGTGCCCTTGTCGGCGGCCACGACCAGATAGGGGTCGTCGCCTTCCCAGGCCACGACATTCGCCGGACGCACCGGCGCGCCGTCGCCGACGATGTTGTCGGTGATGTCCAGCATCCCGGACAGGAAGGTCTTGTAGGCGCGGATGGCCTCGGCCTGCGTCTCCTCGCGCGTGCCGCCGACCGGCAGTTGCTTGGGATAGAAGCCGCCCTTGGAGCCGACCGGCACGATGACCGAGTTCTTGACCTGCTGGGCCTTCACCAGACCCAGGACCTCGGTGCGGAAATCGTCACGACGATCCGACCAGCGCAGACCGCCGCGCGCCACCGGGCCGAAGCGCAAGTGCGTGCCTTCGACGTACGGCGCCCAGACGAAGATTTCGCGGAAAGGCTTGGGCAGGGGCAGGTCGGCCAGTTCCTGGGCCGCGATCTTGATCGAGATGTGGGCCTTCGGATTCCCCTCGGCGTCGACCTGATAGAAGTTGGTGCGCTTAATCCCGTCGATCAGGGCCGAGATCCGGCGCAGGGCTCGGTCGTGATCCAGGCTCTTCACGTCCTGCAGCAGGGTCTCGATCTTCGCGTCCAGTTCAGCCACGGCCGCTTCGCGCTCGGCGACCGAACCGCCATGGGCCGGGTCGAACTTGGCCTTGAACAGGGCCAGGATGGCGCGCGCTGCGTCGGGGTATTCGCGCAGGGCCGCTTCCTGAACCGACTGGGAGGGGTCCAGACCCGTCTGCTGGCGGTAACGCGCCAGGGTGCGGATCAGGGCCGCCTCGCGCCAGTCGACGCCCAGCTCCAGCACCAGGCGGTTGAAGCCGTCGCTCTCGGTACGGCCGTTCCACACGGCCTTGAACGCCTCCTCGAACGGGGTCTTGAGGTCGGCGAAGACCAGGTCGGCGCCGCGCGGGTCTTCCAGCAGGAAGTCGTGGATGTAGATCGGCTCCTGGCCGATCGTCCGCACGACGTGGTCGGATTCCTCGAGCGTCTTCAGGCCCATGTCGGCCAGAATCGGCAGCACGTCGGACAGCGGCACGGCCGACCCGCGGCGATACAGCTTGAAGCGGAACTGCAGGTTGGTCTCGTCGGCCGTGCGGAAGGCGCGCACCGCCACCGGCTCGGCATGGACGCCGTCGGCCGCCGAGCCGTCGTTCAGGCGATCGAACTGCTCCAGGTCAGCCACTGCCTCGGCCGCGTCGTAACGGTCGCGGAAGGCGACGCCGAAACCCTCGGCCCAGCGGGCGCTGGTCGGGCCGACGGCGGCTTCGTCCACCCCGGCCAGGCGCAGGGCGCGCTCGAACCGGTCGATCCAGCTGCGTCCGGCCTCGGCCACCTCGGCCTCCAGGGCCTTCAGGTCGGGCACGGGGTGCTCGCCCGGCGTCACGCCGATGATGTAGTGGACGCGCGTCAGCGGCTGGTCGCTCAGCTGCGGATACCAGGCCGAGACGCGGCCGCCCCAGGCCTTGGCCAGAATGCCGCCGATGCGCTGGCGCAGGCCCGCGTCGAAACGCTCGCGCGGGATGAAGCACAGCACAGAGACGAAGCGGTCGAACGGATCGCGGCGCGTGAACAGGCGGATGCGCGGACGATCATACAGGTGCAGGACGCCCAGCGCCGTATCCAGCAGCTCGTCCTCGCCGATCTGGAACAGCTCGTCGCGGGGGTAGTTCTCGAGGATGTTCTTCAGGCGCTTGTGATTATGGCTGCCCGGAGTCTTGCCGGCGCGTTCCAGCGCATTGGCCACCTTGCGCCGGATCAGCGGCACCTCCTTGGCCATCTTGTCATAGGCCTCGGCGGTGAACAGGCCGACGAAGCGCGTCTCTCCGGTCGGCTTGCCGTCGGCGTCGTAGCGTTTGACCCCGACATAATCCATGTAGGCCCGCCGGTGGACCCGCGAACGCATATTGGCCTTGGCCACGGTGACCGGATCGCTCTCGTCCAGCTGGCGCTGCATGGCGGCGGTCAGGACGGCCGGCTCGGAGGCGCGGCGCAGCACGCGGCGCTCGGGATCGCTGAGAACGCCCAGACCGTCGCTGGACTGGTTCAGCGGCGCCTCGGCCTCATACGAACCGGACGCGTCGCGCGGATAGTCGTAGTCGCGGGCGCCCAGGAAGACGAAATGGTCGCTCTTGGCCCAGCGCAGGAACTCGAGATTCTCCTTCAGCACCTCGGGGTCCACGCCCTTCGGCGGCGCGGCCTCCAGACGCTGGACGGCCTCGCGCATGGCCTGAACCATGGCGCCGTGATCGCGCACGGCGGCGCGGACATCGGCCATGGCGGTCGCCAGACCCTCGCCCAGGGCGTCACGACGCTCCTGCGGCAGGGGATCGATGACGACGATGATCAGGGAGTCGCGACGGCCCGCCTCGATCTCGACGATCGGGTGGAACAGGGCCCGCACGGTGACCCCCGCCTCGGCCAGGGCGACCAGGACGCTGTCGACCAGGAACGGCCCGTCGTCCTGCAGGATCAGGATCTGGTCATAGCCGGTGTTGACGCCGGCGGCGTCGGCCAGCGGGCCGACGGTGATGCGGGCGGGCTCGCCCGCCTTGCGCGCCTCGGCGCCGCGCCAGGCGCCGGCCAGCAGGACGGCCAGGTCGTCGCCGCCGAGTTCAGGCGTCTCATCGGCGGAATAGTCGTCGAAGGCCTGAGCCAGCAGAGTCTTCTCCGCCGCGCCCGGCGGCGCCGCAATCCGCGCATAGGCCGCCTCCAGCGCTCCCAGGTCGGCGGGAACGGCGGGAACGATGCGCGAAGCAGCGGACATGACTCAGGTCTCGAACGGCGCGGTGGAAAACCGCTGGGGAAAACAGCCGCACCTTAGCGCTCCCGGCGAGAACGGCTAGGCCGTCGAGGCCCTGAAACACAGGGAATTTCGGTGTGCAGCGCACCATGTTGCGCCAGAGGCCCAGTTGTGGACGGTTTTGGCCCTGGTCGCCGTCGAACCGAGAAACAAAAGCCCCAATTCCGCCGTGATCGGACAGAAGCGGCTTAAGCTTCAATCCAAAAACAGGCCCTGAAACGAACAAGGCCGTCGAACGGAGTCCGACGGCCTGCTCGGTCCGACGCTCAGGAGGGGGAGGGGAAGCGCCGGCCTAGGACGTCGCGGTCCGGGAGGGGGAGGGGAGGACCGCGTCGTCGTGTGGGGGTGAAATAGGCGTCGATTGCGGCAGTTCAAGGACAAGAAGAGAAAATTTTCGAGTTCTATGTCTGCGGCGGGACGTCGCGGCCCCGGATACGGCGAAGCCAGGATGATCGTCCCCAGACGGAACGTTTCTGGGCGGCGTCTTCTTCCGCCCCCTTGACCTTGACCTTGCCCGGCCGCTTGGCGGCGTAGGGTTCGCCGTCGCCCGACAGCAGGACCGCGATCCAGCGCGAGCCCTTGAACTCAGCCAGGATGGCCATGGCCATCACCGCCAGCGGCGTCGACAGGAACATCCCCGCCACGCCCCACAGCTTGCCCCAGAAGGCCAGGGCCAGCAGCACCACGATGGGGTCGATGTTCTGATTGTCGCCCTGCATCCGCGGCTGGACCAGATTGCCGACCAGGAACAGCAGGGTCTGCAGGCCCACGAACAGGATCAGGGCGGGCCAATAGCTCTCGAACTGGACCAGGGCGAACAGGGGCGGGGCGCAGCCCGCCACGGCGCCGCCCAGCACCGGAATGAAGCCGACGATGAAGATGACGAAGGTCCAGAACTCGGCGTTCTGAAGCCCCACCGCCCGCATCAACACCCAAGCCACGGCGCAGATCATGGCCCCGGTCACGGCCTGGACCCACAGATAGCCCTCGACCCCGCCGCGCACGCGCTCGAACACCTCCAGCGCCTCCTGGCGCGGGCCGCGTTCAGGGAACATGCCGACCATCTTCTTGCGGAAGCCCGCCTGGGAGGCCAGCAGGAAGCCCAGGTAGATCATGACGAAGAAGGCGCCGGTGGCGGCCCCCTGCACCTGGAAGGCCGTCGTGGTCAGCCAGCCGCGCACGTCGATGCCGGCGATCATGTCCTGCAGGGTGGGCGGGTCGCTGACCCCGACCAGGGCCGAGACGTCCCGGCTGATCTGGTCGATGCGCGGGCCGATGCTGCCCGCCACGCCCGAGGCGTCGGTGAAGAAGCCCGCCGCCCCGTCGACGATGATCCAGATGGACAGCAGGAAGCCCAGCACCACCAAGATCAGGGCGGCCGCCCCCGCAAAGCGCGGCGGAACGGGGGTGCGACGTTCGATGGCGCGCTTCACCCCGTCGATCATGATCATCAGGAACAGGGCCATGGCCAGAGGCGTCAGGATGTCCCTGAGCCAATAGAGGGCCGCGCCCGCCGCCACGACGGCGATCAAGACCACCGCATTCGTGGCCGGGGAGGAATGACTGACGGTGATCGGAAGCTTCATGGCGGAACTGTCGTCGTGGCCGGGAACCGCGTCAATCGCTGTAAACCGCCGAGGTTCCGCCTTGCGGCGACGGCGTGGTGGATTAAGCATGGCGGAGCACGCAGGAGACCCGCTTCATGACCGACGCCCCCGCCCTGTTTCTCGGCCAGTCCTTCGAGGGCGCGCCCGAGCGCCTCTTGCTGAACCGGGCCAATCGTCACGGCGTCGTCGCCGGCGCCACCGGAACGGGCAAGACCGTGACCCTTCAGATCATGGCCCAGGGCTTTTCCGAAGCGGGCGTCCCCGTCTTCTGCGCCGATGTGAAGGGCGACCTGTCCGGCATCAGCCAGGATGGCGGCGTGGAGAAGTTCGCCGAACGCGCGGGCAAGATGGGCCTGACCCTGAACGGCAAGTCGGCGCCCGTCGTCTTCTGGGACCTGTACGGCCAGAAGGGGCACCCGATCCGGGCCACGGTCTCCGATGTCGGTCCGGTCCTGCTGGCCCGGATGCTGGAGTTGAACGACGTGCAGGAAGGGGTGCTGACCGTCGCCTTCCACGTCGCCGACAAGGAAGGCCTGCTGCTGCTGGACCTGGAGGATCTGCGCGCCCTGCTGGCCTATGTCGGCGAGAACGCCCAGACCATCGGCCGCGAGGTCGGCAACGTCTCGCCCACCTCCATCGCCGCCATCCAGCGGGCCCTGCTTCAGCTGGAGCAGCAGGGCGGCAAGGCCTTCTTCGGCGAACCGGCCCTGCGTCTGGAGGACATGATGCGCACCGCCCTGGACGGCCGGGGCCAGGTAAACGTGCTGGACGCCACGCGACTGATGAACAGCCCGCGGCTCTACGCCGCCTTCCTGCTGTGGCTGCTGTCCGAACTGTTCGAGCAACTGCCCGAGATCGGCGACCCGGAGAAACCGCGCCTGGTCTTCTTCTTCGACGAGGCCCACCTGCTGTTCAACGACGCGCCCAGGGGTCTGCTGGAGAAGGTCGAGCAGGTGGTGCGCCTGATCCGCTCCAAGGGCGTCGGCGTCTATTTCGTCACCCAGAACCCGGCCGACATTCCCGACAGCGTCCTGGCCCAGCTGGGCAATCGGGTGCAGCACGCGCTGCGCGCCTACACCCCTGCCGAGCAGAAGGGATTGCGCGCCGCCGCCCAGAGTTTCCGCGCCAATCCCGCCTTCGACACGGCCGAGGCCATCCAGGCCCTGGGCGTGGGCGAAGCCCTGGTATCGACCCTGGACGAAAAGGGCGCGCCGACCGTGGTGGCCCAGACCAAGATCCGTCCGCCCGACTCGCGCCTCGGCCCGGCGACCGAGGCCGAACGCGCCGCGACCATGGCCGCCAGCCCGGTGCGCGGCGTCTATGACACGGCGGTCAACCGCGAGTCGGCCGAAGAGGTGCTGAAGGCCCGCCGCGCCCAGGCCGACCGCATCGAAGCCGAGACCGCCACGGCGGCGGCTGAAGCCAAGGCGGCGGAAAAAGCCGCCCGTTCGACCGCTGCGTCCCGCGCGCCGGCCGCGCCGCGCCCGCGCGCCTCGTCCAACCGGCAGACGCCGATGGAGGCTCTGACCAAGTCGGTGCTGCGAACCGCCGGCTCGACCATCACCCGCGAACTGCTGCGCGGCGTGCTGGGCAGTCTGAAAAAACGATAGGCCGGGCGCCATCAGGTCCAGCTTGCGGGAACCCGGCCAAGCTTCAGCGCATTTGAGCTCGGCCTCCAACCTGACCGTCTGGATTCCTGCCCATGCTGATTTCGCCTGGCGCCTCCATCGTCGTTACGGCTCTTGCCTTCCTGCCGACCCAGATCGGCGCGGTAGACATCGGTCCTGAGCTCATAGAGGTCGCGGGCATGGGCCACATCCGGACCATCCCCTGCGAAGGTCGACGCGTCGAGGTTGAGGGCACGGGCCACGCCCTGACCTTCACCGGCGTCTGTTCGGGTCTGGAACTGTCCGGCGCGAACAACTTCGTCACCATCACCCTGTCGCCGAACGCCGTGCTGGACGTCTCGGGCAGCGGTCAGGCCGTGCGCTGGCGTTCGTCCGGCGAGCCCCGCCAGAGCCTGAGCGGCGCCAACAACAGCGTCGTCCGCGTCCGCGACTGATCAGTCAGCCGCGCGGGACAAGGCGCCACATCCGCAAGGGGTGGCGCACCGCCCCCGCCTCATGCCCCGCTGCGTCGCCTCGGCCGATGTAGAGATCGGCGCGCACGGGGCCGCGGATCGCCGAGCCGGTGTCGAGCGTCATGACCAGACCGCGATAGCTGGCGCGCGCGCCGCGCAGATTGCCGCCGTCCGCCTCGATCCAAGCCGCCTCGCCGTAGGTCCAGCGCGACGGATCCACCGCGACCGACCGGCGCGCAGGCAGAGGCACCCCCGCCGCCCCCGTCGCCTCGTTTCCGTCGTCGGCGCTGGTGGTGAAGAAGATGTAGCGGGGGTTCAGCGCCATCACCCGACGCGCCTCGGCTCCGCGATGGGCGGACAGCCAGCCGCGGATGGCCTCGCCCGAGGTCCCGTCGCGCGGCAGCAGACCCTGTTCCGCCATCGGCCGGGCGATGCCGACGAATTTGGCCCCGTTGTCGGCGGCGTAGGCGGCCCTCAGACGGGCGCCGTCCGGGAAGGTCAGGGTTCCCGAACCTTGAATCTGCAGGAAGAAGAGGTCCTCGGCCTTCATCCAGGCCAGGACGGAGGACTGGGCCGAGCCCGCCTCGATGGCGGCGCGATCGCCGACGCCGGCCAGATTGGCCGGGCGGCTGAGGACCGGGGCGTCGAACTCCGCGTCCGGAACGCGACGGGCCGGATACTCAGGCGCGAAATAGGCGGTCAGCAGGCCGCGTCCGCCGTCGTCGGTGCGGACTTCGGTCGCAGTGAAACGGCTTTCAAGGAAGGCGCGCGCATCGCTGGGATTGGCCTGGGCGGCCAGGGCGCGCGCGTCGCGACAGGTTTCGACGGCGATACGCGACGGACCGCAGCCGGCGGCGTAGGCGCGCAGGGCGGCCAGGTGATCCTCTTCGGACCAGCCGGGCAGGGCGGCCAGGCTGAGCTCGCCGACTGCGGGCGGAGATACAGGCGGGGACACGGGCGGCGGGACGGTCGGCGCAGGTCCGGGACCCGGCGTGGGAACCGGGCGCGGGGTCGAGACGCAGGCCGCGGCCAGCAGGGACAGGGCCAGGACGCCGGACAGACCGCCCAGTCGCCCAAGCGGAGCCGTAAGGAGACGGGCCGCGCCCGTCTGATCGAGGGGCGCGGACCGAGCCGTCATCAGGCGGTCGCCGGCTCGACGCGGGCCAGGGCCCAGTTGGGGTCGGACGCGCCCAGACGGCGCTCGAAGGTCCAAATCTCGGCGGTGCGCCGCTCCTCGGTCACCGTCTCGCCGCCCGAAGGCGTGAGCGAGCCGCGCACCTCGGCCAGGAAGCGCACCCTGGCCAGGGCGCGGTCGCCCTCCGCCGTCGCCGACTCAAGATCGGCGCGCGGCGGATGGACCAGTTCGGCGCCCTCCGTGTCGCCCCGGGCTTCGCGCGCCGCGATCCCGGCCTCGAACGAGCCCATGACCTTGTCGGTCAACAAGGGGCGCAAGGCGTCGCGGTCGCCCTTGGCGTAGGCGCGCACGATGGTCTCATAGGCCTGGCGCGCGCCCTCCAGGAAGCGGTGCGGGTCGAAGTTCGGCTCGCGCGCCTTCAGCCCGGCGATCGCCGCCGTCAGGGCGGGATCGACGACAGGTCCGCGCGGGGCCTCGGGCGCCCCTGCCGGAGCAGCCGGAACCGGAGCGGGCTTGGGGTTGTCCTCGGGCTGACGGCCGACCTTCTTGCCCAACACATTATAGAGCTGGAACAGCAGCACCGCCGCGATGACGGCGAAGATCACGATCTGAAAGGTCACCGGCACGGTGGGTTCCTCGGCTAGTCAGGCCTCATCTTCCCGGGCGGGAAACGCCTCGGGGTTTCCCCCGGGAGGCGAAAAGGCAGGTCGTACAACGTGATTAGGGGTCGATCCGGGCGGACGCAAGGCGAAGCGAGGGACGAACGCCGGTCTCGACGTTGCGACACAGGGTCCCGCCATGCTACCGCCGCCCTTCACGCCCGCCTCCGGAGGGAGCGGGACGCCTCCATTTCTGCAAGACGGTTTCCAGACTCATGACCGACGCCACGCCGCCCGCCGACGCCAACGGCCAGACGCCCGACCAAGCCCAGCCGCAAGGCCCCGGCTTCCGTATCCTGGCCCAGTACGTCCGCGACCTGTCGTTCGAGAACCCCAAGGCGCCGGACAGCCTGCGCATCGACGGCAAGCCGGCCATCGACATGGGCGTCGAAATGAACGCCCAGGGCCGCCCCGACGGTCTGTTCGAAGTCGATCTGAAGCTGTCGATCAAGGCCACGGCCGACGACAAGACTCCGGTGTTTCACGTGGAACTGCTCTACGGCGGCCTCTTCGCCCTGCAGGGCGTCCAGCCCCAGGACATCGAGCCCCTGCTGCTGATCGAATGCCCGCGCTACCTCTTCCCCTTCGCGCGCCAGATCATCGCCCAGGCCACCGCCGACGGCGGCTTCTACCCGCCCTTCATGGTCGACCCGATCGACTTCGCCGCCATCTATGTCGCCCGTCAGCAGCAGATCGCGGGCGCCCCGGCCGAGACCGGCCAGGCATAAAAAAGGGTCGCTAACGCGAGGCGCGCGGCGCCTCGCTGCTTGAGCGACTATCTATGAGAGAGGGGCGTCTAGTCGGACGCCCCTTTTTCTTGCGCTGGAGGGTCCGTGCTCAAGGTCATCGCTGAGGACTTCATCAAGCCCGAACATGTCGAGACGGTGCGGCCTCTCTACGCCGAACTGGTGCGGCTGACGCGGCAGGAGCCGCTGTGCCGCGCCTATGATCTGTTCGAGGATCGCAAACAGCCCGGCCATTTCATCTTCATCGAGGAATGGCCCGACCAGGCGGCGCTCGACGCCCATTGCGCCAGCGAGCACTTCCGGCGCCTGGTCCCCCAGATCGACGCCCATCAGGCCAGGGCCGGGACCTATATCCTGATGAAGCCCGTCCTGGCGGGCCCCGCCGATCAGGCGGCTTCTTCAGCCTCGATCTCGACCGTCACTCCATAGCCCGCCCACAGGCTGAAGTCCTTGAGCGTCGCCTTGAGGAAGGCCAGGTGCGCAGCCTCTTCCTCTCCCGTGACCAGGGCGGGGAGGGGGCGGGGCCGGGCGCCGTAGGCCGCGCGCTCCGCCGTCTCCGTCGCACCGCTGCGCGTCGAGGTCAGGTCCAGCGCCCGCTCCTTGCCGCCGCGCAGTTCCAGATAGACTTCGGCCAGCAGACGGGCGTCGATCAGGGCGCCGTGCAGGGTGCGCTCGACCAGGCTGATCTTGTAGCGTTTGCACAGGGCGTCCAGCGAGTTGGCCATGCCCGGAAACCGCTTCTGGGCCAGGGCCAGAGTATCGATCCAGCGGTCCTGCGGCGGCGGCTTGCGACCGATGCGGCCGATCTCGAAGTCGATGAAGTTGCGGTCGAAGTTGGCGTTGTGCGCGATCAGGGGCGCATCTCCCAGGAACTCCATCAGATCATCGACGACCTCATGGAATTTGGGCGCATCCTTCACCTTGTCGTCGGTGATGCCGTGCACCTTGATGGCGTCCGGGGGGATCAGCCGCTCGGGGTTGATGAAGCGATGGAAGGTCCGCCCCGTCGGCAGCAGGTCCTCGATCTCGATGCAGCCCACCTCGATCAGCCGGTCGCCGGTCTTGGGA
Source organism: Brevundimonas olei (assembly GCF_037055245.1). Taxonomy (GTDB): domain Bacteria; phylum Pseudomonadota; class Alphaproteobacteria; order Caulobacterales; family Caulobacteraceae; genus Brevundimonas; species Brevundimonas olei. Next base: position 239,081 of record NZ_CP146369.1, read on the forward strand.
TCGAAGCCGGTGGTTTCAGTGTCGAGAACGATTTCGCGGGCCATGTCCCTTAATGCCGGGGTTCGGCCCTGAACGAAAGCCTCAGACCTCCAGAGTCCGACGGATGGCCTGAGCGACCTCCAGACTCCGCGCCGCCTCCTCGCGGTTCTCATCCTCCAGATGCCAGGCGGCGGAGAGGCAGGCGTGACAGAATCCCCAGGCCAGGATCGCCTGTGCCGGCCGTCCGACCGCCGGCGCCAGGGTCCGGGCTAGACGCTGCGCCCGCTCGGGATCGGTTCGAAGATCCAGCCGCTCCACAGGATTGTAGAGCAGATTGGCCGCATCATAGGCCGGATCGCCCAGGACGCCGTGCGGATCGATCGCCAGCCAGCCGCGTGGGCCGTGCAGGATGTTGTCGTGATGAAGATCGCCGTGCAGCGGCCGGATCAACACACCTTCCGACATCAGGCCCGCTGCCAGGCCTGCGGCCTCGCTGAACAAGCCGCCCTGATTGTCGGCCTCAAGCCTCAACGCCGCGAAACGGTCCTCCATGGTCTGGAGGCCCCCGGCCGGGCGATCCGAAAGCGCGTGAAGCGCGCCCAGCACATCGGCGGCGATGCGGGTCGCGGCGGCGTCGCCCTCGACGTCCAGCACCGAGGTCAGGGTGCGGCGGCCGGCGTCCTCAAGCCATTGCCAATCCCCCTCCGCGTCCAGAAGGCGGATCGCGCCGGCTCCGTCACGCCAACGCAGCCAGGCCAGGGCCTGGGGCGCGTCCGGCGGCGCCTGCGGGCTCAAACGTTTGACCACGCTCGTGCGGCCGTCGCTGTCCACGGCTCGCCAGACCGAGCCGCCAATCCCCTCGGCCAGGAGGGTCAGCTTCGTCAGCTTCCAGACGGAAGGGACCGCGGGCGGCGTCATGCTCCGGCGGCGCTCGTTGGCGATCGCCAGTCCGGCGCCAGAACGGTCTTCACGACCGCGCGCACCTGATCGCGCGCGGCGTCCAGCCCGTGACCCGTGTCGATCAGGAAATCGGCGCGCGCACGCTTTTCGGCGTCCGGCGTCTGGCGCGCCAGGATGGCTTCGAACCGTTCGGGCGTCATGCCGGGACGGGCCAGGACGCGCTGCGCCTGAACCTCGGCGTCCGCCGTGACCACGACCACGGCGTCGACGAAGGCCTCGCCGCCGGTCTCGAACAAAAGAGGGATGTCCACGACCGCCAGCCGGGCGCCCTGCGCGGCCGCCGTCTTCAAGGTCTCGGCCCGGTCAGCCGCGACCAGCGGATGGACGATGGCCTCCAGCCGCTGGAAGGCGGCCTCGTCGCTTCCCAGGGCTTCGGCCAGACGCGACCGATCCACAGCCCCGTCCACGACCACGCTGGAAAAGGCCTGCGCCAACGGAGCGACCGCCGCGCCGCCGGGGGCGTAGAGGCGATGAACGGCGGCGTCGGCGTCCCACACCACGGCGCCTTCGTCAGCGAACATCCGCGCCGTGGTCGACTTGCCCATGCCGATGGAGCCGGTCAGGCCGAGGACGATCAAACCGCTTCTCCGAGATGCGCCAGAAGCAGGGCGCGCAGGTCCAGCGGCGGCGGCGGGCGGCGGAAGATGGCCTCGAACGACGGCGTCGCCTGGCCGATCAGCATGGCCAGACCGTCCACGGCGGTCAGGCCGCGCGCCCGCGCCGCCGCCAGCAGGGGCGTGACGACAGGCTTGTAGGTCATGTCCATGACCACCGCCGACGGCTTGAGCGTTTCCAGCGCGATGTCCGGCGCCACGCTCAAGGCGTTGATGACCAGATCGGCGTCTTCCAGGACGCCGGCGTCCGGGGCGACCGAAACGGCCGGGCCCAGATCGGCGGCCAGAGCCTCGGCCCGCTCGCGCGTGCGGTTCAGGATGGACAGGGCGGCGCCCGCCTCGATCAGGGCGCCCGCGCCCGCCCGCGCCGCGCCTCCCGCGCCCAGGATGACGACGGAGGCGCCGTTCAGCTTCAACCCCGGCGCCTGTTCCGCCAGGGCGTAGAGCACGCCCGCGCCGTCGGCGCTCTCGGCCCGCACCCGGCCCTCTTCAAAGACCAGGATGTTGGCCGAGCCGGTCAGGCGCGCCGCCGCCCCAGCTTCATCGGCCAGGGCGAAGGCCTGTTCCTTGAACGGCGCCGTGACGTTGACGCCGGCGATCAGCCCCGCGCGGCCCGCCGCCACCAAAGCCTCGAACCCCGCCGCATCCCGGGGCGCGAAAGCGGCGTAGGCGGCGTCGATTCCGCCCGCCTCCAGCCAGGCGTTGTGGATCACCGGGCTGAGCGAATGGCTGACCGGATACCCGACGATGCCGCCCAGCAGGGCGGCGCCGGTGATGCGGCCGACAGGCTTGCCGTTCATGATGCGATCACCCCCGCGCGACGCAGTTCGGCCAAGACCGGCCACAGCGGCAGGCCCAGGACCGTGAAATAGTCGCCTTCCACCGCCTCGAACAGCTGCGCGCCCAGCCCCTCGAGCCGGTAGGAGCCGACGCAGGACAGCAGCGCCTCGCCCTCCGCCGCCAGATAGGCGTCGAGGAAGGCGTCGGAGAAGTCCCGCATCTTCATCTCGACCGTATCGACCCCGGACCAGACGACCTGGCCGTTGCGGGCCAGGGCGGCGCCCGAATGAAGCTGATGCGTGCGGCCGCGCATGGCCGACAGCCGTTCACGCGCGGCGTCCAGCGTCGCCGCCTTGGACACCAGACCGCCGTCGAAGGCCAGGGTCTGGTCGGCGCCCAACACCCAGGCGTCGGCGTCATGGCGCGATACGGCCAGGGCCTTGGCCCGCGCCAGCTCGACCGCCAGCTCGACCGGATCGACGCCCGGCGTCTTCAGCGCGTCCTCGTCCACATCGGCGACCTGGACGACGAAAGGCACGCCCGCGTCGCTCAACATGGCGTGGCGCGCGGCGCTCTTGGAGGCCAGGATCAGGCGTTCGCCGTCGGTCGTCGTCACATCGGGGCTCCCAGCTTGCGGCTGCGCCGCTCGCTCAACAGGTTGATGATGGCGGCCGCCGTCTCCTCGACCGAGCGGCGCGTCACATCAATGGTCGGCCAGCCCCGCCGCTCGAAGGCGCGTCGGGCCTTGATGGTCTCTTCGCGCACGGCGTCATGATCGACATAGGCCGAGGCATGGCCCGCATTGAGCCCGTCCAGCCGATTTCGGCGGATCTGCACCAGGCGATCAGGCGACACGGTCAGGCCGACGACGAGGGGATTCTTCAGCCCGGTCAGCCGCTCGCCGTCCTCCTGGCCGGGCACCAGGGGCACATTGGCCGCGCGAATGCCTCGATGCGCCAGATAGATGCAGGTCGGCGTCTTGGAGGTGCGGCTGACGCCGCACAGCACCACGTCCGCCGCCTCCAGCTGCTCCAGCGTGCCCTGGCCGTCGTCATGGGCGATAGCGTAGTCGAGCGCGCTCATGCGGTTGAAATAGCCCGTATCCAGGGCGTGCTGCGCCCCGACCCGGGCCGAAACGTCCGCCCCCAGATAACGCGACAAGGCCCCCACCAGCGGGTCCAGCGCCCCGATCTGCGGCATCTGCAGCCGACGGCAGCCTTCCTCCAGCTGCTCGCGCAGGTCCCGATCGACGAGGGTGTGCAGCACCACGCCGGGGGCTGCGGCCACCTCTTCAAGCACGCGATCCATCTGCTTGGTCGACCGCACCAGGGCGTAGATGTGCTCGATCGGAATGACGCCGTCGAAGCGGGCGATCACCGCCTTGGCCATGGCGTTCAGCGTCTCGCCGGTCGAGTCCGACACCAGGTGGACGTGAAAATAGGTGGCCAGGCGCGAGGCGCCGGGAGGGCGGGCGGGGCTCATGAGGACGGCGTCTCCTTCTCCGAACCGGTCAGACCATCCCCGCGCCCTGTTGAAAAGCCGGGGCGCCGTTCGTGAAAGACCGGGCGCCGAATCCTCTAGCAAGCCCCGACGCCGGTCGCGAGCGGGGATCGCGGGCGCCGTCGCCCCGATCGGCGCCGGAGTCGTCCGCCTGGGCGCCGGAGATTCATCCCGTTCTGGGGGTCGGACAATTTGTCCAACAACGGCGCCCGTGGATTCACCCACAACGGCGCCCAGAGAGGAAGCCGAGTCCCGCGGGTGTTTCACGGCTTATCCCCACGACTCACACCCCGCCTTGTAAACGCCCGGATTTCTCCGTCGCCGACAGGGGACAAAAGGGAGTCGAACCGGGACTGTCGACACTTATCCCCGCGCTCCCCGGCCCTGCTTCCAACCTCTAATTCTTTCAATTCTTAAATCTGAATAGGGATTGAGGCTTGAGGGTGTGCATCCTAAAGGCCGAGACATGAGCACGCCCCTTCTGATCCAGGCTCTCCAAGGCCGAACCCTTTCTCGCCCGCCCGTGTGGTTCATGCGTCAGGCCGGGCGCTACCTGCCGGAATACCGCGAGCTGCGAGCCAAGGCGCCGGACTTCATCGCCTTCTGTCTGAACCCTGAGATGGCGGCCGAGGCGACGCTGCAGCCGATGCGCCGTTTCGGCTTCGACGCCGCCATCGTCTTCGCCGACATCTTGCTGATCCCCGGCGCCCTGGGCCAGAAGGTGTGGTTCGAGGCGGGGGAGGGGCCGCGCCTGGGCGCTCTGCCGTCCGTGCAGTCGATGGCCGACAAGGCTCAGCAGGCTGGAGAAGCGCTCAAGGCCGTGGGCCAGACGCTCAGCCTGGTGCGCGCGGAACTCGAGCCGGAACGGGCCCTGATCGGTTTCGCCGGGGCGCCGTGGACCGTGGCCACCTATATGGTGGACGGCGAACACCGCACCATGGGCAAGGGCGAGCGCGGTCTGGCGCGCACCTACGCCTACACCCAGCCCGAGATCGTCTACGGCCTGCTGGACGTGCTGGTGGAAGCCACTGCCCGCTATCTGAAGATGCAGCAGGACGCCGGCGCCCAGGTCCTGAAGATCTTCGAGAGCTGGGCCGAGGGCCTGCCCGACGATCTGTTCGAGACCCTGGTGCTGAAGCCGCATCAGAAGCTGGTCGCCCGCGCCCGCGAACTGGGGGTCACCGTGCCTCTGATCGGCTTCCCGAGGGGCTCGGCGGCCCTGGCTGAACGCTATGCGCGCGAATGCGACGTGCAGGGCGTGGCGCTGGACACCGCCTGTCCCCTGGAGGTCGGCCAGCGCGTCCAGGCGATCAAGCCCATCCAGGGCGCGCTGGACCCCCTGCTGCTGCGCGCGGGCGGCGACGCCTTGGACCGCCGCGTCGACCAACTGATGGAGGCCTGGGGCCAGGGGCCGTGGATCTTCAATCTGGGCCACGGCATCCTGCCGGACGTTCCGATCGCCCATGTCGAACAGGTGCTGAAGCGGATCGGCGCCCAATGAACAAGGCCGCCACAAACCCCGAGGGACGACCCAACCGGCGCGTGGCGGTTGTTCTGACCAATCTGGGCGGTCCTGATCGCCCCGAAGCGGTCAAACCCTTCCTGTTCAACCTGTTCAACGACCCGGCGATCATTGGCTTGCCGGGGGTGTTCCGCACGCCTCTGGCGAAGCTGATCTCCAGCCGTCGCGAGACCTCGGCCCAGGCCAACTACGCCCTGATGGGCGGCGGCTCTCCCCTGCTGCCCGAGACGCAGAAGCAGGCTGAAGCTCTGTCGCGCGCCCTGGCCGACGCCGCGCCGGGCGACGACAGCCGCGTCTTCATCGCCATGCGCTACTGGCATCCGCTGACGGAAGAGGCGGCGGCGGCGGTCAAGGCTTTCCAGCCGGACAAGATCGTCCTTCTGCCCCTCTATCCGCAGTTCTCGACCACCACGACGGCCTCCTCGCTGAAGAAGTGGACCGAGTGCTACGACGGCCCCGGCGAGACCCACGTCGTCTGCTGCTATCCGGACGCTGAGGGGCTGATCGAGGCCCAGGCGCGTCTGATAAGGCAAACACTTGATAAGGCCGAAGGAAAGCCGGTTCGGGTGCTGTTCTCGGCCCACGGCATCCCTGAGAAGCTGGTCGCCGCCGGCGATCCTTATCAGGCTCAGGTCGAGGCCACCGTGGCCGCCGTGGTCGAGCACATGAGCCTGACCGATTGGGCCATCTGCTATCAGAGCCGGGTCGGGCCGCTGAAATGGCTGGGACCGGCCACGCCGGACGCCATCGAGCAGGCGGGCCGGGACGGCGTGGGCGCCGTCGTCGTGCCCATCGCCTTCGTCTCAGAACACATCGAGACCCTAGTCGAACTGGACATGGAATACGGCGAATTGGCGCACAAGGTCGGTTGCGCCCCTTATTTACGCGCCCCGACGGTCAGCGCGGACCCGGTCTTCATCACCGCCCTGGCCCAAGCGGTCGAGCGGGCGCTGGAGACGCCGGGGATCGCGCCGCAGGGGGCTTCTCAGGGCGGACCATGCGCCCACTTGAAAGCCTGTCCGTCTGGCTGTTCAAAGGTCTCCAGGGCGGCCTGAGGGGAGCGACATGGACTATTACAACCTGGCCCGCGGGCTGCACATTCTGGCGGTGATCGCCTGGATGGCCGGAATGCTCTTCCTCCCGCGTCTGTTCGCCTATGACGCCGAGCAGAACGCCAAGCCCGAACCCCTGCGCGGCGAGGTGCAGGCCCTGTTGCGGGTCTGGCAGACGCGTCTGCTGCGCATCATCATCAATCCGGCGATGATCCTGGCCTTCGTCTTCGGCGGCTGGCTGCTGTGGCTGCGCAGCGGCGACGGCGCCGACTGGTCCTTCGCCCATCAGCCGTGGATGGTGACCAAGCTGATCGGCGTCTTCTTGTTGGCGGCTTGGCACGGCTTCCTGGCTGGGCAGCGCAAGAAGATCGCGGCCGGCACGTCGAAATATTCGGGGCGTTTCTGGCGGATGACCAATGAGATTCCCTTCGTCCTGGCCATCATCATGGTGTTGTCGGTGACGATGGAGTGGACATTCTAGAAGTCCTGACGCGAGCGACGGGGGCGCGCGCTGCTTGAGGGCCCTTGACCCGCGCGGGTCTTTCGTGGTTCCGCTACGGTGAACCGTGCGGCCGATCCGTGCAGTGCGGTCCCTCTCTTTTCGCGACGCCTGCCGGTTCGAACCTGCGGGAGACCGTCGCCCTCCCTCCCAGCCCCTGCGGCTGAAGCCATCGACGACCTTCTGCTCTTGGGCGCCCTGCGGCGTTCGGGTGCGCGAACGAGCACGCCATCATGACCGATACGCCTGAGACGCCGGAAACCGAAGTCCCTGAAAACACGGCGGAAACGCCTGTCGAGCGGCCGCGCCGCACCCTGAGCCTGGGCGGCAGTCGCGCCGCCGCGCCAGTCGAGGAAGCCGCGCCGGAAGAAACCGTCGTCGCGCCCGTCGCCGAAGACGACGACCACGGCGTCGACACCACGGCCGAGGACGACGATGAGGACGACGACGGCGAGCCCATCGTCCCCAACGGCCGCATCACGCTTCAGGAACTGAACGAGAAGACGCCGGAAGACCTGGTCGCCTTCGCCGAGGGTCTGGACATCGAGAACGCCGGCAACCTGCGCAAGCAGGACCTGCTGTTCGCCATCCTCAAGACCCTGGCCGATGAAGAGGTCGAGATCATCGCCTCGGGCGTGCTGGAGATCCTGCCGGACGGCTTCGGCTTCCTGCGCAGTCCCGACGCCAACTACCTGCCGGGTCCGGACGACGTCTATGTCTCGCCGTCGCAGATCCGCCGCTTCGGCCTGCGCTCGGGCGACACGGTGCACGGCGCCGTGCGCGGCCCGCGTGAGGGCGAGCGCTATTTCGCCCTGCTCAAGGTCGACACGATCAACTTCGAAGATCCGGAGATGGTCAAGACCAAGGTCCTGTTCGACAACCTGACGCCGCTCTATCCCGAAGAGCGCCTGCACATGGAAATCCAGGACCCGACGCTGAAGGACCGCTCGGGTCGGGTCATCGACATCGTCGCCCCGCTCGGCAAGGGCCAGCGCTGCCTGATCGTCGCCCCGCCGCGCGTCGGTAAGACGGTCATGCTGCAGAACATCGCCAAGTCGATCGAGCGCAACCACCCGGAAGTCTTCCTGATCGTCCTGCTGATCGACGAACGCCCCGAAGAAGTCACCGACATGCAGCGCACGGTGAAGGGCGAGGTCGTCGCCTCTACCTTCGACGAGCCCGCCTCGCGCCACGTCGCCGTCGCCGAAATGGTGATTGAAAAGGCCAAGCGCCTGGTCGAGCACAAGAAGGACGTGGTGATCCTGCTGGACTCCATCACCCGCCTGGGCCGCGCCTACAACGCCACCGTTCCGTCGTCGGGCAAGGTGCTGACCGGCGGCGTCGACGCCAACGCCCTGCAACGTCCGAAGCGCTTCTTCGGCGCCGCGCGCAATGTGGAGCAGGGTGGGTCGCTGACCATCATCGCCACCGCCCTGATCGACACCGGCAGCCGCATGGACGAGGTGATCTTCGAAGAGTTCAAGGGCACCGGCAACTCGGAAATCGTCCTAGACCGCAAGGTCGCCGACAAGCGCATCTTCCCGGCCATCGACGTGCTCAAGTCCGGCACCCGGAAGGAAGACCTCATCACGCCGAAGGATCAACTGGCCAAGACCTATGTCCTGCGCCGTATCCTCAACCCGATGGGCCCGCAGGACGCGATCGAGTTCCTGCTCGACAAGCTGCGCCAGTCGAAGAACAACGGCGATTTCTTCCAGTCGATGAACACATAATTCCTGCCCTGGCGCCGCCCGCCCGGCGGGCGGCTGCTTGAGGGCGTGTTTCACGTGAAACAAGTGAGGGCGTTATGAAGCTGAACATCGAGATCGATTGCACCCCGGCAGAGGCCCGCGCCTTTCTGGGCCTGCCGGACGTGACGCCGCTCAACGATCATCTGGTCGCCGAGATGCAGAAGCGCATGGACGCCAACATGGCCGCCATGCAGCCCGACGAACTGATGAAGACCTGGACCAGCTTCGGCGTTCAGGCCCAGGATCAGTTCCGCCGCCTGATGGAAGCCGCCGTCACGGGCGCGGCCAAGCCCTGAATCTGAAGACGTGGGCCTGACGACGTGAGCGACACCATCTTCGCCCTCGCCACCCCGCCGGGGCGGGGAGCCATCGCGGTGCTGCGCCTGTCCGGGTCGGCCACGGAGTCGGCGCTGACGGCGTTGGGGGCCGGAGGGCTGACCCCGCGTCTGGCCTCGGTGCGCAGCCTGCGCCACGAAGGCCGTCTGATCGACGAGGCCCTGGTGCTGCGCTTCGTCGCCCCGCGCTCCTACACGGGCGAGGATTCGGCCGAACTGCATCTGCATGGCGGTCGCGCCGTGGTGGAAGCGGCCAGCACCGCCCTGATCGCTCTGGGTCTGCGTCCGGCCGAGCCCGGCGAGTTCACCCGACGGGCCTTCCAGAACGGCCGCATGGACCTGGCCCAGGCCGAGGCCGTCGCCGATCTGATCGACGCCGAAACGGAAGCCCAGAAGTCTCAGGCCCTGGGACAGCTCGACGGCGCCCTGTCCGCTACCTACGCCGGATTTCGCCGCGATCTCCTGAAGGCTCTGTCCCTGGTCGAGGCCGAGATCGACTTCCCCGACGAGGAAGTGCCCGACAATCTGGCGCGCACCGCCGGGCTGGTGCTGGACGCTCTGGCCGCTGACCTGCGCGCGGCCCTGGCCGATTCCGATCGCGGGCGACGGGTGCGCGAGGGCTATCGCATCGTCCTGATCGGCGAGACGAATGCGGGCAAGTCGTCGCTGTTCAACGCCCTTGTCGCGCGCGAGGCGGCCATCGTCACCCCCATCGCCGGGACGACGCGCGACGTGCTGGACGCGGACATCATGATCGGCGGCTACGCCGTCACCTTGTCGGACACGGCGGGTCTGCGCGACAGCGACGATCCGGTCGAAGCCGAGGGCATTCGCCGCGCCCGTCTGCGCGCCGAGGGCGCCGACCTGCGCCTGTGGGTCCGCTCCCCTTCGACCGAGGGGGCTGAGGACCCGGCCTCTGTCTTCGTCCGCCCGTCCGATCTTCAGGTGCTGAACAAGGCCGACCTCGGCGCCGTGGCGGGCGCGCCCGCTCTCGAGGCCTTGAGGGTCAGCACGACGACAGGGCAGGGGCTGGCCGAACTGCACGACTGGATCGCGGCCCGCCTGGCGCGCGACCTGTCGGGCGCCGACTTCCCGGCTGTGACGCGCGAGCGGCATCGTCGTCGCCTGGCAGAGGCATTGGCTGCTGTCGAGGCGGGACGCCGCGCGCTCGATCTGGCGCCGGAGATGGCGGGCGACGACCTGCGCCGCGCCGCCGACGCCCTGGCCCGCGTCACCGGAGCCATCGGGGTGGAGGACATTCTGGGCGAGGTCTTCTCTTCCTTCTGCATCGGCAAATAGGCCCGGCTTTCGCCCGTTTCACGTGAAACAACCGTTCTGGGGCCGGTGGCGATTCCGGCTCGAATGGACTATGTGGACGCCATGAGTTTGACCCCCGACCACACCTTCGACGTCGTCGTCATCGGCGGCGGTCACGCCGGTTGCGAGGCGGCGACCGCCGCAGCACGCGCAGGCGCGCGCACCCTGCTTCTGACCCAGAAGCTGGAGACCATCGGCGAGATGAGCTGCAACCCGGCCATCGGCGGCCTGGGCAAGGGGCATCTTGTGCGCGAGATCGACGCGCTCGATGGCCTCATGGGCCGGCTGGCGGATGTGTCGGGCATCCAATTCCGCATGTTGAACCGCTCCAAGGGCGCCGCCGTGCGCGGCCCGCGCAGCCAGATCGACCGGCGCCTGTATCGCGAGGCCATGCAGGCCGAACTGGCGGACTATGCCAACCTGACCCTGATGGCGGGCACGGCCGAGGGCTTGATCCTCAACGGCGACCGCGTGGTCGGCGTGGCGACAGGGGCAGGGGAGACGATCCGCGCGGGCGCCGTGGTGCTGACGACCGGCACCTTCCTTAACGGGGTCATCCATCGCGGCGATCTGCGGATTCCGGCGGGGCGCTATGGCGAAGACCCTTCGACCGGACTGGCCGGCGATCTGCACGCTGCCGACCTGATGATGGGCCGGCTGAAGACCGGCACGCCCGCCCGTCTGGACGGACGCACCATCGCCTGGGAGCGGCTGGAGATGCAGGCGGCGGACGACCAGCCCGTACCCTTCAGCTTCCTGACCGATCGCATCGACGTGCCGCAAATCGCCTGCGGTGTCACCCACACGACGGAAGAGACGCACCGCATCATCGCCGACAACCTCGGCGAAAGCGCTGTCTATGGCGGACGGCTGTCGGGCCGGGGGCCGCGCTATTGCCCCTCAATCGAGGACAAGGTGGTGCGCTTCGCCGACAAGACCAGCCACCAGGTCTTCCTGGAGCCGGAAGGCCTGGATGACCCCAGCGTCTATCCGAACGGCATCTCGACCTCGGTATCCGACGCCACCCAGATGGCCTTCCTCAAGACCATGCCGGGGCTGGAAGCGGTCGAGGTGTTCCGCTTCGGCTACGCCATCGAGTACGACTATGTCGACCCGCGCGAACTGACGCCCGCGCTGGAGGTCAAGAAGCGGCCGGGCCTGTACCTGGCGGGCCAGATCAACGGCACGACCGGCTATGAAGAGGCGGGGGCGCAAGGCCTGATCGCCGGGCTCAACGCCGCCCGCGCGGCGGCGGGGTCGGACCCGCTGATCCTTGGCCGGGATCAGGCCTATATTGGCGTGATGATCGATGATCTGGTGACGCGGGGCGTTACCGAACCCTATCGCATGTTCACCAGCCGGGCCGAATATCGGCTGACCCTGCGCGCCGACAATGCGGATCAGCGCCTGACGCCCATCGGCATCGAGGCGGGCATCGTGGGCGCAGACCGCGCCAAGGTATGGCTGGACAAGGCCGATCGGCTGGACCGGGCGAACCGTGTTTCACGTGAAACACAGTTCACGCCCAAGGAGGCGGGGGCGCTCGGCATTACCGTCAACGCTGACGGGCAGCGTCGTTCGATCCGCGACCTGCTCGCCTTCCCCGATGTCTCCTTGGATCACTTCGTCGCCATCCGCCCTGAGATCGTCGACTGGCCGGCCGCCGTGCGCGAACAGGTCGAGATCGACGCCGTCTACGCCGGCTATCTGGACCGCCAGGCCCAGGACGCGGAGGCCCTGCGCCGGGAGGAGGGGCTGGCCTTGCCGGCTGACCTCGACTACGCGGCCATCGGCGCCCTTTCGAACGAGGTGCGCGAGAAGCTGGCCATGATCCGCCCGCTGACTCTGGGCCAGGCGGGGCGGATTGAAGGCATGACGCCGGGCGCCCTGACGGCGCTTCTGGCGCATGTGAAGAAGGTCAAGGGCGTGGCGGCCGACCTGTCGGCGGTCGTCGCCTGATGTCGGACGCCATTCAGACTTTCCGCGCCCAGACCGGCGCCAACGACGCCAACATCGCCGACCTGAAGACCTTTCTGGCCATGCTGACCGAGGCCAATGCGGTGATGAACCTGGTCGGTCCCGACACGCTTTCAGATTTCTGGAATCGTCATGCCTGGGACAGCGCCCAGTTGCTGGACCTTGCGCCGGAGGCGAAGACCTGGGCCGATCTGGGGGCTGGGGCGGGGTTTCCCGGCGTCGTTCTGGCCATCCTTCTGAAGGGCCGGCCCGGCGCCCATGTCTGGCTGGTCGACAGCCTGGGCAAGCGCTGCCGTTTTCTTCAGACCATCGTCGATGCGCTGGATCTGCCCGCCACGGTCGTCAATGGGCGGGCCGAGGAGCAGGCGATCACGGTCGATATCGTCACGGCGCGTGCGGTGGCGGCGATGGAGAAGCTTCTGGGTTATGCACAGCCCTACTTCCAACGCGGTGCAAAAGGCCTGTTCCTCAAGGGAGAGAAGGCCGAGGCTGAGTTGAAAGAGGCCCGTCGGGTCTGGCAGTTTGAGGCCGAGCTTACGGTCTCGCGCAGCGATCCGCGCGGCCGCATCGTTTCACTGGGGAGCCTTCGCCGTGTCCGTTGAGTCCGTAAAGCCGCCCCGCGCCCATGAAACCCGCGTCCTGGCGGTCTCGAACCAGAAGGGCGGCGTGGGCAAGACCACGACCGCCATCAACCTGGGCACGGCCCTGGCGGCGATCGACGAGAAGGTGCTGATCGTCGATATGGACCCGCAGGGCAATGCTTCGACGGGGCTGGGTGTTCCACGTGAAACACGGCGGGTGACGATCTACGACGTCATCGTCGATGGCCGCCCGGTGGACGAGGCGGCCATCGAGACCGCCGTGCCCGGCCTGTTTATCGTCGCCGCCGATCCCGACATGTCAGGGGTCGAGATTGAACTGAGCCAGTCGGATCGCCGTTCCTATCGTCTGCGCGACGCCCTGGCGAAGCAGGGCGGCAACGGTCATTCCCGGTATGACTATGTGCTGATCGACTGCCCGCCGTCGCTGAACCTGCTGACGCTGAACGCCATGGCGGCGGCGGATGCGGTTCTGGTTCCGCTGCAGTGCGAATTCTTCGCCCTGGAAGGCCTGACGCAGCTGATGCGGACGATCGAGATGGTGCGCCAGAGCCTGAATCCGGCGCTGGATATTCAAGGTCTGGTGCTGACCATGTACGACCGTCGCAACGCCCTGTCGGGCCAGGTGGCGGCCGACGTGCGCGCCCACTTCGGGGACAAGGTCTATGACAGCGTCATTCCCCGTAACGTCCGGGTGTCCGAGGCGCCGTCGTTCGGCAAGCCGGCTCTCATCTATGATCTGAAATGTGCGGGCAGCCAAGCCTATCTGAAACTGGCCCGCGAACTGGTGGCGCGCGAGCGTCAGCGTCGTCAGGCCCTGGCCGCCTGATCCAACTTGTAAAGCAGCGGAAACAGCATCTTGTCTGAACGTCAGCGTGGTCTGGGCCGGGGTCTCTCGGCGCTTCTGGGAGAAAACGCGCAGGATCCCGTCGCCGTCGATGCGACCGGTCCCGCGCCGGCCGGCGTTCAGCGCGCCCCGATCGAGGCGCTGAAGCCCAATCCGGACCAGCCGCGCAAGATCTTCGCCCAGACCGATCTGGACGAACTGACGGCGTCGATCCGCGACAAGGGGGTGCTGCAGCCCATTCTGGTCCGAACCCAGCCGGGCCAGCCGGGGCATTGGCAGATCATCGCTGGCGAGCGTCGCTGGCGCGCGGCCCAGGCGGCCCGCCTGACCCAGGTGCCGATCGTCGTGCGCGAGATGGACGACATCGAGGTGCTGGAGGTCGGCGTCATTGAGAACGTCCAGCGCGCCGACCTGAACCCGATGGAGGAGGCCAACGCCTACGCCGTCCTGATGGAGCGCTTCGGCCGCACCCAGGACGCCCTGGCCGGGGTGGTGGGCAAGAGCCGCAGCCATGTCGCCAACACCCTTCGCCTGCTGCAACTGCCCGAGGCGGTGCGCGAGCATGTGGTGCGCGGCGAATTGTCGGCAGGTCATGCCCGCGCCCTGATCACTGCGCCGAATGCCGAGCAGTTGGCGCAGGAGGTGATCTCAAAGGGCCTGAACGTGCGTCAGACGGAGGCGCTGGCCCGTCGCGCCGCCGAGGGACCGAAGGCGCCCAAGGTCAGGGCAGGGACGGGCGGCGAAGGCGCTGCCGACATCGCCGCTCTGGAACAGGACCTGTCGGACGCCTTGGGTTTGAAGGTGTCGCTGGCCGACAAGGGCGGAAGGGGTGAGATCACCGTTCGATACGGCACGCTGGAACAACTCGACGACCTGTGCCGCCGCCTGATGAGGGGCTGAAACGAAAAAGCCCGTCCAGGACCGAACCGGGACGGGCAAGTCGGGGATGAGAGCGGGGCCGACACGCCAGCAGGTGGGAGCGCGCCGGACGACCCGATCGATGATCGAGGACCGATCCTCGCCATAGAAAACCTCTATATACGTTTCTGTCAATACTGCGTGTTTGGCGTGATCGTCAGCCCCGTATGACCCTAGAGGCGACGGACTGATCCAGGCGTTGGAGGCCCCTTTCCTGGCGCTTCCTGCTAGGATGCGGCCCATGACCGAGAAATCTGAGAAGGCGAGCGCGTCTGAAGCGCTCAAGCGCGCCCTGACGGCGAAGCAGGCGAAGAGCTCGAACGGCGCCGGGTTCGGCGGTGCTGTCGGAGGACGTACGACCGAAACCTCGATGCAGCGTCAGGCCGCCGCCCTGAACAAGCCAGCCTTTCGCCGTGCGTCCAAGCGGGGATGAGCGTAGGCGAGCGGCCGCGTCAAAGCCCCATGCGTTTGGCGCGGGCGGCGATCTCCAGCAGCAGGCGTTCGGCGATCAGGGCCTCGGGCATGCCCGTGGTCTTGGTCATGACGTCGGCGGTGTTGACGCTGTCCTGCACCTCGTCGAGCAGCTCCAGCCGCCACCCGCGCGCCTGACGCAGCATTTCGGCCTCCTGCTTCCAGAAGACGCCGGCGGCCTTGGCGGCCTCCTTGGCGCCCGCGCCATTGGCTTGCAGGACGTTGATCCGGCGCAGCTTTCCGAGATGAAGCGAGGTCATGCGCACCGCCATGACGGCGCTTTCGCCTTCGGCCAGGGCGCGGCGCAGGCCCGCCTGGGCGGGACCGGGGCGGCCGCCGAACGCCTGTAGCGCGGCGTCGGACAGGGAGGCGTCGGGCTCGACCCCCAGGTGGGCGTCCAGTTCCTCTACGTCGATGGTTCGGCCGGATCCGGGGCCGATGTAGAGGATCAGCCGCTCGATCTCCTGGCGCATCAGGCCGCGTTCGCGGGGCAGGCGGGCGACGAAGCGGTCCAGGGCGTCCGAGCTCAGGCCCACCTTGTCGGCGCCCAGGGCCTCGCGCGTCATGCGGGCGACGTCGCCGACCTCATCCTCATAGCAGGCGATGGCGACCGCGCCCTGGGCCTTTTCCGCAGCCTTGCGCAGGGCGGATTCACGGCCGAGCGCCCCGGCCTCGACCACCAGCATGGCGTCGGGATTGTAGGCGCCCTCGGCGTGCGCCGTCAGGGCGGCGGCCACGGTCTTGTCCACACCCGCCTTGCCGTCCGACATCCGGATGCGCACCAGGCGTCGCCCGCCGATCATGCTGAGCGCCGTCAAAGCCTCTTCCAGCCGCACGGCGTCGCCGTCGATGTCGGCTTCGGTCAGCAGGGTGACGTTGAAGGGATCGTTCAGGTCCGGCGTGATCGTTCGGCACAGCGTCAGGGCGCGCTCGGTCACGCCCGAACGGTCCTTGCCGTGGATGACGGCCGCGCGGACGGCAGGGTCCGGCGCCTTCAGGAAGCGGTCGACGTCGGGCCGCTTGGACAGGATCATGCGGCGGCCTTCAGCGTCCCGCCAGGACGCGCATCATGTCCAGGCGGATCAGGCGGGCCAGGTCGGCGGCGGCGCGGTCCTCGCCGTCCTGCTGGGCGGCGATGGCGGCGTAGGGCTGGTCCGCGGAGGCGTAGGTCACCGTGGTCGTCTGGACGCCCTTGAGGGGGTCGCCGCCCGCCACCGGGGTCAGCGACCAGGCGGCCCTGACCGTCAGCTCATAGCGGCTGGCCGTGTCGTCGATTCGGCGGCCCAGGGGGCGGCGCTTGTGCTCGACCTCGGTCGTCAGGCGATAGAGCGGCGCCTGCGCGGCGTCGCGGCCGAAGGCGTCCTCCAGCTGCTCGCGCAGGCGATAGCCGAGGCGATCGTCGGGCGTCGTCACGGCGATGCGCGACAGGCCGCTGCTGACCCCGCTGTCGCCATACATGGGCGTGAAGCCGCAGGCGGACAGCAGGCTTGCGCCCGCCAGGACGCCGAGCAGGGCCAGCCGACGCATCAGCCGGCCACCAGATTGACGATACGGTCAGGCACCACGATCACCTTGCGGATGCTGAGGTTGTTGGCGGCAAGGTAGGCCTGAACCGTCGGATTGGCGAGGGCGGCGGCCTCGACCGTCGCATTGTCCGACCCGCGGGGCAGGACGACCTCGCCGCGACGCTTGCCGCCGATCTGGACGGGCAGGGTGACCTGGTCGTCGGCGGCCAGGGCGGCGTCAAAGACGGGCCAGGGCGCATCCAGCACCATTCCGGCCTCGCCCAGTTGGGTCCAGCATTCCTCGGCCAGGTGCGGGGTGAAGGGCGCCATCAGCCGCGCCAGGGCGGCCAGGGCGGTCTTCTTCGCCTCGGCGCCCGCCTTGTCGTGCTGACGGATGGTCGCCAGGAAGGCGTAGAGCTTGGCCACGGCCGAGTTGAAGCGGAAATGCTCGACGCCCTCGCTGACCGCCTTGATGGCCTTGTGCGTCTCGCGGATCAGGGCGGCGTCGGCATCGGCGTTGGCGGGCGCGGCGGCGTCGAAGGCGGCGTACTCGCCCCAGACGCGCTGGACGAAGCGGGCGGCGCCCTCGACCCCGCCGGTCGACCACTGAATGTCACGCTCGGGCGGGCTGTCGGACAGGATGAACAGGCGCCCGGCGTCCACGCCATAGGCGGCGATGATGTCCTGCGGCGCGACCACGTTCTTCTTGGACTTGGACATCTTTTCGATGTCGCCGATCGTGACGGCGGCGCCGGTGGACAGGCGGGTGGCGACGCGCTGGCCGTCCACGGTCTCGATGCGCACGTCGGACGGTTCGACCCAGCGGGGCTTACCGCTGTCTTCATGGCCGTCGAAATAGGTCTCATGGACCACCATGCCTTGGGTGAACAGGCCCGCGAAGGGCTCCTTCACGTCCATCAGGCCGGCGTCCGACAGGGCGCGGGTGATGAAGCGGGCGTAGAGCAGATGCAGGACCGCGTGCTCGACGCCGCCGATGTATTGGTCCACCGGGAGCCATTTGGCGGCGGCGGCCTTGTTGATCGGCTCGGCGGCTTTGGGGTCGGCGAAGCGGGCGAAATACCAGGAGCTGTCGACGAAGGTGTCGAGCGTGTCCGTCTCGCGTCGGGCGGCGGCGCCGCACGACGGGCAGTTGACGTGCTTCCAGGTCGGGTGCCGATCCAGCGGGTTGCCGGGCACGTCGAAGGTGACGTCCTTGGGCAGTTCGACCGGCAGCTGATCGGCCGGGACCGGCACGACGCCGCAGGCCTCGCAGTGGATGACCGGGATGGGGCAGCCCCAGTAGCGCTGACGGCTGACGCCCCAGTCACGCAGACGATAGATGGTCGCGCCTTCGCCCGTTCCGGCGGCCTCGATGCGGCGGATGGCCTCGGCCTTGGCGGTCTCGATATCCAGACCGTTCAGGAAGTCGGAATGGAAGATGGAGCCGGGGCCGGTATAGGCCTCGTCCGTCACGGCGAAGTCGTCGCCTGCGCCTTCGGGGCGGACGACCGGGATCACCGGCAGATCGTATTTGCGGGCGAAGTCCAGATCGCGCTGGTCATGCGCGGGGCAGGCGAAGATGGCGCCCGTTCCGTAGTCGGACAGGATGAAGTTGGCGATCCACACCGAAACCTCGGCGCCGGTGAAGGGGTGGATGACCTTCAGGCCCGTGTCCCAGCCGATCTTCTCGGCCTGTTCGATGTCGGCCTGGCTGGCGCCGCCCTTGCGGCATTCGGCGACGAAGGCGGCGACCTTGGGGTCAGCCTCGGCCAGTTGCTTCGAGATCGGATGATCGGGGGCCAGACCCATGAAGCTGGCGCCGAACAGGGTGTCCGGGCGGGTGGTGTAGATCTCCAGCCCGTCATTGAAACCAGCCGGGGCGGCGGCCGCCCAGGCCCATTTCATCTGCAGACCCTTGGACCGGCCGATCCAGTTTTCCTGCATCAGGCGGACCTTCTCGGGCCAGCGGCCTTCCAGCTCGGCCAGGCCGTCGATCAGATCGTCGGCATACTGAGTAATGCGCAGGAACCACTGGTTCAGCTTGCGCTTCTCGACCACGGCGCCCGAGCGCCAGCCGCGCCCGTCGATGACCTGCTCATTGGCCAGGACGGTGTTGTCGACCGGGTCCCAGTTGACCACGCCGTCCTTGCGATAGACCAGGCCGCGCTTGAACAGCTCCAGGAACCAAGCTTGCTGCTTGCCATAGTATTCGGGGTCGCAGGTGGCGAACTCGCGGCTCCAGTCCAGCGACAGGCCCAGCAGCTTCAGCTGGTCGCGCATCGTCGCGATGTTGGACCAGGTCCAGTCGCCGGGATGGACGCCGCGCTCCATGGCCGCGTTCTCGGCGGGCATGCCGAAGGCGTCCCAGCCCATCGGGTGCAGGACGTCGAACCCTTGCGCCCGCTTCCAGCGCGCCACCACGTCGCCCATCACATAGTTGCGGGCGTGGCCCATGTGGATGTTGCCCGACGGATAGGGGAACATCTCCAGGACGTAGTATTTCGGGCGGCCGGTGTCGGCGTTGGACACCGAAAAGGCGTCGGCCTCGGCCCATCGGGCCTGCTGGCGGGGTTCGGCGGTCTTAGGCTCGTAACGGGCCACGGCGTATCCTGAGGCGGCGCCTCAGGCGCGAAGCTTGAGGCGGGCCTGAGGACGCATTGAGACGAAAGAGGTTAGGCGGCCGGTCTTAGCGGCTTTGTTAGCGACGGGCCGCGTTGGCGAGGTTGAGCTGGCGCGCCTTGGTCAGGATGGCGTTCTCCAGATCGGTTTCGGTCTGGGCCGCGACCGGAGCGGAAACCCAGGCACCGGCGGCGTCCTTGACTTCCTTGGTGATGGCGACGTTCAGGGCGTCGGCGCGCAGACGGCGGTCCAGGATGAAGACGGTCGCCTTGAAGCGCTCGTTCGGCGCCTGCGGATTGACGTACCAGTCATAGTTCACCACGCCGCCCCAGGGGTCGGCGCTGTCCAGGGGCATGAAGGACAGGGTGTCCAGGGTGGCGCGCCACAGATAGGCGTTCACGCCGATGCCCAACTGGGCCTCCATCGTGGGCGCCTTGGCCTTTGACCCGCCGAACGGAAGGCTGGAGCAGCCCCCGAGCAGCAGGCCCGAGGCGATCAGGGCGAACGCAGCGCCGCGAACAAGAGCCATTCCGTGATCTCCGTAAAGGGTTTGACGAACGTAGGAGAGGACGTCGCCTGACGACGCCACGCTCGCACGCGTCAGCAACGCTCTATAACACGGCGAAAAGGGGCGATGACAAGGCGATCCCGCATGAGAGGCGACCGATAAGGGCCTCTGTCTCGCCCTTTGGCGTGACAAGGGCGCCACAGCCCGCGCCGGAGTCGCCTGGAACCTCTGCCATAGGGCTACGTTGCGTTGACCGTAGGAATGCAGTCCATATCTTATCCCCAGATCAGACGCGGCTCGTTCAGGCGCGCTCTGAGGTCGTCAACAAGGATCGCCGCAGAAGACGAGCGGTCCATAGGGTGGGTGAAATGCGTTTCGTCGCCGTCATCGCTGCAAGCGTGGGCGCCCTGGCCTTGGCCGGGATGACGACTGACGCCGCCGCCCAGACGCGCGGCCGCGCTCCCGCCGTCAGCCTGACCGACGTCGCCGCCCAGTCGCCCAGCACCCCGGCGGCCGGCCAGCGTCGCGGCCTGCGTTGGAACGAGAACGGCCGCTGGGGCCTGAACTTCAACCTGAACCAGCCCGTCGGCCGCGAAGCCGACTGGGGCGATGTCGAGGCGGGGGCCTACTACCGTCTCAGCCCGCGCCTGCGGGTCGGCGCCGCCGCCAACCTGGCTTCTCCTGAAGTCGACCCGGCCCGCGCCCCCGAGAGCGCCGCCGATCGCCGCGCCGCCCCGCGCGTACGTCTCGAGACCATCTTCAAGTTCTGATCCCGATCGCCTCTCTCAGCGAGAGGTGAACGCCGTCTGGACCGCCTCCACGCCGGCAAGGCCGCACGCGCCTGATTCGCCGAGGGCTTGGACATTGCGCGCCGTTATTCCGCCCAGGGCGTAGACCGGGCAGGGGGCCAGGGCCGCCAGGGCGGAGAAGGCCTTCACCCCCAGCGCGGGTTTGGCCGCCGAGGCGCCGCCTGCGGGAAAGACCGGCGACAGCACCAGGGCGTGCAGGTCGCGCGCGCCGCGCACAGCCGCTTCCGAATGGGCCGCGCCCGTCAGCAGCCAGTCCGGGCGCCGTCCCGACAGGGCGTAGGCCGACGACAGCGCGCGCTCGGGCAGGTGCACGCCGTCAGCCTCCACTCGCTCAGCCAGGGCGGCGTCCAGTCCGACCAGCAGCAGGACGCCCGCCGCCCGCGTCGCCTCGCGCAGTCGAAGCCCGGTCTCGACCGCATCGGCGGCGCCGAAGGCGCGATACACGACCCCCGCGCCGGCCGGCAGCCGCGCCGCCGTCTCCCACGGCTGGGGCGTCCGCGCCGGATCGGTGAAGAACAGCAGGGGCGGCAGGGGGCGCGGGCTGACAGGCGCCGCCGCGAGGGCTACAGACTGGGACAGGGCCTGAGCGGCGTCCCACAGCGTGCGCGCGTCCTCGGCCATGAGTTCGGACAGGATCATGACCGCCACTACGCCCGCTTTCGCCGTTTCGTCCATCGCCGACCGCTTCGCCGAGGTGCGTCGCCGCATCCATGATGCAGCCCTGACGGCGGGCCGCGACCCTGCTTCGGTGGTGCTGACGGCGGTGTCCAAGACGCAAGGCGACGCCGCTCTGGAAGCCGCCCTCGCGACTGGCCAGCGGGTGTTCGGCGAGAACCGGGTGCAGGAGGCGAGGGCCCACTGGCACGACCGCCGCGCCGCCCTGCCGGACCTGGAGTTGCGCCTGATCGGCCCCCTGCAGACCAATAAGGCGCAGGAGGCGGTCCAACTGTTCGACGTCATCGAGACGCTGGACCGCGAACGTCTAGCGGCCGCCCTGGCCGCCGCCGTACGCAGGACGGGGCGCCGCCCCCGCCTGCTGGTTCAGGTCAATACGGGCGCCGAGCCGCAGAAGGCGGGCGTTTCGCCGGAAAACGCCGACGCCCTGATCGCCGCCGCGCGCGACGTCCACGGCCTGACGGTCGAGGGGTTGATGTGCATTCCCCCGGCCGATGAAGATCCGGCGCCGCACTTCGCCTTGCTGGCCGCGATCGCCGCACGCAACGGGTTGAACGTCCTGTCGATGGGCATGAGCGGCGACTATCTGACGGCGATCGAGGCGGGCGCGACCCATGTTCGGGTCGGCTCGGCGCTGTTCGGGGAACGAAATATGGTCCCTGCGACCTCTTAGGACGCAATATCGCGCCCGGCGCCCTTGGCGTTCGGCCCAAGCCTCGCCATTCTAATGAAACCATGCGCACGCCCAAGACCATTCTGATCATCGATGACGACGACGACCTGCGGGAGGCCTTGGCCGAGCAGTTGGCGCTTCACGAGGAATTCCGTCCGGCCCAGGCCGCGACGGCGACCGACGGTGTACGTCAGGCCAAGGAGGCGCGGGCCGACCTCATCCTTCTGGACGTCGACCTGCCCGACATGGACGGCCGCGAGGCCTGTCGCCTGATCCGCAAGGCCGGCGTGTCCACCCCGGTCATCATGCTGACGGCGCAGTCGTCGGATTCGGACGCCATCCTCGGCCTCGACTCCGGCGCCAACGACTACGTCACCAAGCCCTTCCGCTTCGCGGTCCTGCTGGCGCGCATCCGCGCCCATCTGCGCAGTCACGAACAGTCCGAGGACGCCGTCTTCCAGGTCGGCCCGTATGAGTTCCGCCCGGCCTCCAAGCTGATGGTCGACGACAAGGGCAAGAAGGTCCGGCTGACCGAGAAGGAAACCAACATCCTGAAGTATCTCTATCGCGCCGGGGCCAAGCCGGTCTCGCGCGAAGAGCTGCTGACCGAGGTCTGGGGCTACAACGCCGGGGTCACCACCCACACGCTCGAGACCCATATCTATCGCCTGCGTCAGAAGATCGAAGCCGAGCCGGGCCAGGCGCGGCTGCTGCTGACCGACGCCGGCGGCTACCGACTCCAGCCCTGACACCCGGATGAGCGAGCGTCGCCCGACCCCGCCGCTGGTGGCGCTTCGGGCGTTCGACGCAGCGGCTCGCCTCAGCAGCTTCCGCGAGGCGGCCGAGGAGCTGGGCGTCACCCCCGGCGCCGTCAGCCGCCATGTGAAGGCGCTGGAGATGCGGTTGGGCCTGCGCCTGTTCGACCGCTTCAACCGCTCGGTGCGGCTGACCGCCGACGGCAAGCGCCTGGCCCAGGGCGTGGCCGACGCCTTCGAACGGCTGGAAAGCGCGTTGGAGGCCGTCCGCCCCGGACGCTCGCGCCAGCTGCGGATCACCGCCTTGCCGTCCCTCGCCAGCAAGTGGCTGTCGCCGCGCCTGCATCGCTTCAGCGAGGAGAACCCCGATCTCGACCTGATCGTCTTCGCCGAGGATCGCCTCGCCGATCTGTCGAACGGCGAGGCGGATGTGGCGCTACGGTACGGCGAAGGCCCCTATCCGGGCCAGACGGCGCGACGGTTGATCAATGAGCGCCTGATCCCGGTCTGCGCCCCGTCCTTCGCCGCCGCCCGGCGGTTGAACCAGCCCTCCGATCTGCTGGACGTGGTCCTGATCCACGAGACCTGGCACGACATGCCCTACGCCGACCGCATGGGCTGGAAGGCCTGGTTCGAGAGCGCCGGCGTCGATGATCCGCGCGTGAACCACCTGCGCGGTCCGCACTTCAGCCACAGCCACCTGGCGCTGGAGGCGGCCCTGTCGGGGCGCGGCGTGGCCCTGACCTCGGCGCCCCTGGCGGCGGACGACCTGCGCGAAGGGCGCCTGATCCAGCCGGTCGACCACGCCCTGACCAACAATCTCGCCTATTGGGCGGTGGTTCTGCCGGAACGGGCGGACGAACCCAAGCTGCGTCGCTTCCTCAACTGGATCGTGGCCGAATCGCGGCCGGATCGGGACGCAGAAGCGGATCAGTTGACCTGAGGTCACTCGACGCGGCCTAACCGTGGTTTGTTTCCAGCGGCTGCGCTTCCTATCTTGAGACCGTTCGGAACTCCCTAGCCGAAAGGAAGCAAGTCATGAAACTCGTGCATCCCCGCGCCTCGAGCTTCTCGTTCGAAGGCATCGTGGTCTTCACCGGCAGCGTCACCCTGATCCTGCTGGGCGTGCTGGCCGGCGCCAAGCTGCTGGGCGCGGCCTGAGTTTAAGTCAACGCGGGCGCCATTCGCTGAGAAGGGCGCCCGTGGCCCCATCCTCGAAGGCCAGTCGGTCCAGCCGCAGCGCGGCGACGCAGACCGGACGGCTTTCGGCGTCCTTCTGGACGCAATGGACGGCCTTGCCGTCTGCGAAGGCGGTCAGCCGACCTTCCAGCCGCAGGGCGTAGCCGCCCGGCGCCGGCGTCGGAGCGACGCCCTTCTCTCCCCGAATGACATGGACATAGGCCTGGCCCTGACGGCGGCCCAGGCGAGAGCCGCCCGTTTCGAACACGGCGGCCAGACCGACGCTGCGCTCCGGCTGGACGACTGGCGGCGACGCGACGGTCTCAACAGTCTTGGCCTCCAACGTCTTGCCCTCGGCGGGCGTCTTGTCCGCAGTTTGAGCCGGCGAAGGCGTGGGATCAGGCGCGGAGGCGGGCTGAGCCGCTGACGTCGGGCAGACGTCCAGGCTGCTCCATGGCCGGGCGATCCAGAAGCCCTCGACCGCCTCCCACTTATCGACCGCCCCTTCGCGGGTCGCGGGGACCAGCGCCGACGCGCTCAGATCTTCCGGCGTGACCGTCAAGGTCAGGCTGCCGTCTTCATTGCGGGCGAGGCGGGGCAGGCCGCCCGCCTCTCCGACGACGTTCGTCTCGCCGCCGCAGCCGAAGGGCAGGCGCACCGACACGGTGCGGCCGGTCAGGGCCGCATCGCGCGTCTGTCCGTCGGCCAAGGCCGTTCCAGCCTCGGTCAGCGCGGCCAGAAGGGCGGCTCGGTTCAGCGTGGAATCCAGCACGACCGTCGGCGACGGGGCCGGATTCGCAGGCGCGGCGGGCTCCGGCGGCCGCTGACACCACGTCAGAAACGGCAGGGCCGCCGCCAGGGCGAGCGGCGCGGCGAGACGGGTCGTTGTGATCGACATGGAACCAGCCTAACACGGGAAACGCTGGTTGGCGCCCCGACCCGTGATCTGACCCGTGATCGCGGTCGAGGCTGGGCTGAAAAAGGGGGTCTTGCGCGGGTGACGCTGGACCAGATCATCGCTCTCATCGTCCTGGTCGCCGTGGTCGGGGTGATGATCCACGGCCGGATGCGTTCCGACGTGGTCGCGCTCAGCGGCGCGGCGGCCTTGCTGCTGTTCGGCGTGGTGCGCCCGGTCGAGGTTCAGAGCGCCTTCGCCAGTCCGGCGGTCATCGCCCTGGCCGGGTTGTTCGTCATCGCCTACGCCATCGAACTGTCGGGCCTGCTGGGCCTGATGATCCGCAAGGCGACGGGGCTGTGTCGGCGTTTCGGCGCGACGGGCATCTGGGTGGTGATCGGCCTGTGCGGCTCGGTCGGCGGCTTCCTGAACAATACGCCGGTGGTGGTGCTGGCCGCCCCGGTGGTGCGCGACATGGCCCGGTCGCTGAAGCTCTCGCCCAAACGGTTCCTGATGCCGCTCAGCCATGTGACGGTCATGGGGGGCCTGCTGACCCTGATCGGCACCTCGACCAATCTTCTGGTCAACGACATGGCCCGCAACGCCGGTCAACCGGTGTTCAGCCTGTTCGAGATCACGCCGGTGGGCCTGGTCATCGCCCTGGTCGGCGGTCTGTGGCTCTATTTCGTCGGCGCCCGGCAGCTGGGCCGCGCGGCCTGCGCCGAAGAAGAGGCCGAGGCCGAACGCGAACGTCTCGAGGCGGAAGCTCAGGCGGCGAAGACGTCGCGCCGGTGGCGTCTGCCTTTCTCCCTGCCGTCCCTCGCCCAGTTGGGCGAAAGCCGCAGCCAGCGTGACGGCACGGGCGACGCCCATCTGGGCGACGTCGACCTCTACGCCTCGGCCGACCGTCCCCTGCAGTGGAAGCGGGCGCTGATCGCCCTGGCGGTCTTCGTCCTGGTGGTGGCGGCGGCGGGGCTGGGGATCGCCCCGATCGCGGCGGCGGCCTTCGCCGGGGCGGTGGCTCTGATCCTGCTGGGCGTGCTGACGCCGGAAGAGGCCTATTCGGGCCTGAAGCCGGACATCCTGCTGTTGATCGCGGGCATGGTGGTGGTCGGCACGGCCATCGAGGTGACGGGGCTGGCGGCGCAGGGCGCGGGTCTGTTGATCGAGGTGATCCGTCCGTTCGGGCCGCTGGGCGCCCTGATCGTGCTCTACGGCGTGACCCTTTTTGCGACAGAGCTTCTGTCCAACGCCACGGTGGCGGTGCTGGTGACGCCGATCGCCGTCGCTCTGGCCGAGAGCCTGGGCGTCGATCCGCGGCCTTTCCTGGTGGCGGTGATGATGGCCGCCTCGGCCGCCTTCGCCACGCCCTTCGGCTATCAGACCAACGTCCTCGTCTATCAGATGGCGGGGTACAGCTACATGGACTTCGTTCGCGTCGGCACGCCGCTGAACCTGATCACCTGGGCGGCGGCCATGGTCGCCATCCCGATCTTCTTCCCGTTCTGACGCCGCGTCAGACGTCCAGATCCATCACGACCGGGGCGTGGTCGCTGGGGCGCTCCCATTCGCGCACCGTGTCCAGAATGCGGGCGCTGCCCCTGACCACGGCGGGCGTCAGGCCGGGCGAGGTCCACAGGTGGTCCAGGCGCAGGCCCCGGTTCGACTTGCGGAAGTCCTTGGCGCGATAGCTCCACCAGCTGGCCAGCTTGGTCGGATCGGGGATCTGGTCGCGCACCACATCGGTGAAACCGCCGGCGTCCTGGAGCCGGTACAGGGTCTCGACCTCGCCGGGGGTGTGGCTGACCACCTTGGACATGAAGCGGTGGTTCCAGACGTCGTTCTCGCCGGGCGCGATGTTGAAGTCGCCGGCCAGGACCAGGGGCCTCTGACGGTCGCGGGTCTTCATCTCGGCGGTCAGCCGTTCATAGAAGTCCATCTTGTGGTCGAACTTGGGGTTCAGTTCGCGGTCGGGCAGGTCGCCGCCCGCCGGGATGTAGAAGTTCTGAACCTCCACCCCCTCGACCACGGCCGAGACGCAGCGGGCGTGGCCCTCGCGACAGACGTCCAGCCTGGGGCTGTCAACGATGGGCAGGCGGCTGGCGATCGCCACCCCGTGCCAGCCCTTCTGGCCGCCGACGCGCAAGTGGGGCAGGCCCATGTCGATGAAGGCCTGACGCGGGAACTGGTCCTCGGTGCATTTGATCTCCTGCAGGCACAGGACGTCCGGGGCGTGTTCAGCGACGAAACGGGCGACCTGATCGATGCGCAGGCGGACCGAGTTGATGTTCCAGGTGACGATGCGAAGGCTCATGCGACCGGGCTTAGCAGCTTGCCGTCGCGGGGTCTAAGCCGACGGCCGTGCAAGGTCTTCGGCTCAATAAAAAGGCGCCCGGAGCGAGGTCCGGGCGCATGAAGTTCGTCTCTCTCGCCGCCAGGCGGGGATGAATCCGTGGCGGGCGGGACGGCCGCCGCCGTCCTGTGCCCAAAGTGTCACGGGCAACAAAAAAGGTCAAACTGTCATATTTGTAATTATGAGCGGCGGTCGAGGCGCCGCCGGGATCAGTTGCGTCGGTTGCGCCGGGTCGGATCGCGCAGCTGGAACAGGCTGGCGGCCAGGCCGGGCGCGGGCTCCAGCGTGGTCAGTTGCACCCGGGTGCGCGAGCCCTGCGCATCGGTGATGGTCCATTCCTGCAGCCGCACGGGCGAGCCGGCGAAGGCCAGGATGACCGAGCCCTCGTTCGGACGGCGCGCGTCGCGGGCGGTGATGGCGAAGGCGCCGGAGTCCATGCGCGTCACGCGGTCGATCTTCACGCCCTGGTCCAGACGGACCTCGCGCGCCAGGAAGGTCGACAGCGGCGTCTGGCCCAGCGGGGCCTGGCGGAAGACGTTCAGCCGGGGATCCCAGCGGCTGACGTTATTGCCGTCGGCCACCACCAGCAGGCCTGCCGGTTCGGTGTATTCGAATCGCATCTTGCCGGGGCGCTGCAGATAATAGCGGCCGGTGCGGCGCTGATTGTTCGGCCCGGTCTCGACGAAGGTCCCCTGGGCCGTGGTCATGGCCGTCAGATAGGTCTGGGCCTGACGCAGCACGGCCTGATCCTCGGCGGACAGCCCGGCTTGCGCCAGGACGGCGGCGGGGGCGGCGGCGAGCGCCACCAGGGCGGCGGAGCCGAGGCCGAAGGCGCGGCGGGAAATGCTCATGTCTTTTCTTCTCCCGTTCTGAACGGTTTTCGACCCGGCCAGGGTGACGACGTCATCCGGCGGGCTGATGACGCCAGCCTGACCATATTCCGGCGCTCCGATGAAGCGGCGTTCATTGTTTAGTGTCCTAGCGTTCGCGACGCGGTCGCTCGCTGCTTGAGGACGTGAGGCGTTTAAGTGTCGGCCGAGGCGTGTTGTTCCCCGTCGCGCGCGATTGGCGCTGAAGCAGCGAGCCGCCGCGCGGCGAGCGATAGCGCCCGGCGGCAAAGCTGCCGTTTTGGCCGCCAAGCCGATCACACCATGGGCGGCGGTCCGGCCAGCACTTCGCGCTTGCCGGCGTGGTTGGCCGGGCTGACGACGCCTTCCTGCTCCATGCGTTCGATCAGGGTGGCGGCGCGGTTGTAGCCGATCTGCAGGCGGCGCTGGACGTAGGAGGTCGAGGCCTTGCGGTCGCGCGTGACCACGGCCACGGCGCGGTCATACAGGTCGTCCCCGGTGCCGCTGCCTTCATCGCCCATGGCGCCGTCGCCGTCTCCATCAGGTTCGTCGGTGATCAGGTCGAGGTATTCCGGCTCGGCCTGGGCGCGCAGATGCTTGCAGACCTCCTCGACCTCCTGGTCGCCGACGAAGGGGCCGTGCAGGCGGGTGATGCGTCCGCCGCCCGCCATATAGAGCATGTCGCCCTGACCCAGCAGCTGCTCGCCGCCTTGTTCGCCCAGGATGGTGCGGCTGTCGATCTTCGACGTGACCTGGAAGGAGATCCGGGTCGGGAAGTTGGCCTTGATGGTGCCGGTGATGACGTCCACCGACGGGCGCTGCGTCGCCATGATCAGGTGGATGCCCGCGGCGCGCGCCATCTGGGCCAGACGCTGGACGGCGCCTTCGACGTCCTTGCCCGCCACCAGCATCAAATCGGCCATCTCGTCCATGACCACGACCAGATAGGGCATGGGCTCGGGCCGGATCTTCTCGCTCTCGTAGACGGGGCGGCCCTGTTCGTCGAAGCCGGTCTGGACGGTGCGCTCGAAATGCTCGCCCTTTTCCTGGGCCTCGCGGGCGCGCTCGTTGTAGCTGGCGACGTTGCGGACGCCGAGCTTGGACATCCGGCGATAGCGGTCCTCCATCTCGCGCACGGTCCACTTCAGGGCCACGACCGCCTTCTTGGGATCGGTCACGACCGGCGCCAGCAGATGCGGGATGCCGTCATAGACCGATAGTTCGAGCATCTTGGGGTCGATCATGATGAAGCGGCACTCGGCGGGCGAATGGCGGTACAGGATCGACAGGATCATGGCGTTGACCCCGACCGACTTGCCCGAGCCGGTGGTGCCCGCGATCAGCAGGTGGGGCATCCGCGCCAGATCGGCGACGTAAGGCTCGCCGCCGATGGTTTCGCCCAGCGCCAGCGGCAGAAGATGGCTCTTCTTGTCGTACTCGCCCGACGCCAGCAGGTCGCGCAGGAAGACCGTCTCGCGCTTGGCGTTGGGCAGTTCGATGCCGATGGCGTTGCGGCCCTGGACCACGCTGATGCGGCAGGCGCGGGCGGACATGGAGCGGGCGATGTCGTCGGCCAGCGCCACGACGCGGCCGTGCTTCACGCCGGGCGCGGGCACCAGTTCATACAGGGTGACGACGGGGCCGGGGCGGATCTGGTCGATCTGGCCGCGCACGCCGAATTCCTGAAGCACGCCCTCCAGCATCTTGGCGTTGGCCTTCAGCGATTCCTCGTCGACGGCGCCGCCGCGCTGGGCGGGCTTGGCCAGAATGCCCAGCGGCGGCAGTTCGAAGCCGCCTTCGCCCGCGAAATCGAAGGCTTGCTGATCGGCGTCGCTGCGGACGGGCTTGGGCGCCTTGACCGCCGCCACCTTGGGCTCGGCCGGGCGGCTGGGGCGGGCCGAGGGCGGGGCGATGGGGGCGGGGGCCGCGTCCTCCCACGGCGGGGTGTAGGCGTCGGGCGCGTCAGCGTCCGCATCGTCATAGGCGTCGACGGGGGGAGCCGGAGCGGCCTGGGCGGTTGAGGCGAGCGGGCCGTCGGCCTCCATATCGTCGGCCTCGGGCAGGCGATGGCGCGGCTTGCGGGCCGGAGCGGCGGCCTCGGCGACGGCGCGCGGGGCCTTGCCCGGTTTGGCGGCCTTGGCCGGTCGAGCGGCGCGGGCCTCGGCGCCCTTCTGGGCGGCCCAGCCTGCGGTGTCGGTGAAGTCGCGCAGGCGCAGGCCCACGGTATAGGCCAGGCTCCACAGCGCCAGCGCCAGGAACAGCAGGCCCAGGATGATGCGCGCGCCGGGGACCTTCAGCGCGCCCAGGCCGTCGGCGGCCAGGCCGGTGACGGCGTCGCCCCACAGCCCGCCCAGGCCCGCCGCCAGCGGCCATCTGGCAGGCGCCGCCGGGGCCGACAGGGCCGCCGACAGCAGCAGCACGCCCGCGACGGCGCAGAAGATCTTGAACGGCGTCGGCTGCAGCCGGTGCTGCAGGGCGTCGCCGATCGCCACCGCCAATCCGAAGGCGATCAGCAGCAGGACGGCGGGCCAGGCCGCCAGCCCCAGCGACTGCATGATCAGATCGGCGAAGGTCGCGCCCGCCCCGCCCAGCCAGTTGGTCGGCGCCTGCGCCGATGCGGCGTTCCAGCTGGGATCCGCCGGATTCCACGAGATCAGGGCCACCAGCAGAAGGGCGGCCAGCATGGCCTGCAGCACCCCCCTGAACCGCACGGCGAAGGGCGCCGCCCAGACGATGCGGACGGTGCTCCAGACGCGTTGGCCGAGCGCGAGGGCGACGGACATGAAGGCGGACCCCCAGAAATGGAACTGAAAGCGAGACTCCGTCCCTTAGTGCCTCGCATAAGGTTAAAGCGGCATTTACCAGCCCGGTCTTTGCGAGCGGGGATGAGCCCTTATGTCCCATCAGGCAGGCGGGCTTGTGGTGGCGTGACGCGCGATAGGGGCCTAGAACGACAGCATGAGCGGATCGGACGACTACGACATCATCATCGCCGGCGCTGGGCTGGTCGGGGCGACCTTTGCGCTCGCGGCGGCGCAGGGCGGCCTGCGCCCCGTCATGGTGGACCCCCAGCCGTTCACCGCCCAGCTGGCGCCGACCTTCGACGGGCGGGCGACGGCCGTCTCCTACGCCAACTTCCGGATGTTGAAGGCTCTGGGACTGGGCGAGGCGCTGGAGCCGCACGCCTGCCGCATGGACCGCATTCTGGTGACGGACGGCCGCCGCCCCGGCGCCGCCAGCCGCAAGCCGTCGGCATCCTATATCCGTTTCGATGCGGACGAGATCGGCGATCGCAACGGCGGCGAACCGCTGGGCTATATGGTCGAGAACCGCCGCCTGCGCGCGGCCCTGGCCGAGCTGGTCAACGCTCAGGGACTGGAGGTCCGCGCCCCCGCCGCCGTGGCCGATGTGGCCGTCGGGCCGGGTCGGGCGACGGTGACGCTGAAGGACGGATCGACCCTGTCGGCGCCGCTTGTGATCGGGGCCGAGGGCCGCAACTCGACCGTGCGCCGCGCGGCGGGCATCGACGTCTTCGGCTGGACCTATCAGCAGAGCGGCGTGGTCTGCACGGTCCGCATGGAGAAGCCGCACGGCAACGTCGCCCATGAGTATTTCCTGCCGGACGGCCCTTTCGCCATCCTGCCGCTGACGGAGAACCGGGCCAATCTGGTCTGGACCGAGAGCACCCGCCGGGGCGAGGCCCTGCGCTCGGCCTCGGACGAGGCCTTCCACGCCCATCTGACGCGGCGGTTCGGCGACTTTCTGGGCGGGCTGACGATCGAGGGGCCGCGCTTCGTCTATCCCCTGTCGCTGCAGCTGGCCGAGGGGCTGACGGCCCCACGCATGGCCATCATCGGCGACGCCGCCCACGGGGTGCACCCGGTGGCGGGGCAGGGGCTGAACATGGGGCTGAAGGACGTCGCCGCCCTGTCCGAGGTGCTGACCGAGGCCGCCCGCATCGGCGAGGACATCGGCTCGGAGCTGGTGCTGGAGCGTTACGCCCGCTGGCGCCGGTTCGACACGGCGGCGCTGGCGGCGAGCTTCGACGGCTTTGTGCGCCTGTTCTCCAACGACGTGGCCCCGGTGCGGCTGGCCCGCGATCTGGGCATGGCGGCGGTCAACCGCATCGCCCCCCTGCGGCGCGCCTTCATGCACGAGGCGGGCGGGGCGACCGGGGATCTGCCGAGGCTGCTGCGCGGCGAGGCGCTTTAAAGAGGCCCTATCGCTCGCCGCGCGGCGGCGGCTCAGTCCAGCGGGCGGGCGTCTTCGGCCAGCATGATCGGCACGCCGTCGCGGATGGGGAAGGCCAGCTTGGCGCCCGCCGAGACGAGTTCGTTGCGCTCGCGGTCATAGGTCAGGCGGCCGCGCGTGACCGGGCAGACCAGAACCTCCAGCAGGCGGGGGTCGACCGAGACGGGGGTGTTGAAGGCGTCGCTCATGATTTTAAGTGCCCTATCGCTCGCCGCGCGGCGGCTCGCTGCTTGAGGGCGCCGGGCGCCCGTGTCTGGGTTGCGCTTTTATCTTTGGATGCGATCGGACGCTACTGCATCGCCGGGCCGGGCTCGTCGTCGTCGGGGGCGACGGCCTCGATGCGGAGAAGGGCGGTCAGGGCGGCCTCGCGGTCGGTCAGGCTGAGGGCCTCCAGCAGGGCCTGTTTCTCGGGCGGCTCGAAGGGCAGGGCCATAGCCAGGCTGTTGACCAGGGCCTCCTGCGGGGCCGCGCGGGCCGTGTCCCAGTCGATGTCCAGCCCGCGCCCGGCCAGATAGGGCGCCAAGGCCGACAGGAAGGGCTCGCGGTCGAAGGCCTCGTCGGGGTCGGGCGCGCGCAGATCGGCCTCATAGGGCAGGAAGTCGGCCCGCACCTGGCGATAGGGGGTGCGCACCTGCATCTCAGTGGCCACGGCGAAGCGGCACACCCCGGTCAGGGTGATCAGATAGCGGCCGTCCGAGGTCTCGGCGAAGCTGGTGATCCGCCCGGCGCAGCCGACGCGGGTGAGGGGCGGGTTCACCCCGGCGGGGCCGACCGGCTGGATCAGGCCGATCATCCGGTCGCCCGCCATGGCGTCGTCCACCATGTTCAGATAGCGGGGCTCGAACACGTTCAGCGGCAGCTGGCCCCGGGCCAGGAGGATGGACCCCGGCAAGGGGAACACCGGGATCACCTGGGGAAGTTCGCTGGCCTTGACGTAGCCCTGAGCCATGATCGCGCCGTCAGGAAAACAGGAGGGAGGACAGGCGCCGTCGGCCGTCGCGGGCGACTTCGCTGGCGGGGCCGGCGGCCTCGAACACGGTCAGAAGCTGCTTGCGGGCGGCCTGTTCGTTCCACTCGCGGTCGGCCTGGACGATGGTGAGCAGGTGGTCGACGGCTCCCTTCAGGTCGCCCGCCGAGGCCAGGGCCTGGGCCAGGTCGAAGCGGGCTTCGTGGTCGTTCTTGTTCGCGGCCAGCTGGGCTTCGAGTTCGGCGGTCGCGCCGGCAGGCGCGGCCGAGGCAAGGGACAGCTGGGCGCGCACGGCCTGAACCGTCGGCTCGGTGGAATCGGCCGGGGCCATGGCGATGGTCTGGGCCGCCTGTTCGGCGTCGCCCTCGGCCAGATAGACGCGGGCCATGCCGGCGATGGCCTTCTGATTGTCCGGCTCCATCGTCAGGACGTGGGCGAAGGCCTGGGCGGCGCCGCCCAGATCATTGAGCGTCAGCGACTCCTCGCCCAGCGACAGCAGTTGCTCGACATCGGTGTTGACCCCTTCGCCGCCGGTCAGCTTGTCGATGAAGGCCTTGATCTGGCTCTCGGGCACGGCGCCCTGGAAGCCGTCGACCGGCTGGCCGTTGACGAAGGCGTAGACGGTCGGGATCGACTGCACCCGCAGCTGGCCCGCATAGGCCGGGTTGGCGTCGACGTCGATCTTGACCATCTTCACCGCCCCCTTGGCGGCGCGCACGGCCTTCTCCAGCGCCGGACCCAGGGTGCGACACGGCCCGCACCAGGTGGCCCAGAAGTCCACGATGACCGGTTGATGTTTCGAGGCCTCGACCACGTCCTGCATGAAGGTGGCGTCCGTCCCGTCCTTGATCAGGTCGGGCGGGGTGGTCAGGGACGGGTCGGCGAAGGTCATGGTCGGGTCCGCATGGGGGTCGAAGGAAGGTAACGGATCAGATGGCGTCGGGATGCGTGCGCATCAAGCCGAAAGCGCGCCTTGCCGCAGGCGAAAGCGGGGGAAGCGGAAAAAACAGAGTCCAATTCGTCTGAAACGTCTGAAATCTCCTCCTCCTTCGGTAGGAGTGGATGGCGCTCCAGCATCCTTCTCCCCTTGTGGGAGAAGGTGGCTCGCGGAGCGAGACGGATGAGGGGTTTCTGACGTTCTGCCTCATCGCTCTCATCGGCTGGCGCAAGACCCCTCATCCGGCCCTGACGGGCCACCTTCTCCCGCAAGGGGAGAAGGAAGATGAGGGCGGCTTCGTTATGCCCTAGCAGACGGTTGCGCCAGAACAGGGCGCAGCGCGCTCTACAGCCGATCCATCCGCAGCCAGCGGGCGTCGCCCAGCCAGGCGGTCCTGAGGGCCTGGTCGGCGGCGGCGGCTTCGGCGGCGCGGCCCTGGGCGGCCTCGGCGCGGGCCAGGCCGTAGAGCGCCCAGCCGTTGTTCGGCGTCTGGGTCAGGGCCAGGCGGAAGGCGTCGGCGGCCAGATCCGGGCGGCCGGCCTGATACAGGGCCGCGCCCAGGGACTGATGCACCGGATAATACCAGAAGGCGGGCTCCATATAGGGCAGGGCGGCCTCGAGATCGGCAGCGCGGCGATAGTGTTCGGCCGCCTGGGCGGGACGGCCGCGCGCCATGGCCATGCGTCCGTGCGCCACGGCCTCGGCCAGGGCCAGAAGATCGGGGGCGGGCACGCCCTGGGCGACCATGTCGGCGAAGGCGGGAGAGGTTTTCAGCGCGTTCAGGGCGGCCAGTTCATGGTCGAAACCCCGCTGGTCGCGCAGCTGGGCGTAGGCGACGGCGCGGGCGTAGTGGCGCATGGCGGCGGCGTAGGGCAGGCGGGCGTCGGGCGCGGGCGCGGCCAGGACGGCGCGCGGCTCGGCGAACTGGGCCAGGGCCTGATAGGGGGCGGCGTCAATGACCTGGACCCAGGCGATGCGGGCCGAGGTCGCCGGGTCCAGCACGGTGCGCAGACGCCGCGCCTCGCGAAGGGCCGTGTCCATGTCGCCGGCCATCTGGGCCGAGGCGACGATGAAGTGGATGTTGTGCGGATAATAGCCGTAGCGGACGAGACTCTCGTCGTTCGTGTCGCGGATGAAGGCCTCGTCCGCCCGCGCCGCCGCGACATTCAGGCGGATGGAATCGGCGTAGCGCCCGCGCCGCACGTAGATGTGGCCGGGCATATGCACCAGATGGCCTGCGCTGGCGGGGCGGGAGTCGGTCATGCGGTCGGCCGCCGCCTCGGCTCGTGCGGGATCGGCGGCCTCCATCAGATGGATGTAGAGGTGGGCCGCCTGCGGGTGGGCGGGACTGCGGTCCAGGACTGTCTCGATCAGGCGGATCGCCTCGCCGATGCGGCCGACGGGGGTGCGCTGGTCGGCCTCCCAATAGTTCCAGGGCGTGGTGTCCATCGCCGCCTCGGCGGCCAGGACGGCGACGTCGTCGTTGTCGGGAAAGCGGCGCGCGGCGACCAGCATGGCGTCGGCGTAGGCGGCGTCCAGGGCGGCGCGGTCGGCCGTCGGATCGTCGGAGTAGCGCAGGCCCAGGGCGTCGATCAGCGCCTGCTCGTGCGGCGCGGCCCCGGCGCTCAGAACCAGGGCGCGGTTCAAGGCCTTGAGCGCCGCCGCCCGGTCGCGCTCGTCCATCGGCGCGTTGATGTTGGGGCCCAGGGCCATGGCCTCGCCCCACCAGCAGGCGGCGCATTCGGGATCGCGGCTCTGCGCCTCGCGGAAGGAGCGCACGGCCCCGGCGTGGTTGAAGCCGTAGGCCAGCGTCAGCCCCTGACTGAAGTAGGCCTGGGCGACGGCGTCGTCGGTGCCGGCCTTGAACGGCGAGGTCGTCAGGTCGGGATAGAGGGGGATGGGCTGCGCCCGGCTGGCGGGCGCGGCGACGGCCGAGGCGACCAGCAGGCTGCGGGTCAGGGCGCCGCCGCCCCGGCCCGGCCCGCAGACGCCGCCGAACAGGCGCTCAAGGCGCAGCGCCGTTGCGGCGTCGGACGTGGGGAGGGCGGTCATCGGCCCGGCCAGCACCAAGCCCGCTCCGCCAACGGCGAAGGCTTTCCAGAACAGTCTCATGCACCGTCCCCTTCCAGGGCCTGACGCGATGGAACCGCCTTGTACGCGGCGTGTGATCGAACGTTGATCTTACGCCTCGCCGCTTCCGAGAAACAGTGCGGAAACAGAGCTTTCCGTGTCGAGCGCGGGTTAGGCGACCAGGCGTCGCTCGTCGGGGCGAAGGGTCAGGATGCGGACGCCGTCGCGGGTGACGGCGACGGTGTGTTCGAACTGGGCCGACAGCTTGCCGTCGGCCGTGACCACGGTCCAGCCGTCGTCCTCGGTGCGAATGGCGCGGCGGCCCTGGTTCAGCATCGGCTCTATGGTGAAGACCATGCCTTCGCGCAGGGTCAGGCCCGCGCCGGGGCGGCCGAAGTGCAGCACCTGCGGCGCCTCGTGCATCTCGCGGCCGATGCCGTGGCCGCAGAAGTCGCGCACGATGGAATAGCCGCGCCGCGTCGCATGGCGTTCGATGGCGTGGCCGACGTCGCCCAGGGTGGCGCCGGGGCGCACGGCGCGGATGCCCTTCCACATGGCCTCATAGGTCGTCTGGACCAGGCGGCGGGCGGGACCGGCGACCGGGCCGATCAGATAGGTCTTGCTGGAGTCGGCGATGAAGCCGTTCTTCTCCAGGGTGATGTCCAGGTTGACGATGTCGCCGTCCTTCAGCACGTCGTCGCGCGAGGGCACGCCGTGGCAGACGACGTGGTTGGGCGAGACGTTCAGCACGAAGCCGTAGCCGTACTGTCCCTTGCTGGCGGGACGCGCCGCCAGGTTGTCGACGATGAAGGCCTCGACCCGGTCGTTGATCTCCAGGGTGTTCATGCCCGCCATCGGCAGGCCGTCCAGCCAGGTGAAGACCGAGGCCAGCAGGCGGCCGGATTCGGCCATCAGTTCGATCTCGGCCGGGGTCTTGGTCACGCGGCGGCCTGATCGGAGGCGAAGTCGGGCGCGGAGACGCCCGCCGCCTTCAGCTCGCGCGCGGCCAGCTCCTGAAAGGTCAGGCCGGGGTTCAGCTCCCCCAGCATGCCGATCCTGATCCAGAAGGCGGCCTGGGCGTTGATCGAGCGGCACGAGACCTTGCTGGCGCGGCGCAGCTGTTCGTGCAGTTCGTCCTCGATGTTGACGATGCCCATGTGGGGCTGCTCCATATACGATTCGTATATGGTTCATATCGTTCCGGGGAAGATCAGTCCAGAGCGTCGAAGTCCACCACGATCGGCTCCCGGTCCAGCAACGCCAGCACGCGACGGAAGCCCGCCTGATCCAGGGCGGTCGTGGCGGTGTTGGCCAGGGGGTGGAAGTTGACGACAGCCGCCTCCCACAGGCGCCGGTCCAGGACGAAGGTCACGCGACGCTCCAGGTCGTTGATCAGACCCAGGGCCGTGACCGAGCCGGGACGGACGCCCAGGGTCTCCCACAACAGGGTCTCATTGCCGAAGGACAGGCGGTCCGAGCCCATGGCGCGGTGGGCGCGCTTCAGGTCGATGACCGTGTCCTGTGCGGCCGAGATCAGCCACAGCCGGCCCTTCTTGTCCTTGAGGAAGAGGTTCTTGGTGTGCAGGCCCGGCAGGGCGGCCTTGAGGTCCAGTCCCTCCTCGACGCGGAAGACGGCGGGGTGGTCGTGGGTGGTCTGGGCGACGCCGTGCTCGGCCATCCAGGCCAGCAGGCGGGCGCGGTCGTAAGCGGGATCGGGCGAGGGCGAAGTCGGGGTTTCGGCGGCGGCGGCGATTTTGGAGGGCATCTCGGTCTTGTCGGGCGGGCGGCGGGGGCGATAGGGGAGGGACAGACCCTCGTCATCACCCCTTTGTTCGTCAAGCTTGGGAGCCGCGTCTTGGAACTGGAATGCTATCCGATGAATGCGCGTCCGTGCGACCTGGTGCCGGGGCGCCAGTCGCGCAACTGGATGGACGCCTTCGCCAGCCGCCACCCCTATCGCTGCCTGCCGCTGACCATGGCCAACACCACGGGGTGGGAGATCCTGTGCCCGTTCGGCTTCACGGCCGAGTGGAACGGCGGGCCGTCGCAGCACGACATCAAGATCACGCCGGACCGACACCAGCCGGAGATGGACCACTTCGTCAGCTCGCACTTCTCGCGCGGGGTGCTGACCATGCACCCGCAGTATCTGTTCCGCACGCCGCCGGGCTGGGGGCTGATCGCGCAGGGCTCGCCCAACCACGTCAAGGACGGCATCCAGCCGCTGAGCGGCCTGATCGAGACGGACTGGCTGCCCTTCCCCTTCACCATGAACTGGATCTTTACCCGGCCGGGCCGGATCAAGTTCGAGAAGGGCGAGCCCTTCTGCTTCATCCTGCCGGTCGAGCACCGCAAGGTGGAGCAGTTCGAGCCGGTGATCCGCTCGCTGGAGTCCAATCCCGGCATGAGGGACCAGTTCGAAGCCTGGAACCGCTCGCGCACCGACTTCAACACCCGCCTGGCCTCGGGTGATCCCGACGCGGCCAAGGAGGCGTGGCAGCGCTTCTACTTCAAGGGCGAGGTGCCCGAGGCCCTGGGCACGGCGCCGGCGACCCACGCGAACAAGCGCCGCCTGAAGAACCCGCGCATCGGCTGACGCGAAGGGGCTGAATGCGGAAACGCCCGCCTCCGTCGTCGGAAGCGGGCGTTGTCGTGTCAGCCTGGATCGCCGGAGCAGCGGCTCTCACCAGGGCCGCTCAAGCAGCGAGCGACCGCGTCGCGAGCGTTAGCGGCCCCTTTTTCAAGACGCCGGGCGGATGACGCGGGGGCCGAGGTTGTTGATGACCTCGCGGGCGTCGAAGGCGTTCATGTCGCCGGCGGGCTTGGAGCCGCGGCCCATGATGATCTCGGCCGTGGCCTCATAGCGATCGACCTGGCGGATGTCGCGGTCCCGACCCCAGTAGGGATCCCAGGTGCTCCAGTAGCCGCGCTGGTAGAAGCGCCATTGCGGACCCCAATAGGGGCCGTAGCGGTCGTAGTAGAAGGGATCCGGAGTTGAATAGAATCGGGTGTCGCGGTCGGTGGCGCGGGTCACGGTGGCGAACCAGTCATAGCCGTTCTCGACCGTCAGTTCGGCCGAACGCAGCAGAAGCGACATCTCGACCTGATCGCGCGAGGTGACGGAGTTGCCCGAGAAGCTGACGGCGTAGCGGTTGGCCTCGAGGCGCTGCTCGGCATAGCCGCCCTGACCCTTCGAGCCGACCGGCTGATAGGGGGTGGCCGTCGCACAGGCGCCCAGGGCGAGCACGCCCGCCAGGGCGATCAGCGCCGGGGTTTTGCGAAGCTTGATCATGGAAGTTTCTCCTTGAGCGTTCATTGAACGCCCGTCGGTCTGAACGAGGGGTGAATGGTCAAGTTCCCGATCACCCGTTCCGGACGGATCACAGACGCGAGACGATGAGGACGGCGGCCAGGAGCAGAAGGCATCCGACCACAATGCCGAAGCCCTTGCGGAAACGCGGCGCGGTCATCTGTCGCGCCAGGGCCGCCCCGCCCAGGCCGTAGCCGCACATCGACAGGCCGTCCATGCCGACGGTGGTCACGGCGAACAGCGCCAGCTGCGGCGCCAGCGGACGGTTGATGTCCAGGAAGGGCGGCAGGACGGCGGTGAAGAAGAGAATGGCCTTGGGATTGGCGATCTGGACCATGAAGCCGTCGGTCAGGGCGCTGCGCCCCCGCTTGACCTCGATATGGGCCGGTTCGGCCGCTGTGGCGAAGGCCCCGCGCAGGGCCTTGATCCCCAGCCAGGCGACATAGAGGGCGCCCAGGACGGCGATGACGCGAAAGACCTGGGGGAAGGCGATCACCAGGGCGCCCAGGCCCAGGGCGGCGGCGCCGAACCACACCAGGGTGGCGGAGTTCA
Source organism: Brevundimonas olei (assembly GCF_037055245.1). Classification (GTDB taxonomy): domain Bacteria; phylum Pseudomonadota; class Alphaproteobacteria; order Caulobacterales; family Caulobacteraceae; genus Brevundimonas; species Brevundimonas olei. Next base: position 279,108 of record NZ_CP146369.1, read on the forward strand.
TGCCCAGGACGGCGGTCAGGGCGGCGGCCTTGCCCTTCTCCATCCCCGTGGCGACGGCGAAGATGTTGGCGGGGCCGGGCGTCACCGCCATCACGGCCATGACGCCGAGAAACGCCAGATACAGATGCGGGTCGACAGGTAGCGTGGCCATAAGGCCCTTTCGGGCGCGCGGCGGGCTGCGTCAAGCCGTCGCTGGCCAGCGGCCTCAGCTTTCGACGGGCGGGGCCGGCGGCGCGGGCGGAACAGGCGTTTCAGCCAGGGCGGCCTGCACTTCGTCGACGGCGTCCAGGGCCTGATCCATGCCGTACTGGGCCACCAGGCCGTAGGTGACCATCTGTTCGGGATCGGCCTGGGCCCAGGCGCCGTTGGCCGCCAGACCGTGAACCATGGGTTCGACCCCGGCTATGGCCTCGCGGACGATGGCGTCGATGTCGATCTCGGCCAGGGCCGCCTCGGCGATCTGGCTCGCCTGGCGCGTGGCCTCGGCGGTGAAGTCGGCGACGTGAGGTTGATAGTCGGACCACAGGGCCGCGATCCGCAGGCCCTTCTGGGTCTCGCTCAGCTCCGGATCGTCCTGGATGCGCTCGGCGCGGGCGCCGAACTCCTCCATCTTCTGCTCGAAGACGGCGGCGGCGGATTCAAGGCGGGTCTCGGCGGGGGTCTTCTGCGCCTCGGCCACGGCGGCCGAGACCGGCAGCAGGGCCAGGGCGGCGGCCAGGGACAGAGAGGCGAGCGGGAGGGAGGCGAGCGGCAGGGCGCGGATCATGGCGAAGCTCCTTCGACGGACGCCGCGCAGGGTCCGCCGAAGGAGGGTTCGGCTCAAGTGAAATCGCGGTAAGGCGCGATCCCGCCTCGGCCTCAGTCGACGGCGGGCGGGGCCGGCGGAGCGGCCAGGGCGGCCTCGATGGCGGTGCGGAGCTGGCCCGGCACGCCGCGCAGCGCGGCCGGGGCGGCGTCTGCGGCGGCCAGGATGTCGGCCTTCTTCTCGGCGTTCTCGGGCTTCTCGGCCATGACGCGCAGGAAGGCGCCGTACTCGTCCGCGAAGGCGGCGAACTTGGGCTCATACTGGGTCAGGACCGCGTCGGTGCGGGCCTTCTTGGTTGCGGCGTCCAGGCTGGCGTCGTCCATGATCGTCTCCAGCTCGGCGCCCATGCGCGCCGTCTCGGCCTCGAAGGCCTCGCCTTTGACCTGGAAGGCGGCTTCCTCAGGCGAGACGGGCGCCTGGTCGGTGACCGCCGGAGCGGGCGGGGGCGGGTCCTGGACGGCGGCGAAGGCGGGGGCGGCGAACAGGGTCGCCGCCGCGGCGGCGGCGAGGGAAAGACGGTTCAACGGAGAACTCCGGCTGGCGACGGCTGACGCCGTCAAGAAGGATACGCCGGCCGGTCGACCGGAGATGGCCGCAGGTTGGCCTTGCCATGGGCCGAGCGCAAGCGTCAGCATGGACCGATGAAATCGAACCTTTCCGCTGTTTCCGTCGTCGCCGCCGCCTGTGTCGGCGCCCTGGCTCTATCGACCGGCCTGACGCCGAGCGAGGCGCGGGCCCAGGCGGGAGGGCGGGCCTATGCGGTTCAGGGCGATTGCGACGGCCGCCCCGCGACCGGGGTGCGCATGGCGCCGGGTTACTGCCTCGGGCTGGTGTGGCAGGGGGCGGGACGGGACGGGCCGCGGATGCCGCGCGGCCTGACGCCGCTGGACGGCGGCGACTGGCTGGTCACCGATCTGGGGGCGTGGGAGGCGGGCAAGGGGGCGGTGTGGCGGCTGTCGTTCGCGGCGGACGGCGCGGCGCGCTGGCGACGGCTGGCGGGCGGACTGTCGATGCCGCACACGGTCAAGCGCGGGCCGGACGGGCGCATCTATGTGTCCGAGATGAACCGCATCCTGACGCTGGACCCTGACGCCGCCGATGCGCAGGCCAGCGTCCGCACCGTCATCGGCGACCTGCCGGACAACCGGCTGCACGACAATCGCCACCCCCTGTCCAGCTTCGTCTTCGACGGGAACGGCGACCTGCTGGTCAATGTCGGGGCGCCCAGCGACCGCTGCCTCGACGCGGCGGGCAAGCCGAAGACGGACGCGCGCGGGGCCTGCGTGGAAGATGCGGCGACGGCGCAGGTGCGTCGCCACGCCTATCTGGGGGACGGCCGCTGGGCGGAAGACAGCAGCGTCTTCGCCAGCGGACTGAGGAACTCCATCGCCCTTGTGCGGCACCCGTCGGGCACGGTGCTTCAGGCCGAGAACTCGGTCGATCTGGACACGCCGGATCATCCCTATGACGAGATCAACGTGCTGACGCAGGGGCGTCACTACGGCTGGCCCTATTGCGTCGATCTGGCCACGCCCCTGCCGGGCTGGCCCGCGCGTCAGGCGCGCTGCAACGAGCGCGAACGGCCGATCGCCCTGCTGCCGCCGCACGCCGCGCCGCTGGACCTGATCTATTACGACGGGGCGATGTTCCCCGAGTTGCAGGGACGGCTGCTGATGACCTGGCACGGCTTCCGCCGCACGGCCGGGCGCATCGTGGCGGTCGAGACGGACGAAGCCGGGCGGCCCCTGACCGACATCGGCGGGCGCTACGCCATCTATCCGCGCGGGGCGCTGTCCTACCCGGCGGGGGCGCCCAGCGTGAACGGCAAGGTGCTGACGCCGGGCTGGGACAAGGTCGCCGGGCGCCATCCGCGCGGCTCGCCGGTGACGATGGCGACGGCGCCGGACGGCTCCATCTGGGTCACGGATGACAGAAGCCGGGCGATCCTGAGAATCGCCCGGCCCCGGTAGGCTTGGGTTTCAGGAGGGCGTTTTAGCCCTTCTGGCCGTCCCGCTTGGCCAGGACGCGCAGGCGCAGGGCGTTCAGCTTGATGAAGCCTTCGGCGTCCTTGTGGTCGTAGGCCTGGACGCCTTCCTCGAAGGTCACCAGGTCCTGGTCGTAGAGGCTGTTGGGGCTCTCGCGGCCGATAACGGTGACGTTGCCCTTGTAGAGCTTCACGCGGACAACGCCCGAGACCTTCTGCTGGCTGTGGTCGATGGCGGCCTGCAGCATCTCGCGCTCGGGGCTGAACCAGAAGCCGTTGTAGATGAGCGAGGCGTATTTCGGCATCAGCTCGTCCTTCAAGTGCATGGCGCCGCGATCCAGGGTGATCGACTCCATGCCGCGGTGGGCGGCCAGCATGATCGTGCCGCCGGGGGTCTCATAGACGCCGCGCGACTTCATGCCGATGAAGCGGTTCTCGACCAGGTCCAGACGGCCGACGCCGTTGTCGTGGCCCAGCTGGTTCAGCTTCGTCAGCAGGGCGGCGGGTGACAGGGCCTCGCCGTCGATGGCGACCGGATCGCCCTTTTCATAGGTGATGGTGATGACGGTCGGCGTGTCGGGCGCGGCTTCCGGCGAGATGGTGCGCTGGTGCACGAACTCGGGCGCCTCGACGGCCGGGTCTTCCAGCACCTTGCCCTCGGACGAGGAGTGCAGAAGGTTGGCGTCAACCGAGAAGGGGGCCTCGCCGCGCTTGTCCTTGGAGATGGGGATCTGGTGCTTCTCGGCGAAGTCCAGCAGGGCCTCGCGGGACTTGAAGTCCCACTCGCGCCAGGGGGCGATGACGCGGATGTCGGGCTCAAGGGCGTAGTAGCCGAGCTCGAAGCGGACCTGGTCGTTGCCCTTGCCGGTGGCCCCGTGACAGACGGCGTCGGCGCCGACCTGACGCGCGATCTCGATCTGGCGCTTGGAGATCAGCGGACGGGCGATCGAGGTGCCTAGCAGATACTGGCCCTCATAGACGGTGTTGGCGCGGAACATCGGGAAGACGAAGTCGCGCACGAACTCCTCGCGCAGGTCGTCGATGAAGATGTTCTCGGGCTTGATGCCCAGCTTCAGCGCCTTCTCCTTGGCGGGGGCGAGTTCTTCACCCTGGCCCAGGTCGGCGGTGAAGGTCACCACCTCGGCGTTATATTCCGTCTGCAGCCACTTCAGGATGATCGACGTGTCCAGCCCGCCCGAATAGGCGAGGACGACTTTCTTGGGGGCGGGCTTGCTCATCGGTCGGGGAGTCCTTTCAGGAGCCATGTCAGAAGGCGGGGGAGGCGGTTTGGCGCGCTTAAAGGACCAGACGCGCCGCGATGCAAGTGTGCGATTGAGGGCGCGATGGCGGCGTCGCCTCCCGAATGCGTCGAGGGCGCCGCGAACAGATCCGCGACGCCCCGGTTTCAAGCTGTGTTATCAGCCGCTTAAGGAGGTCAGGCGGCCAGAGCCTTGAGCTGGTCGACCAGGTCGGTCCTCTCCCAGGAGAAGCCGCCGTCGGCGTCCGGCGTGCGGCCGAAATGGCCATAGGCGGCGCTGCGTCGATAGATGGGCTTGTTCAGGCCCAGGTGCTCGCGGATGGCGCGCGGCGAGGCGCCGCCGATCAGCCTGGGCAGTTCGCGCTCCAGCACCGCCTCGTCGATCTTGCCCGTGCCGTGCAGGTCGACGTGGACCGACAGGGGCTTGGACACGCCGATGGCGTAGCTGATCTGGATGGTGCAGCGGTCGGCCAGACCCGCCGCGACGACGTTCTTGGCCAGGTAGCGGCAGGCATAGGCGGCCGAGCGATCGACCTTGGTCGGGTCCTTGCCCGAGAAGGCGCCGCCGCCATGCGGGGCCGCGCCGCCGTAGGTGTCGACGATGATCTTGCGCCCGGTCAGGCCGGCGTCGCCGTCCGGCCCGCCGATGACGAAGGTGCCGGTCGGGTTGATGTGCCACTCGGTCTCGGCGGTGATGAAGCCTTGCGGCAGCACCTGTTCGACATAGGGCTTCACGATGGCCGCGACCTGGCCCTGGCTCAGGTTGGCCTTGTGTTGGGTCGAGACGACGATGGAGGTCGCGCGCACCGGGCGGCCGTCTTCGTAGTGCAGGGTCACCTGGCTCTTGGCGTCAGGCTCAAGGCCCGGCTCCTTGCCCGAGTGACGGGCTTCGGCCAGGGCCTTCAGGATATTGTGGCTGTAGGCCAGGGTGGCCGGCATCAGCTCCGGCGTCTCGTTCGAGGCGTAGCCGAACATGATGCCCTGATCGCCCGCGCCCTCGTCCTTGTCCTCGCCGGCGTCGACGCCCTGGGCGATGTGGGCCGACTGCGGGTGCAGGTGGTTCTGGAACTCCAGCGTCTTCCAGTGGAAACCGTCCTGCTCATAGCCGATGTCGCGAACCACGCCGCGCACCGTATCCTCGATTTCCTGCTCGACGCCGGGGGCCCAGTTACCTTCGACATCCATGATGCCCTTGCCGCGGATCTCGCCGGCCAGCACCACCAGATTGGTCGTCGTCAGGGTTTCACAGGCCACCCGCGCCTCGGGGTCCTTGGACAGGAACAGGTCGACGATGGCGTCCGAAATCTGATCGGCGACCTTGTCGGGGTGGCCTTCCGAGACGCTCTCGGAGGTGAAGAGGAACGACGAACGGGCCAAGACAGGCTCCTGCGTGACGGCAACGCGGCCAGACATATAAAGATATGCTTATACGTGCAAGGCGGCTTGTGTCGCGGGAATGGGGTCGGCCGGAGCTCCTGCTGCGCTCGTCGATGTCTTCGCAGTCGCACCCTGACTCTTGCGTTGCAGCATTCCGTGTGGCAGCAAAATCCACTCTTCCCCGAAAAATGAACCGGTTTCCGCCCTGGCTCCCGGGTCAATGCCTAGACATTTGGAACAATAATGCCGAATCCAAACATCCTTGACGCGGCCCTGACCCGTCTCGACGAGGCCGCCCGCCACGTGCAGATCGATAGCGATGTTCTGGAGAAGCTGAAATATCCGCGCGAGACGATGAAGGTCCGGCTGCTGATCCGGATGGACGACGGCTCGCGCAAATCCTTCCTCGCCTGGCGCTGCCGCTATGACGACACGCGCGGTCCGACCAAGGGCGGCATCCGCTTCCACCCGGCCTCCACCGCCGAGGAGGTCGAGACTCTGGCCTTTTGGATGACGGTCAAGTGCGCCGTGACCAACCTGCCCTACGGCGGCGGCAAGGGGGCGGTTCAGGTCGATCCCAAGAGCCTGTCCAAGGCCGAACTGGAGCGGCTGTCGCGCGCCTATGTCCAGGCCTTCGCCGGCATCATCGGCCCGGATCGCGACATCCCGGCGCCTGACGTCTACACCAACGCCATGATCATGGGCTGGATGGCCGATGAATACGCCTCCATCCAGGGCGAGGCCGCGCCCGCCGTCATCACGGGCAAGCCGATCGCCCTGGGCGGCTCGGTCGGGCGCGAGGACGCCACGGCGCGCGGCGGCTTCTACCTGACCTGTCACCTGACCGAGCGGCTGGGGCTGCCGCCCGAGGGTCTGCGCGTGGCCGTCCAGGGCTTCGGCAACGCCGGCCAGCACGTGGCGCGCCTGTTCCGCAGCATCGGCGCGAAGATCGTGGCCGTGTCGGATTCCGGCGGCGCCGTCCACGCCGCCTCCGGCCTGGATCTGGACGCCTTGCTGGCGGCCAAGGCGGCCGGGCGGTCGGTGGTCCAGGCCGACCACGGCGGCAAGGCCATACCGCCTGAAGAGCTGATCGCCGTCGACTGCGACGTCGTGGCCCCCTCGGCCATGGAAGACATGATCCATGACGGCAACGCCGCCTCGGTGCGGGCCAGGGTGGTGCTGGAACTGGCCAATGGTCCGATCACGCCCGAGGGCGACCGCATCCTGGCCGACAAGGGCGTGGTGGTCCTGCCCGACATCCTGGCCAACGCGGGCGGGGTGACGGTGTCCTATTTCGAATGGGTCCAGAACCGCCAGGGCTTCTACTGGACGCTGGACGAGGTCCAGTCGCGCCTCAAGACCATCATCGAGACCGAGGGCGACGCCGTCTGGGCCATCGCCGAGGACAAGGGCGTCACCCTGCGCACGGCGGCCTATATCCACGCCCTGGGTCGCCTGGCCGCCGCCATCGAGGCCCACGGCACCCAGCAGTTCTTCGCCAGCTAGGCTGTTGCCGGCCCGGCTTCGATTTCTCCAAAGCGTCGCACTTCCAACCGCTTCCCTGTCATCAGTCTTCGGCAAGGGGACGGCGACAGAAGGTTGGGAGCGCGCCCATGGACGTCTTCTATTGTCTGATCCACACGCCCGAGGCCATCACGCCCGAGCTGTGCGTCCTGCCGGGCGCCACAGAGATCGAGGCCGTGCGCGGCCTGACCGAGGTCGCGCGCGACTGGCCGCGCCTGGAGCGCATCGACCTCTATCGCGGCAACCACGAGGTCCGCAGCTTCGCCCCGTCCGATCTGGCGACGGCTGCGCCCATCCACGCCCTGGCGGCCTGACGCCCACGCGAGGCCAGGCGTCGTCGGAGGCGTCGGCGCGATCGAAACAAACGTAAGGAGAAGTGGTGCCGCTTAGGTGACTCGAACACCTGACCCCCTCATTACGAATGAGGTGCTCTACCAGCTGAGCTAAAGCGGCCCCGGCGTCGTTCACGCGAAAAGGCGCGAGCGAGCGAGGAGGGCTCTTTATACGGGCGCGGCGGGCTTGCCAAGAGCCGATAGCATCGCCGGTTCGTCGGGGGCGGCGGCGATGCGGATTTCGGTGAAATCGAACGGATGCAGGGGCGCGGCGGCGGCTTCGGAGATGCAGATGGCGATGCGGTCGGATGAGGCTGCGCGCGGCAGATCGGCGGCCAGCGCCCGGGCGGCGCGGGGCGAGTGGAGCATGACCGCATCGAAGGGCTCGGGCGCGGGGGCGTGGGTCTCGACGGCGGCGTAGACGGGCAGGCGCTGGACTGGGCGGTCCGGCAGCAGGTCGGGCAGGTCGCCCGCAGGTTCGCGCGCGCCGGGCGCCAAGAGCGGGCCGGGCGGGGCTTCGGCGGCGATCAGGCGGGCCAGGGCGTGGATGTCGCCGGAGGCCGAGCGGACGTCGGCGAAGCCCGCCGCGCGGGCGGCTTCGGCCGTGGCGTCGCCGACGGCGAAGACGGGGTGGTCGCGAAAGCGCGGGATCAGTGAGGCGAAGGCTTCGACGCCGTTGGGGCTGGTTAGGGCGAGGACGGCGACGGCGTCGGGCGAAGGGGCGGCGTCGAGGGCGCCGGGCAGGGGCGCCAGCGTCAACAGGGGCGCGACGAGCGGGGTGAAGCCCAGCGCCGTCAGCCGGTCCGCCGTGCGGGCGGCGCCCGGCTCGGCGCGCGTGACCCAGACGCGGCGGATCGGCGTCATGGCCCTAGAGCGCGATCTTCTGGTCGCCGGCGACGGTCTGGACCTGACCGCCGAGGTCGAGGCCCAAGGCGCGGGCGGCGGCGTGATCGGCGTCTGCGGTGATATCGCCCGAGCGGGTCCAGCGGTTCGCCCCGTCGGGGCTGAGCATTTCGGTGCTGAGGTGCAGGCGGCCATCCGCGATGTGAGCGTAGGCGCCGATGGCGGTGCGGCAGGAGCCTTCCAGCGCCGCCATGGCCCCGCGCTCGGCGGCGACGGCGAGGGCGGTGGGGGCGTGGTTCAGGGCGCGGGTCCAGGCGGCGTCGACGTCGCCCTCACGCGTCTGCAGGGCCAGGGCGCCCTGGCCCGGCGCGGGCAGGAAGGCGTCCAGCGGCAGGCGCTGACGGATGACCTCGCCGAGGCCGAGACGGTTGAGGCCGGAACAGGCCAGCAGGATAGCGTCGAAGTCGCCGTCGCGCAGTCGCTTCAGCCGGGTGTCGACGTTGCCGCGCAGCATTTCGATGTTCAGGTCGGGGCGCAGGGCCAGCGCCTGCGCCTGTCGGCGCAGGGAGGCGGTGCCGAAGCGGGCGCCCTGCGGCAGGTCGGCGAAGGTCGCGTAATGGTCGCTGATGAAGGCGTCGCGGGGGTCTTCGCGCTCGGGCACGGCGGCGATGGCCAGGCCGGGCGGCTGTTCGGCGGGGACGTCCTTCATCGAGTGGACGGCGACGTCGACGCGGCCGTCGAGCAGGGCTTCCTCGATCTCCTTGGTGAACAGGGCCTTGCCGCCGACCTCCAGGAGGCGACGGTCCTGGATGCGGTCGCCGGTGGTGACGATCTCGACCAGAGGGACCAGGGTTTCGACCTCGGCGTCGGGCACGCCCAGGGCGCGGCCGATGGCGCGCTGCATCATGCCGGACTGGGCCAGGGCCAGGCGCGAACGTCGGGTGCCGATGCGCAGGAGAGGTTGAGTCACGTCGAGACGCCGTTGCGAAAGAGGGGGCGGGTCGCTAACTCCGCCCAATGAAGATGGACGCGGACTATAGCAGGGCGACGGACGGGGCAACCGAACGACGGTCGGACGGATTGACCGTGCTGGGCCTCGAGACCAGCTGCGACGAGACCGCCGCTTCGGTGGTGCGGCTGTCGGCGGCGGGCGCCGAGGTGCTGTCCAGCGTCATCCACAGCCAGATCGACGACCACGCGGCCTATGGCGGGGTGGTGCCGGAAATCGCCGCGCGCAGCCATGTGGAGATGATCGACGGCGTGACGCGCCGGGCCATGGCCGAGGCCGGGCTGGACTGGAGCGCGCTGGACGGCGTGGCGGCGACGGCGGGGCCGGGCCTAGTCGGCGGGGTCATGGTGGGCCTGTCCTACGGCAAGGCGGCGGCGCTGGCGCGGGGGCTGCCGCTGATCGCGGTCAACCATCTGGAAGGTCATGCGGTGTCGGCGCGGCTGGGGGCGGAGACGGCCTATCCCTTCCTGCTGCTGCTGGTCTCGGGCGGGCACTGCCAGCTGCTGGAGGTGCGCGGCATCGGCGACATGAGCCGATTGGGCACGACCATCGACGACGCGGCGGGCGAGGCCTTCGACAAGATCGCCAAGGCTATGGGGCTGGGCTATCCGGGCGGACCGGCGCTGGAGAAGCTGGCGGCGTCCGGCGACGGGGCGCGGTTCGAGCTGCCGAGAGCGTTGTTGGGGCGGAAGGACTGCGACTTCTCCTTCTCGGGGCTGAAGACGGCGGCGTCGCGTCTGGCTCAGACCTGCGAGACGGAGCAGGATCGGGCTGATCTGGCCGATGCGGTGCAGAAGGCCATCGCGCGCCAGCTGGCCGAACGCTCCGAGCGGGCGATGAAGGATTACGCCGAGGCGCATGAGCATCGCCTCTTTGTGGTGGCTGGAGGCGTGGCCGCCAACAAGACGATCCGGCGGACGCTGGAGGATCTGGCGACGAAGCACGGCTTCGCCTTCCTGGCGCCGCCGATGGCCTATTGCACCGACAATGCGGCGATGATCGCCTTGGCGGGGGCCGAGCGGCTGGAAAAAGGGCTGACGTCGGACATCGATGTCGCCGCCCGGCCGCGATGGCCTCTGGACGAGACGCGCGCCAGCGTTGATCCTGTGCACAAGAAAACGGGCCGCAAGGGCGCCAAGGCTTAAGCGGCCTGGCTCTCGGCGGGGGTCGGGGGACCGGAGAAGACATGGAATTCCATACGGCAGGCGTAATTGGCGGCGGCGCCTGGGGCACGGCCCTGGCGCAGAGCGCGGCGGCGGCGGGTCTGGCCGTCGTCCTGCAGGCGCGCGAGCCCGAGGTGATCGAGAGCATCCGCGCGCGTCGGATGAACGACGCCTTCCTGCCCGGCGTCGAGCTGGATTCGGCCATCAACGTCACCTCGGATCTGGCGGACCTGGCTGACTGCGACCTGATCCTGGCCGTGCCGCCCGCCCAGCACATGCGCGCGACGTTGCAGGCCTTCGCGACTTACGCCCGGCCGGGTCTGCCCATCATCCTGTGCTCCAAGGGTATCGAGCGCGGCTCGCTGAAACTGATGACCGACGTGCTGGCCGAGACGATTCCGTCCGCCACGGCCGCCGTGCTGTCGGGCCCGAGCTTCGCCGCCGAGGTGGCGCGCGGCCTGCCCAGCGCCGTGACCTTGGCCTGCGCCGACGCGGCCATGGCCGAGGCCCTGGCGGGCGCTCTGTCGGGGCCGGTCTTCCGGCCCTACTACGCCGACGACCTGATCGGGGCCGAGACGGGCGGGGCGCTGAAGAACGTCCTGGCCATCGCCTGCGGCATCGTCGAGGGGCGCGAACTGGGCCGCAGCGCCCACGCCGCCGTCATCACCCGCGGCTTCGCCGAGATCGTCCGCGTGGCCACGGCCCTGGGCGGCAAGGCCGAGACGGTGGCGGGCCTGTGCGGCCTAGGCGATCTGGTGCTGACCTGCTCCAGCCCGCAGTCGCGCAACATGAGCCTGGGTCTGGCCCTGGGTCAGGGCCTCAGCGTCGAGCAGGCGCTGGAAGGCAAGCGCTCGGTGGCCGAGGGCTATGAGAGCGCGCCGGCCGTGCGCGAACTGACGCGCAAGCTGGGCGTCGACACGCCGATCTGCGAGGCGACGGCGGCGGTGCTGGCGGGCGAACTGACGGTGGATCAGGCGATCGAGAGCCTGATGAGCCGCCCGCTGAAGCCCGAGCGCGAATAGTGACCGAAGAGGGTCCGGCGGCAGAAACCCAGGAGCGCAAGCGGGTCTGGAAGACGCCGCCGAACGTGGCCCTGTGTCTGGAGGCGGACATCGCCGATCCCGGATCGCGCGGCTTCGTGCTGCAGATCGGCGAAGCCTTCTTCCACGGCTTCGTGGTGAAGAAGGACGGTCAGGTCGCGGGCTGGGTGGATCGCTGTCCGCACGCGGGGTTTCCCATTGCGGTGGAGCTGGACCGCTATCTGACGCCGGACGGGTCTCTGATCCTGTGCGGTTGGCACGGGGCGGCGTTCGAGCCCCTGTCGGGCGCCTGCGTCGCCGGACCTTGCGCGGGCGGCAAGCTGACGCCCTGGCCGGTCGAGGCCAGGGGCGGGGTCATCCGCACGGCGTAAGGGCAGAAGGGACGCTAGAGCCCTATTCCTTCGGGACTAGCTTGGGATCCTTGGTGAAGGCTTCGTCGACCTCTTCCTCGGTGATCCGCTTGGAGGGGTCGCCGGGCTGGTTGAGGTTCTGCTCCTCGGTGCCGTCGCCCATCATGCCGGGGTGGGGGTCTTTGGGGTCTTTCTCGGCCATGGTGATCTCCTCCGCATGGATGCAAAGGCAATCCGGCGACAGCGCCGGGCGTTCCATCACGCCCGCGCGAGGTCAGCGCTTCAGGCGTCGCGCATTGGCCGTGGCCGTGGCGTGGACGGGGGCCAGGGCGCGCCCCTGCGCCTTCAGCGCCGCGCCGTAGAAGGACCAGCCGTCGTGCATCGCCCGGCTCCAGGCGCCCATGGCCCAGTCCGTCTGGGCGGCGGCGAAGGCGAAGGGCGTGTCGGCGCGGGCCAGTTTGGTTAGGCAGTCGGCGGCCTCTGCCCCCTCGCGCGCGGCCAGACGCCCGGCGCGTTCGGCCAGGTCCAGCGCGCCGGCGCAGGCGGCCCCGGCCGAGGCCGTCATGGCCTCGACCTTCTCCGCGCCCATGCGGCCCAGTTCGGCGTGGTCGGCGCGCAGGGGATCGGCCAGAGCCTCGCCCATGATCTCGAACCGCCGCGAGATGACGGCGGCCGAGGCCTGGGCCAGTTCCTGACCGGCCTGGGCGTTGCGCAGGGCGCTGCGGGCCGTCTTCTGCATGGGGCTCATATGCAGACCCTGGGCTGGTTTCAGGCGACCGGCAAGACTTCTTGCGCGAAGTCGGTCAGGTCGCGGATCAGGGCCGGAACGGCGGCGTCGATGATGCGCTGGCCCTTTTCCGGGGTGGCCTGGGCCGGGTCCGAGCCGATGCGGCCGTCGGGGAAGCGGGCGCGATAGTCGTTGGCGTCGCGGATCGGGCCGAAGGGGGCGATCTTCGGCTCATAGGCGGCGGTCTTGATCCGGTCGGGATAGCCGGCCTGGGTCACGGCGATCTCGGACGGGGTGGCGTGGCTGCCGTGGCCCGTCGGGAAGATGTCCTCGCACAGCTTCTGCACGCCCGGCAGATCCCACCAGTTGCGCAGCTTCAGCACGAAGGGCGGGCGCTCGGCCCAGGGCTCGGGCGTGAAGGACCAGTCGGCGTAGATCTCGGCGAAGGCGGCTTCGATGGTGGCGACGTTGCCGCCGTGGCCGTTGAGGAAATAGATGCGCTCGAAGCCGTGGCGCGTCAGCGACGACACCCAGTCGGCGATGGCCGCCATGAAGGTCGACGGGCGCAGGGTGATGGTGCCGGGAAACGCCAGGTGGTGCTGGGCCATGCCGATGTTGAAGGTCGGCGTGACGACCAGGCTGTCGTCGCCCTTCTCCGCCGCGTGGGCGATGATCTCGGGGCACAGCCAGTCGGTGCCCAGCAGGCCCGTCGGTCCATGCTGCTCGTTCGAGCCGATCGGCACGATCACCGTCTTGGACAGCAGGGCGCCGGACTTCAGGCGCGCGTCGATCTCGGGCCAGGACGACAGGTGGATCAGCATGGAAAAGCTCCGGCGGACGGAAGGTGAGGGGATTGGGGGGCGGCTTTACGCTGATCCGCCCCCAGGGCCAACTTGGGCGCGCGTCTATTCCGGCGCGAAGGCGCGGACGAAACGACGGGCGGCCTCGCGGGCGCGGGCGGGGATGTCGTCGATCGCTGGATGGGGCAGGCCCAGGACCGAACGCAGGTGGCCGTGGCCCAGGACCATGCCGGTGAACATCTCGGCGGCGGCGACGGGATCGGGCGCGGACAGGCGGCCCAGGCGGTCCTGCTCCTCCAGCCAGACGGCCAGGCGGCGCAGGTTCTGGCCGGGACCGGCGTCATAGACGGCGCGCGCCAGCTCGGGGGCCTCGGGCGAGGCCAGGGCCATGCCGCGCAGGGCGACGCCGCGGCCCTCGATGCAGACGCGACGGATCAGGGTCTCGGCCAGGGCCGCCAGGGCGGTTTCGACATCCAGGTTCGAGGCGAGGGGGGCGACGGTCTCCTCGGAGCGTTGCGCCGCCAGGTCGCGGGCGATGGCCGTCTTGGTCGGGTAGCGGTTGTAGAGGGTCTGTTTGGACACGCCGGCGCGCCGCGCGACCTCGGCCATGGAGACCTTGGCTCCCTTCTCCCTGAACAGTTCGGCGGCGGCGCGCAGGATGGCGCGGCTCTTGTATTCATCGATCTGGCCGAGGGCGCGGGGCATCAGTGAATCTCGGAGGCTTCGGGCGAAGGGACGCTCTTCACCGGTTGGGACAACAGGGTCAGGAAGGCCGCGCAGGCGCAGCCGACGGCCAGCAGGGCGAAGGCGTCGCCGAAGGCCATCGTCGTCGCCTGCTTCTGCAACAGGCCGTACACGGCCTTCATCGCGGAGGCCTGGGGGTCGATCGAGCCCGAGAAGCGCTCGGTCAGGCCGGCGATCATGGCGCGCATCCCCTGATGGGTCTGGTCGATGGCGCTGGTCAGTTCGACCATGTGCAGGGCGGTGTTGTGGGTCAGGGCGGTGTTCAGCGTGGCCAGGCCGAAGGCGCCGCCGACGTTGCGGGCCAGATTGACCAGGCCCGAGGCGTTCTTGACCATGTGCGGCGGCAGGGTGGCCATCGTCACCTGCTGCGAGGCGATCATGGCGATCATGACGCCGCAGCCGCGCATGGCCTGGACGCCGGCGAATTCCCAGAACCCCCATTCGTCGGTGACCAGGCGGGCGTCCCACATGCCCCAGGCCGCCAGGATGAAGCCGACGAACATCAGGATGCGGGCGTCGACCAGCCGCACCAGCCGCCCGGCGAAGGGGGCGGTGGCGAACATGGCCAGGCCCGACACGATCATGGTGGTGCCGACCTCGGCCGCTGAATACTCGCGCACCCGGCCGAGAAACAGCGGCAACAGGAAGGTGCCGCCGAACAGGGCCGCGCCGACGATGAAGGTCATCAGTACCCCCACCACGAAGTTGCGGTTGCCGAAGGCGCGCAACTCCACGATCGGATTGCGGTAGGTCAGCGAGCGCCAGATGAAGGCCGGACCGCAGATCGCGGCGATGACGCTGAGCAGCAGGATGTTGTCGTCCTCGAACCAGTTTTCCTTGGCGCCTTCCTCCAGCACGAACTGCAGGCTCATCAGGAAGGCGGCCATCAGGCCCAGGCCCCACCAGTCGAACCCCTTGGCCAGGCTGGCGTCGCCCTTGTCGAAATGGGCGTAGCGCCCGACCAGGAACAGGACGATCACGCCGGGGAAGACGTTGATGAAGAACAGCCAGTGCCAGCTCAACTGCTCGGTCAGATGGCCGCCCAGGGTCGGGCCGACGGTCGGGGCCAGGGTGACGATCAGCCCCATGATGACGCTGGCGGTCACGCGCCGCTCGGGCGGGAAGGCGGTGAAGGCGACGGCGAAGACGGTGGGGATCATGGCTCCGCCGACGAACCCCTGAAGGGCGCGGAACAGGATCATCATCTCGATCGACGACGACAGCCCGACCATCACGCTCATGATCAGGAAGCCGGTGCAGGAGGCCATGAAGACGATTCGCGTCCCCCACAGCCGCGACAGATAGCCCGACAGGGGGATCATCACGACCTCAGGGATCAGATAGGCGGTCTGGATCCAGCTGATCTCATCGGCCGAGGCGCCGACGCCCGCCTGAATCTGCGGCAGGGAGGCGGCGACGATCTGGATGTCGAGAATGGCCATGAACTGGCCGATGACCATGCCGGCGAAGCCGAGCAGCAGGGCGGTCCAGTTGATCTCGGCCTGTTTCATCCCGGTCTGTTTCGTCCCGCTCTGGGCGGCGGGCGCCGCCGCGGCCGGGGGCGCCGCCTCGCTCACCGGGCCGAGCTCGGTGACGCGCTCAGGGCCTGGCTCGGAGAGGCGGCCATAGCCAGGGCCGTCTCGCCCGGATGGGCCTCGGCGAAGGCGGCGCCGCCCTGGCTCTTCAGGTCGACTTTGACCTCGACCGACAGGCCGGGCCGCAGGACGATGGGGCGGCCCGAGGCGTCGCGCTGGACGACGATGCGAACGGGCACGCGCTGGGTGATCTTGGTGAAGTTGCCGGTGGCGTTCTCGACCGGGATCAGGGCGAATTCCGAGCCGGTGGCCGGGGCGAAGCTGTCGATACGGCCGTGCAGCGACCGGCCGGGGAAGGCGTCGGCCTTGATCTCGACCTCCTGGCCCAGCCGCATCCGTCCGACCTGGGTCTCCTTGAAGTTGGCGACGACATAGACGTCCTGCAGCGGCACCACCGACATCAGCGGGCCGCCCGCCTGCACCACCTGTCCGATGCGCACGCCGCGCGCGCCGACGACGCCGGCCACGGGGGCGCGGATCAGGGTGCGGTCCAAGGTCAGTCTGGCCTGATCGACCAAGGCGCGGGCCTGTTCGACGGCGGCCACGCTCTGTTCGCGCGTCGAGCCGAGGACGGCGGCGGTGCGCTGTTGGGCGGTCAGGTCGGCCTGGGCCTGGGCGACCGAGGCGCGGGCGGTCTCGGCCGTGGCGCGCTGGGTCTCGATGCGCTGCTGCGACACCCAGCCCTGATCGGCCAGCTTGCCGTAGCGGTCGACCTCGGCGCGGGCCAGGTTCGCCTGGGCTTGGGCCTGGGTCACGGCGGCGGCGCGGGCGGCGATGGTCGCCTGCTCCTGCTGGGCGCGGGCGTCGACATTGGCCACGGCGGCGGTCAGGGCCGCCAGATTGGCTTCGGCCTGGGCCAGGGCGGCGCGGGCGTCCGCATCATCCAGTCGGACCAGAACCTGGCCCGCCTCGACGCGCTGGTTGTCCTTGACCAGGACTTCGACCACCTCGCCGCTGATGCGCGGGCTGACGGCCACGGTGTCGGCCTGGACGAAGGCGTTGTCGGTGCCTTCCCAGCGCTGCTTGCCCTGCCACCAGACGAGCCCCCCGACGATGAGGCCCACGCCGACCACGCCGGCGACGATCAGGGGCAGGCGCTTCTTGAGCAGGGCGGGGAGGGCCATGGAGGAGACAGCTCGCTTCGATTTCGGGGCGTAAAATGGACGCCGATGTCCAGAATACAAGGCGCGACTGCGATTTTTTGTCGCAGCGCGGCGCGTACGCGACGTTGACGACGCGCCCGCGGAAGGCGAAGCGGAGGCATGGCTCCGTTGAAATCCGCCTCCCGCCAGAAGAAGGCCGTTCAGAAGGCCGCTCTGACTCCGCCCCCAGGCAAGCGCTCGCGTCAGCCGAAGACGGCGCCCGTGGGCGCGATCATCCGCTGGCCGCCGGACGAGCACCGGGTGGAGGAGATCTTCGTCCGTCTGTCAGGCGTCATGCCCGATCCGAAGACCGAGCTGGACTTCGTCAATCCCTACACCCTGGTGGTGGCGGTCGCCCTGTCGGCCCAGGCGACGGACGTGGGGGTGAACAAGGCGACCAAGGCCCTGTTCGCCATCGCCGACACGCCGCAGAAGATGCTGGCCCTGGGCGAGGAGGGGCTGATCCCCCTGATCGCCTCCATCGGCCTGTATCGCACCAAGGCGAAGAACGTCATCGCCGCCGCGCGGATGCTGGTCGAGAAGCACGGCGGCGAGGTTCCGCTGAACCGCGCCGACCTGCAGGCCCTGCCCGGCGTGGGGCGCAAGACCGCCAGCGTGGTTCTGAACGAACTGGGGATCGAGCCGGCCATTGCGGTGGACACCCACGTCTTCCGCGTCTCGCATCGGCTGGGGCTGGCCAATGCGGCGACGCCGGACAAGGTGGAGGCGCAACTGCACCAGGTGGTGCCCGAGGCCTGGCTGCCCAAGGCGCACCACTGGCTGATCCTGCACGGCCGCTACACCTGTCTGGCGCAGCGGCCGAAGTGCGGCGCTTGCGTGATCTCCGACCTGTGCCCGTCGCGCGCCAGCTTCATGGGGGGATAATTTAAGAAGCCGTCACCCTCGGGCTTGTCCCGAGGGCCCATTCGTAACCAGAACGCTGCAGCGGGGCTGTTGCGCATGAGCGTAAGGGCGGTAGGCGCCAGCTTAGTCGTGCCATGGGCCCTCGGGACAAGCCCGAGGGTGACGACCGTGTTTTAGCGCTCCAGTCGGGCCCGCACCGCCTGGCCGAAGCGGGCGCGGGCGTCCGGCGCGGCGGCCAGGTAGAAGTCCGGTTCGATCAGTTCCGCCTCCATCAGCACCCAGTCGCCGTCGGCGTTCAGCGTCATGTCGATGCGGGCGTAGAGCAGGTCCTCGCCGATGGCGGCCAGGGTGCGTTCGGCCAGATCCAGCGCGCCCTGCGGCGCGACGTCCAGCGCCTGATAGCGGCCGCCGTACTGGGTCTGGATGCGGAACTCCCCCGCCGCGCCGGGGCGCTTGTTCACCACATGGCTCAGCTCGCCGCCGAAATAGAGCAGGGAGGTCTCGCCCTCCGTCTCGATGGCCTTGAGGTAGGGCTGGATCATCGTGCCGCCGACGGGGGCGTTGGCCAGGGCCATGTCCAGCGGATCGCCCGCCGTCACCCGCAGGGTGCGCCAGGCGCCGCCCGAGACGGTGGGCTTGACGATCAGGGTCTCGGCGCCGGTCGCGGCGAAGGCGGCTTCCAGAACCGCAGCGTCGACGTGGTCGGCGAAGATCGTCTGCGGGACGGCGACGCCCTTTTCCGACAGGCGGGCCAGATAGCGCTTGTCGGCGTTCCAGCGCAGAGTCTCGGCCGGATTGGCCAGGGGCGCGCCCGCCTCGGCCCAGGTCGTGCAGGCCTGGAGCCAGCGGTCGTGATCCTGATGATAGCCCCAAACCAGCAGGGGCAGGACCAGCGGATAGTCCATCAGGGCGCGGGCGTTCTCGACATGGTCGGTCCATGGGGTGGGGCGGGCCGTGATCCCCGCCGTCGCCAGCGCCTCGCCCAGCCGGTCCAGCACGCCGGGCCACAGGGTCGAATAGGTGGGGTCGGCCGGATCGGGGGTCAGGACGGCGACGTCGGTCATGGCGCGGCTCCGAAAGGCCCGACGAGGGCCGTCTGCAACAGGTCCGACGGCTTTAGGCCGGTTTTCACTCGCGGCGAAGGTCTGAAGTCTGGCGCGCGGCCGTCTGCCCCGCTATGGGGCGCGCATGACCCAAGCCCTGCCCGCCTTCGCCCAAAACGCCCGCTTCGACGTCTGCGCCCTGGGCAACGCCATCGTCGACGTCCTGGCGCCGTGCGAACCGGCCTTCCTGGAGGCCAAGGGCCTGGTTCCCGGCTCGATGCAACTGGTCGACGAGGATCAGAGCGCGGCCCTGTATGACGCCATGGCGGCGGGGGTCGAGGCGTCCGGCGGTTCGGCGGGCAACACCGTGGCGGGCGTCGGCTCGTTCGGCGGCCGCGCGGCCTATATCGGCAAGGTGGCCGAGGATACGCTGGGCGAGGTCTTCAGCCATGACATCCGCGCTGTCGGCGTCCACTTCGACACCCCCGCGCTGGAAGACGGCGCCGGCAAGGGTTTCGGCACCGGCCGTTGCCTCATCAACGTCACGCCGGACGGCCAGCGCACCATGTGCACCTTCCTGGGCGCCGCCAACCAGCTGACCACGGCGGACGTCGACGCCGCCGTCATCGGCGACAGCGCCATCGTCTATCTGGAAGGCTATCTGTTCGATCCGGCTCCGGCCCGCGCCGCCTTCGAGGCCGCCGCCGCCGCCGCCCATGCGGCGGGCCGCAAGGTCGCCATCACCCTGTCGGACAGTTTCGTCGTGCATCGCTGGCGCGCCGAGCTGCTGGAGTTCATCGAGACCTCGGCCGACATCGTCCTGGCCAATGAGGCCGAGCTGCACGCCCTGTTCGAGACCGAGAATTTCGACTACGGCGCCGCCCACCTGGGCCGCATCGTCGAGGTCGCGGCCGTGACGCGCGGCGCCGCCGGTTCGGTGCTGTTCCGCGGAGCCGAGCGGGTCGAGGTCGAAGCCTATCCCGTCGAGAAGGTCGTCGACACCACCGGCGCCGGCGATCAGTACGCCGCAGGCGTGCTGCTGGGCCTGTCGCGCGGCCTGGGCCTGGCCCAGGCCGGGGCGCTGGGCTCGCTGGCGGCGTCGGAGGTCATCGGCCACTGGGGTCCGCGCCCGATGGTCGGACTGGAGGACCTGGCGGCCCGGCACGGCCTGAGCCTTTAAAGAGGCGCGGGGCTCAAACATCGTCACCCTCGGGCTTGTCCCGAGGGCCCATGGTCCGGCGATGCGGGACGACAGGCTGTTCCAGCGTAGGCGTGAAGGCGGCTCACCGACAGGGATGGCTCCGCACTGGGTCCTCGGGACAAGCCCGAGGATGACGGAAAGAAAGAGAAGAGCCGCGACAAAGGGTCGGACGCCGCGCCCGCTTGCCGTGGGGCGCTGGGCCGCGTAATCGGCGGACCATGTTCGGCCTCGCCAATCCCGACCGCTTCATGCGCTTCACCGGCCCCCTGGTCCCGGTGCTGTGGATCTGCGCGCTCGGCCTGCTGCTGGCGGGGACCTGGTTCAGCTTCACCGCGCCCGCCGATTATCAGCAGGGCGACACCGTCCGCATCATGTTCATCCACGTTCCGGCCGCCAGCCTGGGCCTGATGGCCTATGGGGCGCTGGGCGTGTCCAGCTTCTTCGCCCTGGTGTTCCGCCATCCGCTGGCCGATGCGGCGGCGCGGGCGGCGGCGGTGCCGGGCGCGGCCTTCACGGCCCTGGCGCTCGTCACCGGCTCCCTGTGGGGCCAGCCGATGTGGGGGACGTGGTGGGTGTGGGACGCGCGCCTGACCAGCGTGCTGGTGCTGTTCCTCTTCTACCTCGGCTACATGGCCCTGCGCGCCTCGATCGACGATGAGGCCAAGGCGGCGCGGGCGGCGGCGGTGCTGGGTCTGGTCGGCCTGATCAACCTGCCGATCGTGAAGTTTTCGGTCGACTGGTGGAACACCCTGCACCAGCCCGCCTCCCTGCTGCGCTCGGGCGGGACCAGCGTCGATCCGGTCTTCCTGCCCGCGCTTCTGACCATGATGGCGGCCTATGCGGTGCTGTTCGGGGCGATCTGGCTGACGTCGATCAGGACCGAGGTGCGGCGCCGCCGCGTTCTGACTCTTCGCGCCCGCGCGGCGCTGGAAGCCTGATGGAGGTTCTGCGTGTTTGATCTGGACATGAGCCCCTACGGCGCCTTCGTCTGGCCCGCCTGGGGGATCAGCGCCGTGGTCCTGGCCGCCCTGTCGGCCCGCGCCCTGATCGCGGCCCGCCGCTGGAAGCGCGAGCTGGCCCGGCTGGAGGCCG